>WRDW01000009.1 GCA_009779995.1 Oscillospiraceae bacterium | reverse complement strand
CCGGAAATGGTGCAGGAATTTATCGATAAAGTCGTGGTGCACCACCGGGAAAAAGAGCAGGGCGTCATGACCCAGCACGTGGAGATTTACTACAAAATGGTCGGGCACGTAAACGTGCCCTCGTTGGACAAACAGCAAACAGAGCGGCTGAAGGTCAGCTTCGGCCGTATCCGGGATGTGGTCGCCGTCGCGGCTTGACAAAAGACTAACCACAAGAGGCCTCTAGGCCCCTTATGGTTAGTCGTAGTGGTGCGGACACCGGGACTCGAACCCGGACGGTTGCCCACCGGCTCCTAAGACCGGCGCGTCTGCCAATTCCGCCATGTCCGCGCGGGAGCGGGGCGGCGGGCCCCGCGGGGTCGGTCAGCCGGTGATGGAATCCCAGAGCACCAGGCCGAGGATGGCGTTGAAGATGAAAACGCTGCCGAAGAGGGTGGAGCGCGGCGGGACGGGCACGGGGGTGTTGGGCACGAACGCGCCGCCGGTCAGGGTGAGGAACTGGGGGAACTCCTTGTCGCTGTGGACGGTGAACTGCGTGGGGCTGTAGATCATGGCGTCCTTGAGCGCGCCGTGGCCCCCGGAGAAGTGGATCTGGTCCCGCAGGAACCAGGTCTGCTCGGGCAGCAGGCAGGTGGAGGCGTCGATCTTGCCGTCGGGCGAAAGGTGGTTGTGGCCGTCCTTGATTTTTTGCGCGTAATCGGCGGGGAAGGTGTTCCACAGGCCCGCCGTGGTGGCCCCGGAGCTCGCGCGGGCGGTGTCGATCAGGCCGTCGGCGTCGATGTCCAGGTTCGGCGTGAAGGGCATGGAGGTATAGCCGTAGCCCGCGATGATGCACACGCGCACCCCAGCCTTCACGGCGTTTTTGATGAGCGTATCGGCCTTGTAGCCCGCCCCGGCGTTGTAGTGCATGGTGTCGATCATCTTTTTGAAGCCGTCGTATCTCGGGTCGCTCAGGAGAGCCGTTTTGGCGGATTCGTAGTACTCGTGGGGCACGAAGGACCACAGGGCGGGCCACTGCACGAACAGCGGCAGCAGCGCCTCCTCGAAGAGCCTGTCCTGCACGTTTTCGAGCACCAGGCCCAGCACCCCGATGAGCCACGCGGCCAGGCCCGTGGTCTGCAGGAGGTTGGCCGTGGGGCCCATCAGGGCCATGACGCCCTCGCCGTTCATGCTGCGCATGAACTGCAGGGCGACGTCCGCGCCGAGCTCCACGTTTTTGTTGAACAATTCACCCACCAGGGTCAGGCCGTTGTGGGCGCTCATCTGGGGGATAAAATCGCGTATGTCGCCGTAGCCGTAGCGGGCGAAGTAGGCCATGCAGACCACGCCGCCCTGGCTGTGGGAGAGCAGCGCCACCTTGCTGTGGCCCGTGGCCTTTTTAACCTCTTTGATATAGGCGTTGAGGTCGGCCGCGGCCTCCCAGGGATCCAGCCGCCAGTCGTAGCGGAAGGTGTATTCACGGCCCTCCCTGTGGTCTTTTGTATGCGGGTCGTCGCAGGGCATGGGATAGATGGGCTCCACGCTCTTGCCGTCGAGGCCCACCCGCATGTGGCCGAACATCCCCCATGCCAGGGCGATAAAGGCGTCTGCGGCCCTGTCCCAGTCCCGGCGCAGGGCGGCGCCCGCGAGGCCGCTCACGATGGGCCCGAGCTGCGCCAGCAGGCCCTCCATATCCGCCACGGGCACCTCCGTCTGCTCGGGCGTACCCGGGTTGAGGTACAGCGCGTCCCCTATGCCGGGAACGCCCACGCGGGGAATCTCTTTACAGCCGCAGCCTGCGGCCTGCGTGCCCACGGTCAGCGCCGCGCACAGCAGCGCCGCGGCCAGCAGCAGGCAGAGGGATTTTTGCACAGTCTTCATATCATCTTAAGCCCCTTTCGAATTTCAAAGCGAGTAATCTCTCTACATTATACCTGCTGCGCGCGATAAACACAAGAGAAAATTTTAAATTTCGCGTTTTTCGCGCCGGACGCCAAGATTTTTGCCTCAAACGCTTGCATTTGCCCGTGATTTTTGATAAACTATTGGGAAGTAACTGTTGGATAGGAGCGATCACAATGCCGGAAAATATTGAGATGGGCCGCCACAGCCTGGCGCACGTGCTGGCCAAGGCCGTGTGCGAGCTGTTCGGGGACGTACAGCTCGCCATAGGCCCCGCGATTGACAATGGCTTTTACTACGACTTCGACCTGCCCCACGCCATCTCCGAGGCCGATTTCCCCGCCATTGAGGCCAAGATGGCGGAGATGCTGCGCAGGCGCGAGGCCTTCACCCGTAGGGAGCTCTCCAAGGGCGAGGCGCTCGCGCTCTTCGCGGGCAACGCCTACAAGACCGAGCTCATTGAGGGCCTGCCGGAGGATGAAGTCATCTCGGTGTATTACACCGGGGAGGACTTCGCCGATCTCTGCCGGGGGCCGCACGCGGAGAACGCGCAGGCCCTGCTGCCCTGGGCTTTTAAAATCGCCTCCGTGGCGGGGGCCTATTGGCGCGGGGACGAGAAGCGGCCCATGCTGCAGCGGGTGTACGTGTGGGCCTTCCCGGATAAGCAGGGGCTCAAGGCCCATCTGACCTTCCTGGAGGAGGCGCAAAAGCGCGACCACCGAAAGCTGGGCCCGCAGCTGGACTTGTTCTTCCTGGACGAGACAGCGCCGGGTATGCCGTATTTTCTGCCGGGCGGGCTCAAGCTCTACAACGCGCTGCTAAAGCTGTGGCGGGAGGTGCACGAGACCCGGGGCTACCTTGAAATCCTGGGCCCCCAGCTCAACCACTATTCCCTGTGGAAAACCTCGGGGCACTGGGACCACTACCAGGACAACATGTTCCTGGTCAAGCTCTCCGAGGAGCAGGTCTACGGGCTGAAGCCCATGAGCTGCCCTAACGCCATCCTGACCTATCAACGCAAAACCCGGTCTTACCGGGATCTGCCGCTGCGCATCGCGGAGATCGGGCATGTGCACCGCAGGGAGCCCTCCGGCACGCTGCACGGCCTGTTCCGCGTGCAGGGCTTCCACCAGGACGACTCCCACAACTTCGTCACGGAGGAGCAGATTCCCGGAGAGATCAACGACATCCTCGACATCGCCGATTTGCTCTACGACGTGTTCGGGCTGAAGGTGTCCCCCACCCTCTCCACCCGGCCGGACGATTTCATGGGGGAGATTGCCCTCTGGGATGAGGCCGAGCGCGAGCTGAAGCAGGTGCTCGACGCCCGCTACGGTGCCGGCACATACAAAGTGGACGAAGGCGGCGGCGCGTTCTACGGCCCGAAGATCGATATCAAGGTGACAGACGCCCTGGGCCGCGTGTGGCAGACCGCCACTATCCAGCTGGACTTCCAGCTATGCCGCAACTTCAACCTGACGTATGCCGACCCCGACGGCCAGCTGAAGACCCCTGTGATGATCCACCGCGCGGTTTTCGGATCACTCGAGCGCTTCATCGGGATCATCATAGAGCACTTCGCCGGCAAATTCCCGCTGTGGCTCTCGCCGCTCCAGGTTGGCATCGTGCCTGTACAGGAAGAAATCCATGCGGCCTATGCCGAAGAGATAGCCGCCAAGCTGCAACAGGCCGGGCTGCGCGTGAAAGTCGATCACAGCAATGGCACCATGGGCAACAAAGTCAAGGCCTTCCGGCAGGAGCTCACGCCCTACATCGTCATCGTGGGCGACCAGGAGAAGGACAGCGGCACGGTTTCGCTCCGGGTGCGCACGGGCGCGCAGGTGAACGGCATCGCCCCGGAGGCATTCCTGGCGGCCTGCGAGGCCATGCTGCGGGAGCACGCGCTGGCGCTGGCGGAAGAATTTTGAGGAGATAAATCTATGATTATCACAGAAAATGAACTTGGTGGCCTCAGCAATGAGGAGATCAGGGCGGCGCTTGCGCAGTCCATTGAGGGCCGGAGCCTGAAGAAAGTGCTGCTGATCCCCCCGGATTTTACGCGCATGAACTCCGGCGCGGGGATACTCACGGCGATCTATTCTGAGCTGCTTGCAGGGGCGCAGGTGGATATTCTGCCCGCTATCGGCACCCATGCGCCCATGAGCAGGGAGCAGCAGATCGCCTTCTTCGGCGGGCAAATTCCCGAGGGCCGCTTTCTGGTGCACGACTGGCGGGGGAATGTGCGCAAAATCGGCGAGGTGCCGGGTGCGTTCGTCCGCGAGGCTTCCGAAGGCCTGATGGACGAGGCCCTCGATGTGGAGGTCTCGAACTACCTGCTGGACCCCAGCTATGACTTGATCCTGTCCATCGGCCAGGTGGTGCCGCATGAAGTCGCGGGCATGGCCAACTACACGAAGAACATCGCCGTGGGCTGCGGGGGGAGCCGGTTCATCAATAATTCCCATATGCTGGGGGCCTTCTACGGGATGGAGCGCATCATGGGGCGGGACAAGACGCCCGTGCGCAGGATATTCGACTACGCCGAGGCGCACTTCATATCAAAATTATCCATTGAATATGTGCTCACTGTAACAACAACTGTGAATGACAAAACAAATATCCTGGGCCTCTATATAGGCAAAGAGAGAGAGGGCTTCGAGCGGGCAGTTATCTTGAGCCAAAAGCACAACCTGAACTATCTTTCCAGGCCCATGAAGACCTGCGTGGTGTGGTTGGACGAACGCGAGTTCCACTCCACCTGGCTGGGAAACAAAGCCGTCTATCGCACGCGCATGGCCATGGCGGACGGCGGGCGGCTGATCATTCTCGCGCCCGGGGTGCGCATATTCGGCGAGGACGCGCAGAACGACAGGATCGTGCGCAAATACGGCTACGCGGGGCGCGGGCGCATATTGGAGCTCGTCAAAACAGAACAGGACTTGCAGGAGAACCTGGGCGCGGCAGCGCACCTGATCCACGGCTCCTCCGACGGCAGGTTCAGCGTGATCTATGCCGCGAAGCACCTCACCCGCGAGGAAATCGAGGGCGTGGCGTTCGGGTATTTGCCCTTTGACGAAGCTATGGAGAAGTACAATCCAAGCCAGTTGCAGCCCGGCTGGAATGTGATTGACGGCGAAGAGGTGTATTTTATCGAAAACCCGGCGCTGGGGCTGTGGGCGTTGGAAGGGGCTTTCGATGAGATATAAGCTGCTTGCCGTTGATATGGACGGCACCCTGTTCAACGACGCCTCGGAGATTACGAGGCGCACACGCGATGCCGTGCTGGCGGCGATGGGGGCGGGCGTGCTGTTCGTGCCCTCCACGGGGCGGCCCATGGGCGGGATGCGGCAGATTCGGGCGACTTTTCCTGGGGATATGCCGTATATATTGTTCAATGGGGCCATGGCGATGACCGGGGAGACGGGGAAAGTATTGTTCTCGCGGGGGCTGGAATACGCCTGCGCCGAGGCGGTCTACGCGCAGGGGGCGCGCAGGGGCTATCCCGTGATCGCCTGGGCGGGGGAGCGGCTCTATGTCAGCCGCGAATGCGAGGAGATCACGATCTATCAGCGCGTCACCGGGGCCGAAGTGAACCTGTCGGACAGTGCGCTGCCCATGCGCGAATCGGGCGTGACGAAGATCATCTGGATCATCCCGCCGGAGGAGGCAGAACGCCTACAGGCCGAAATAGCCGCTCAATTTGGGGACAGGATCAATTGCCACACCTCGCAGCCGCATTTGCTGGAGTTCGTGGACGCCGGGGCCTCGAAGGGCCTGGCCCTCGCGGCCATCGGCGCGGCCTACGGCATCGCCCGGGAGGAGATGGTCGCCGTGGGCGACGGCTGGAACGACCTCTCCATGCTGGAATACGCGGGGCTGGGGGTCGCCATGGGCAACGCGCCGGCGGGGATCAAGGCGCTGTGCCAATACACCACGCTGACAAACGACCAGGACGGCGCGGCGGCTGTCATAGAGAAATTTATTTTGGGAGAGGAGAGCGCAGCATGGCTACCCTGAAGGGCGACCTCTTTGCGGGAAAGGCCCTCGCCTCGATGAAGAGGCTCATTCTCAACCGGACGCTGCGGCTGGGCGGGCTGGAGTGGCGCTGCCTGGCCGTGAAATCCAGCAAGGCGCTGCTCATCACGAAGGACATCGTCGAGAAGCGCGCCTACCACACGTCCCAGGACGACGTCACCTGGGAGAACTGCGCCCTGCGGGAATACCTCAACGGCGCGTTTATGCGGCGCTTCACTGCGCAGGAGCGCGGCGCCATCGCCGTGACGGCGCTCTCCAACGCCGCCAACCCGCAATTCGGCACGGACGGCGGCAACGCCACGAAGGACCAGGTCTTCCTGCTCTCCACGGCGCAGGCGCTGCAATATTTCAAATCAGACGAGGACCGCGCGGCGCAGCTCAACGGCAAGGAAGGCTGGTGGTGGCTGCGCTCGACAGGCCACTACCAGGGCGCGGCCGCGGCCGTCCTGGAGCCCGGCCTGGTCTACGGCAACGGCACCGCCGTGGACGGCGAGGGCGGCGTGCGCCCCGCGCTGTGGTTCAGCCTGAAGGTGGCCGTCATGCCGCGCGCGGAGGAGACAACCCTCTTCGACCGGCGCACGCCGCGCCTGAAAGCCGAAGCCGCCGCGGATTTTTAAACTGAGAATTGCAAGCTTGCAGCGTATATGCTATAATTAAAAAAACACATCAAAGGAGAATCATCATGTTCCCAACCCTCATGTGGCTCACCCCCCTGGGCCTGCTCGCCCCCGTCATCTGGATTGCCCACAAAATCGTGTCCCTCCTCGCGCTCATCACCCCCATAGGCCTTGACCTGCCCTTCGCCGCCATCGCGATATTCATCCGGCTTGTGCTCTACCCGATTTGGGGCATCATCTGGTGAACTGAAACGCAAAACCGGGAATATTGCGCAAATCCCGGTTTGTTTTTTGCTGCATATGTTGTGCTCATCGCACGAGGAACGCCGCTCCGCGGTGCTCCCCCCGGCCTGCGGGCCACCCCCCTCGCATGCGAAGGGGCTTGGGGATTAGGCCAAAGCGGGTTCGTTTTACACCAATGAGAGAGGAGAAGTATCATGGCAGGCATGATTTGCGACGTATGCCAGGGCAAGGTCGTCGCCTCCGCGAAAGAAGGCTGGTTCGTGTGCGAGTATTGCGACACGGAGTACCCGCTGGAATGGATGAAGGCGAAGTTTCAGAAGACGCAGGCGGCGGAAGGCACCAGCGCAGAGAATCTGCTTGCCCGGGCGCAGGAATTCTACCAGAGAGGCGATACAAAGCGTGCGCGTGAATACTGCGAACGCATATTGGACATTGATGCCGCAAACGAAGGAGCAAAAGCTTTACAGAAGAGGATTGCGGACGACGCAGTGCGCCAGAGTAAAGAGAACCAAAGAATAAAAGAAGAATATCAAAAGGCAAGAGACGCTATTGCACAACTAAAAAACCTATACGTATGGCTGGGTGGGCTGCAGTGGCGTTGTTTAGCCGTCAAAGATGGGCAAGTGCTATGTATCACAAAAGATGTCATAGAACAGCGACAGTTCCATGCGATTGACCATAAGGTCACATGGGAGAACAGCACATTACGGCAATACCTAAACGGAGAGCTCCTACACCGCTTCACTCCACTGGAACAAGCGATAATCGTTAAAACGATGTTGGTCGATGTCGGCACAAACGATCAGATTTTCTTGTTATCGAAGGAGGAAGCTAAAAATTATTTCAGTTCTTTCAATGGGAATAGTGATCGTCAGGCAAAGTTACTAAATGATTATTCTAAGTCATCCACATGGTTGCTCCGATCGTGCATAGGAGATCATTTCACAGCATTTGTTCATTATGACGGCAAAATCTGTGATGCAACGGATGTCCGCGAGAGAGGTGGTGTTCGTCCCGCTATATGGCTCAAGTTGGAATCGGTAATTGAGCTGCAACAGACAGCGGTGGCTGAACGCGAACGAAATCAGAAAGAATTCGAGCAAAGAAAGCAAGAGCAAGAAGCCCTCAACCAATATTATAAAAAACGTATGCTTTCAATGTTCAATGGATTTGGAATTGATGAGTATACGTTGAATGGGTATAGAAGCGAAAGTAATCTGGTTAACTATAACGGGAAATTAAGCAGAGCAATCCAAGGAAAAGAGAAAAGGCAGATAGAGAAACAGTACAATCAGGCTAAGTATTGTCGCCATATTGTGGGATATTGTGGAGTAATCTTGGATAGATACTGGGACAACAACAATGGCGGAACATCCTCTTATGATGGATACTATCGTTCTCACGGCTATAACTCCATTGGGTTCTGGGTAAGAGAACAACCTATTACTACACAGCGGATTGACGATGTGTTCAGAACGATAGAAAACATAAAATACAGTAATCGTTGTCCTTATTGCGGCGGAAGCAGAAGTCTTTTAAACTGGATTATGGACAAATCCAGTATCTGCCGCAAGTGCAAAAAACACTATGCATGGGACTACAAATTAATTACAAAAATGCACAGCCCTTACTAATTTATCCAGCTAGTGAAAGGAATCAACCATATGACACTACGCGAAAACTGCCGCTATGGCGTGGCGGCACCCACCAGCATGGGCGTGCGCATTACGCCGCCAAACGGCGCGCCCGTGCACACCAGCAACCAGTTCTTCATGCAGGCCACCAGCGCCGAGACCAACGTGATCAACGTGTCGGCCTCCCTGGGATTCCCGGGGCTGGCGCTGACGAACTTCGTTGCGGGCAGCCCGATCTCGCAGTTCATCCGGGGGGAACTGCGGCGGCGGGGCATCGACTACGCCGGGCCGGACATCCCCCAGGGCGGGCCGTGGGGCTACCGGCACCAGTTCAACATCGCGGACAGCGGCTACGGAACCCGCGGCCCCCGCGTCCACAACGACAGGGCGGGCGAAGTCGGGCGCATCCTGAACGCCGAGAACTTCGATTTCGAGGACATCTTCGGCAAGCAGGGGGTGCAAATTTTGCATCTCTCGGGCCTGGTGGGGGCGCTCTCGCCGGAGAGCAGCCGCTTCTGCCTGGACGTCGCCCGCGCCGCGAAACGGCACGGCACGCGCATCTCCTTCGACCTGAACTACCGGGCGACCTTCTGGAAGGGCCGCGAAGATGAACTGCGGGCGGTGTTCACCGAAATCGCCTCCATGGCGGACATCCTTGCGGGCAACGAGGAGGACTTCCAGCTGTGCCTGGGGCTGGAGGGCCCCAAGGCCGGAGGCAAAGACCTGGCCGCGCAGATAGATGCTTTCAAAGAGATGATCGAGACTGTAAAGGCTTCATTTCCCAACGCGTCGATTTACGGCACGACGCTGCGGCAAGTGATCTCCGTCGGCGAGCACCTCTGGGGGGCGATCACTCTATTTGACGATGAATGGACGGTCATCGAGCCGCGGCCCATACAGATCCTGGATCGAATTGGAGGCGGCGACGGCTTCGTGGGCGGGCTGCTGTACGGCATCCTCAAGGGCTTTTCGCCCGAGCAGTGTACGGGCTTCGCCTGGGCCAGCGGCGCGCTTGCGACGACGACGTTGGACGACTACGCCACCCCGGCGGACGAGGACATGGTGTGGAGCATACTCAAGGGGAACGCGAGGGTGCAGAGATGAGGTGACCAACTAATAAGGAGGGAGAGTTCAATGAGTGTCCTCTTCGCGGTAGTGGTTTGGGTGATATTTGCCTTGTTGTTAATTACATCGTATATTAGTCTTTTGGCTGGCTTGTTAAAACAAACTAATCCGGGCGGTGGACCATTTGATACAATAATGGACATAGCGATTTACGTAGCGGCTCTCTGTCTTCCTTTACTCCCATTTATTGTGCCGATGCTTGGACAGGGCATCAGTTTTTTCAGATGCGCAAACCATTTTTTCCTTTGGGCATATGAAAATGCAAGAACAGACAATCAAAGACTTGTTTATCTTGCAAGTCCGTTTCTGGTAAGCATTTCTTATTTCGCTATTGGGATAAAGCTTATGGAAAAACACATGGACAACGATGAAAATATTAAGAATGGTAATAGTTTCTTAGTTCAGTTTGTTATATTCTATATCCCCCTCTTAGCACTCAGGTGGTTTCTAAGCGCACGATATCACTGGCCTGGAATCTCAATATTTTTTGGAAATGTTGCTGCGTTCTTAGTAAGAAATGCGGTGCTTATCGGCGCACTTGCTGGTGTTGTTGGAATTTTAACCGGTATTGCAAAATTTGCAGACTGGCTTCGGAGCAAAAAGAAGAAGGACGAGAATTTGGATCAAAGTAAACAGGAATAGAAAGAATTTGCGAATCCCCGATAAACCTAATACGAATTACTATTGTAGGAGGACAACAATGCAAAAATCAGACATCGGCCTGATCGGCCTGGCGGTGATGGGGGAAAACCTCGTCATGAACATGGAGAGCAAGGGCTTTTCCGTGTGCGTGTACAATCGCACCACGCAAAAAGTGACGGATTTCATCGAGGGGCGCGCCAAGGGGAGGAACATCGCCGGGGCGTACAGCATCCAGGCGCTGGTGGACGGCCTGAAGGCCCCCCGGCGCATCATGCTCATGGTGAAGGCGGGCAAGCCCGTGGACGAGTTTATCGAGATGCTCATCCCCTACCTCAGCGCCGGGGACATCATCATCGACGGCGGGAACTCCCACTTCCCCGACACCATCCGGCGCACGAAATATGTCGAGAGCAAGGGATTGCTCTACATCGGCACGGGGGTTTCCGGCGGGGAGGAGGGCGCGCTGCTTGGGCCCGCCATCATGCCGGGCGGATCGCCTGAAGCATGGCCTCACGTGAAGCCGATCTTCCAGGCGATTGCGGCGAAGGTGGGCGAGAATGGCGACATTCCCTGCTGCGACTGGGTGGACAGCGACGGCGCTGGGCACTTCGTGAAGATGGTGCACAACGGCATCGAATACGGCGACATGCAGCTCATCTGCGAGGCGTATTTCCTCATGAAAGAGTATTTGGGAATGGACGCGGATGAAATGCACGAGGTCTTTAAAGCCTGGAATACCGGCGTTCTGGACAGTTATTTGATCCAGATCACCCGGGATATACTTGCCTATAAAGACGAGGACGGCGCGCCCATCGTGGAGAAAATCCTCGACACCGCCGGTCAAAAAGGCACGGGCAAGTGGACTTCTGTCGCCTCCCTGGACGAGGGCATTCCCCTCACGCTCATCGGCGAGGCCGTCTACGCGCGCTGCTTATCTGCCATAAAAGATGAGCGCGTGCGGGCGTCTGCGATTTTGACCGGGCCCTCAGTGGCATTCGAGGGCGATAAGGCGGCCTTCATCGAGGACATACGCCAGGCGCTGTTCGCCTCGAAGATCATCTCCTACGCCCAGGGCTACGCCCTGCTGCGCGCCGCGGCGGCGACCTACGGCTGGGACCTGGATTTCGGCGGCATCGCCATGCTGTGGCGCGGCGGCTGCATCATCCGCTCCACCTTTTTGGGCAATATCAAGGAGGCTTTTGACGCAAACCCCGACTTGGATAATCTCATGCTCGACCCCTTCTTCACCGGGGCCCTGGCCGAGGCCCAGGGCGGCTGGCGCAGGGTTTGCGCCGCCGCGATGACGGCGGGAATTCCCGCGCCGGCGTTCACCAGCGCGCTGGCGTACTACGACGGCTACCGCTGCGCGCGCCTGCCGGCCAACCTGCTGCAGGCCCAGCGGGATTACTTCGGCGCGCACACCTATGAGCGCGTGGACGCGCCGCGCGGGCAGTTCTTCCACACGAACTGGACGGGCGCGGGCGGAGACACGGCGGCGAGCCAGTATGTGGTGTGAGGAATGTGAGGAATGTGCCAATATTTGAGTTGACAAACCACTTTTTGAGGGTTATAATTGATCTAATAAATTTTGGGAGAGGGGAATCACATGGGAAGATTGTCGAAAAAGGTACTGGCGCTCATCTTGGCAGTGGCTTTGTTCGGCTTAGTAATGATCACGGCATCCATCAACAATGTGCAGGCATTTGATGATCCATATGAACCGAGCTTGTCCACTGAAGACATTGCGCGTTTCGCCGCCGAAGTGGTGCGATTGGTGAACGTAGAACGCGCCAAGGTAGGCCTGCCTGCTTTAAGCACCAATCTCCAGCTTACCGCCGCCGCCCAGCTACGCGCAACCGAGCTATTGGATCTGTTCGACCACAGACGACCCAACGGCAGCTATGCCGAAACAGCACTCGATGAATTCGGCATCTCCTATTATAACTATGGAGAGAACATCGCGAGGGGACAGATGAGCGCGGCCGCCGTAGTCAACGCCTGGATGGATTCTCCCGGGCACAGAGGAAATATTTTGAACACTTCTTACAATTTTATAGGTGTGGGCCTGTCGATCAACAGCGCCCCCTTGGACGGCACCCCTTCCTGGGTGCAGCTGTTTGCCGCATCCAATAGCCTGACAGCCGACCCGCCGTTCACCGATCCCGGTGTTGGCGGCGGCACCAACACCGTTCGCCTCCAGCCCAACGGTGGGAGCGTCACGCCTACCAGCATCAAAGTGGACCAATGGCAAGACCTACAGCAACCTGCCCATACCAACTCTTGCGAATCATACCTTTGATGGTTGGTATACGGCAGCCGGCGTAAAGGTAAATCCAACAGACACAGTATTGCTAATGATTGATACTATACTGTTTGCCCAATGGACGGAGGCATCAACAACAACCACCGCTCCAACAACAACGACCACCACTACAACAACTATCACGACCGCCGAGCCGAGTACAACTACAGTGCCGCCAACGACTACCACTGTACCGCCTACCACAACCACCGTGCTGACGACGACAATAACCAGACCAACGACAACTACGCAGCCTCCCACTCCCAATCTCATCCCCGGCACCAATCGCGAAGCAAACTTCTTCAACTGGATAATGTATATCGTGTTCTTCGGCTGGATTTGGATGCGGGCGTAGCTTTTGTGCAAAATGACGGTTGCAAATGCAAAATCAAATTGACCTCATTCGGCCCCAATAAAAAGCACGCGAAAATGCACGCACCCCCCTTGTTTTGGTCACAAACAGGGGGTTTTGCCGTACACTTTGCAAAATCGCGGCTTATCGTTTATCGATAAGCGTGAATGGCTTCGTCAAAATGACGAACGTTACCCCGCCGCCTCCATCTCATGACGCAGCCTGTCGATGATCTTTTTTTCCAAACGCGAAATATAGCTTTGCGAGATGCCCAGAAGGTCGGCCACCTCCTTCTGGGTATGCTCGCGCCTGCCGCCCATGCCGAAGCGCATGTGCATGATCAGGCGCTCGCGTTCGCCCAGGGAGTTGACGCAGCGGATGAGCAAATCTTTTTCGTCGTCCTGCTCGATGCCGGTGTTGACGGCGTCGGCGTCGGAGCCCAGGATGTCGCTGAGGAGCAGCTCGTTGCCGTCCCAGTCGATATTCAGCGGCTCGTCTATGCTGATGTCGCCCCGCGTGGGGGTAATCTTGCGCAGGTGCATCAAAATTTCGTTTTCGATGCAGCGGGAGGCGTAGGTCGCCAGTTTAATATTTTTTTCAGGGCAGAACGTGTTCACTGCCTTGATGAGGCCTATGGTGCCTATGGAAATGAGGTCCTCCACGCCCACGCCGCTGCTCTCGAACTTCTTGGCGATATAGACCACCAGGCGGAGATTCCGGGTGATGAGCACCTCCCGCACGCGCTCGTCGCCCCGGCGCAGGCGCGCCATGGCCTCGGCCTCCTCCTCCTTCGTGAGGGGGAAGGGCAGGGTCTGGGGGCCGTTGATGTAAAAGATGTCGCTCTTTTTGCGCCGAAGCCTGCGAAAGAGACCCCACAGGAATGCTTTGACTTTTTTCGTAAAGGTCCCCCCTTGATTGTTGGTATCCGGGCGGCAAGAATGCCGCCACCCGAAACCCATCATTTCTCCAGCATGGAGGCCTGCAATAACAACGAATAGCCGCCGTCGGAGAGGGCGTCGGGCGTGACGGCGACGACCGCGCCGGGCGTGGATTGCGTATCGTGTTTTGTCTTTACGATCACTTGATCTGTACGAAACGCGGGCAGCAGCCCCTCACGGCCCAGCGCGTGGAAGGGAATCTCGCGCACCCGCGCGCGCCATGGATGCTCCGGCGGCAGGTCGGGCAGTTCCATTTCGCCCCGAAAGAAAGACAGAAATTCCTCCGGCAGGAAGCCTTGCAGCGCGGCGTATTCCGCCACCGCCACCGGCGCGCCGGTGAAGCCGTCGGTGAGCTTGTTGCCGCTGTCGTAGAACGCCGGGAGCGTGACGCTCTGCCCGGGCATGTGTATCGTCGCCCGGCAGAGGTTCGCGCCCGGGTGCCGCCGCCGCAGGAGGGTCACAAGGCCGCGCACAATCGCGTAGCTGGCACAGGCGAAAATCACGAAGGCAAGTAAGCTCACGTCGAAATAGATCGTGCCGTTCTGGTAGAGCATCATTTCAGGTTTGAGGGTAATCCACAGGGCCAGCATAATCCCCGCGAAGGCGAAGCTCACCCCGAAAAACGCGGCGAAGCAGCGCAGGAAGCGCCTCCATTTCACGAAGCCGAAGGCGGCCCAGACGATCAGAGCGGAGAGCAGCAGCTTTTCGGGCAGCAGCAGCCACCAGGGCGCGGGAGGCAGGAGGATCAGCAGCGAGCCCGCGCCGCCCAGCAGCGAGCCCAGCAGCAGCCGCCAGCGCTTGACCTGCACGGCCGAAAAAAAAACGCTGCAGGCCAGGAGCAGCCAGGTGACGAAAATATTGACGGCGACCAGCACGTCTATGTAAATCACGTCGGACACGAGCGCTCACCCCCCCCGTTCCCTGGGGCGCCGAGACGCCGCCCCCTGCATCGCATAATCTATTATAGGGCCTGTTCAGTGGGGGTTTTTGTCAGAATGGGAAGGGGGAAATAATTTTGGCTTGTCCGCAAGCTCCCCGGTCAACGTCCCTGCGGGACGTTGACCACCCCTCCTCGCAGGCGAGGGGGGCTTTGAGTGCGCAGGCGCAGTGCCCTGCGTCTCTACAGCAAAACAGACATCAGTATCATCGACGGCCAACAAGGAGTGCCGCCTGCGGCGGCAGTGCCCTGCACCACCCCCGCTTCGCGTCCCCCCAAGGGGGGACTTCTGACGAAGCAGGAAGACTTGCTAAAAATCGAAAGCATAAGCTTCCGAACCGTCAGGAGTCCCCCCTTGGGGGGACGCGAAGCGGGGGTGGTGCAGGGCACTGTCGCCGCAGGCGACACGTCTTCAAAAAAAATTTAAATTTTTTTCAAAATCACTGAGGATTTTTTCCAAAACATTCGACTAACTGGTAACAACACATTTTGAAAGGGGATCACACACCATGAAACACACGAAAACCCTGCTCGCCCTGCTGCTGGCCGCGCTGCTGGCGCTTGGGGTGGGGGTGCCGGCGATGGCAACCTCAAGCCTTAGCAGTCACCTTTTCACAATTACAGGCCCCGAGGGCCCCATCCACTTTGGTGAGGCGTTCACGCTCACTGCCGAGGCGGATGTCCCCGATGAGATAGAGATTCTTTCATATGGCTGGCGGTTCGATACTGTATCTGAAACAGGCATTCTTATGGAGCATGAAATAGAAGGCCCCGTTCTCCATGTAACAAGTGATGAACGCTATTATCCCAAGGCGATGCATCCCTTTCATATAGCGGTGGCAACGTATGTGTGCGAGGTCACCTATGTAGAAAAAGATCTGGACGGCAACATAGAGACAGATGCAGACGGCAATTTAGTCGGCAAACGAATCTTTGCGAAATCCATCAGAGTGACCGTGGAAAAAGAGCGCCCTCTCACCATCGGAGACATCTGGCCCATTTTCATCGTTGGGCCGCTTCATGGAGCATTCACAAGCACGGCGTTTTTTGTCGCGCTGACTGTGGGCCTTGCACTGCCTTTCTCTCCGATTATTTTTGTATATACGTGGATTGCCGGAATTATCGACAACATCATCGGATGGCGATTCTTCTAGCCCCTGTTGAACCGCCTCTCCTCCTCAACAACCCCCTCCCGCCATATAAAGCGGGAGGGGTTTTCTATAGCCAAAGCCTCAAATCAGCACATCGTACAGCGCCTTGCGGTGCGTGGCCTCGCGGGAATGGAAGAAGGCGCTCATGCGCTCCCGGTGGAGCTCCTCGGGGGCGAAATCCCGCGCGGCCAGGGCCTCCAGGGCGTCAAGCAACGCCTCCTGGGTGCGCGCCAGGGGGCCGAAGGCCCCCTCCAGGGGGATGTGCAGCTCTTTATAGGAGTGCGTGCGCCCGGCCAGGAAGTCCTCATAGTCGGGCACGAAGTAGAGCAACGGGCGCTCAAGATAGACGAAATCCAGGGCGATGGAGGAGTAGTCTGTGATCATCGCGAGATAGGGGTTGAGGTCGGGCGCGCCGCCCAAGTGCACGCGCGGGCTATGCCCCTCGGGGGCGGGATCGATCAAAAACAGGCTGTCGTAGCCTCTGAAGATGGGGTGGCTCTGGAAATCCAGCGTGAGGCCGTGCTGCTCCAGGAACGCGGCCAGCCGGGGGGAGTTGAGGAAGGCCTGGGTCTCGGTGAAATAGCGGGAAGACAGGAAGGCCTCGTGAAGCGGCTGGCGCCGGTTTTCCACGAAGGGCCCGATGAGGTTCTGCCGCCAGGAGGGCGACAGCAGGATGCGGCGCTCCGGCGGGCGGGCGGGGAGGAGAAGGTCGTAGCGGGCCATGCCGGTGCAGATGAGCTCCCCCACGCCGAAGCCGTAGTTACTCACCATGTTCAGCCGCTCGAAATCGGTGGAGATCACCATGCGGTCGCAGGGGATGTTCTTCTTGTGGTACAGCGCCTCCAGCCGGGCGTGGAGCACGCCGTGCTGGAGGTAGATCACCTCGAAGCGCAGAACATCGCCCAGGGCCTTCACCGTGGGCTTGCCGAAGGGGTGGATGATGCTGTACTGGCTGAAGGACGTGAGTATCTTTTCGCAGCGCAGGTAGAGCAGCCTGTGTTTCCACGAGCCGAAGGCGATGGCATGTTTGCGCTCTTTTTCCGGGGCATCCAGCTTGTCCGGCTTTTCGCAGACGTAAAAGCGCCGCACGCCGTCCCGCTGCGCCAGATCGTGCTGAAACTGCCAAAAAGCGTTGTCCACGCTGTCCAGCCGGTCGGTATAAAGCCAAACCCGCTCGCCGGGCCGCAGCCTGCGCATCAGCCGGGCGTAGAGCGCCAGCAGGATGATTTTTAGCTTGGCCATGGGCATACCCCCTTCTCGCCGCAAAATTGCTGTAGAAAACCCTCTGCAATGCCTCTGCTGTGCCTCTGCCGCCGAAAGCGCTCAGCCGCTCACGCGGACACCCCCTCGGTGCTCACGTCTCCTGCGGAGACGATCGCACCGGCCCCCCAAGGGGGGCATCTTGACATATCGATCATTCATATGTTCAATTGCATTTACATCTTTCCGCCTCGTCAGGATGCCCCCTCTGGGGGGCCGGTGCGAAGCACCGAGGGGGTTCCGCGTGAGCGGCTGAGCGCTTTCGGAGGCAGAGGCATAGCAGGTGGCTTGCCAAAAGCTATACAAAGTAATTGCTTAAATTTTTGACGGTTGTGTTTGGTTGTGAGTCTAAAGAATTGAGCGTACTAGTTCTACTTTCCCCGGTACTAAAGAAGAATCTCTGATTTTCGGACACAATATAACTAAACTCATAGCACGGTTTCCATCCGTTTTTATCTTCTCTGCCGACGGAAATAAGTATCGTGGCAGAAAGTTGGTTATGCGGATCGTTTTTGACGGGGTTATCGACTTTTTGTGTTATCGTTGTGAGATATTCAAAGTCGTTGCTATTGCCTCTGCTACGAGAGACGTGCAATACCATCTTTTCTCCGTCAAATTTTTCTCTAGTGATGTGCATTTTGCCATTAGTGTTGGGGTCGCCGTCGGTATTGAAATCGAATAGCATTGGAACCGGATCACCGTATAGACTAAACGTTCGGTTGTATAAGTTGCCATTTTCCATATCGCGGAGGATTTTTTGTATTTCCGCGTCTGTTAGGGAGAAGTTCCCGTTATTTGATTTGGAAGTTTCTGGGGCGTTGGTTTTGGCTTCGGTTTTGGTTGGGGCGGCTGTTGGGGCATTTGTTGGATTGGTTGCGGAGGGGTTGGTGAGAGGGCTGGCTGTGGTAGAGGTGGTTGAGATTTCAGTGGGGGCTTCGGTGCCCGGCTCGGCCGCCTCAATCCCCAGCGATACCGCCAGTTCATCGGCGATCCTGTCGGCAGCGAGGGCCAGCTGCGCGGGGTCGTTTAGGTTCAGGGCTTCCTCGCCGGGGCGCACGCCCAGGAGGATTTCCGGGCCTTTTTGCGCCCAGTCATCGGGGAGCGCGCCGCCGATTTCGGCGTAGCGGAAGAGGAGGTTCGAGGGATAGCCGAGGCGCGTTTTGACGGCGCTCTCCAGGGCCAGGCGGGTTTCCGGGGTGAGGGTGAGGTCGGCGGGGCAGCCGATGTCCACGTAGAGCAGCTCCCCGGCGGCGTAGCGCTCGGCGAGGGATTTTGTGCTTGCGGACGGCCCGCAGGCGGCGAGCAGCAGCGCCAACGCCAGCAGGCATCCCATCGCGGCGCGGCAATGTTTGGATTTCATAGGAACGGCCTCCCTTGTGTTTTCTTTTCTATAGCATAGCAGAGCGGGCGGGGAATTGCAAGAAAAACTTTGCTTTTGCGCCCCGCTGCATTATCTGTCACGCTGTGAGCGATATGATCGAAATTTTGGAGCAGGGATAAAATTTCTCTTGAATAATGCCTGTGGCTGTGCTATCATTGCATGGTCACAAGTATTTTATCAAAGGAGAGATGGGTATGCCCGCACTGGGGACGCATGTGTATCAGAGCACAAAATGTTTGGAGCGCTTGAAGCCAGAGCTCGAGAACAGGGGGATTGATGTCAACGAGGTGTTCACGGGCTTCGTCGGGGCCGCGGCCATCGCCCACGACACCCTGGGCCTGCTCTTCGGCACCGCCTACGAGCGCTGCTTTGTCAGCGCGCACGAGATGAACACAGATGCGTTTTTCCTGGACATGATCGCCTATATCAAAGAAAACAACCTGAAAGAAAACCCGAACGCGATGGCCTTTCTCTACGGCCACATCATGCACTACGCCCTGGATACCAGCACGCACCCTCTGGTCTACTACATGACGGAGCTGCACCCGGCGCAGTGCCTCGGCTCGGCCCTGAAGGCGCACGCGCTGTTCGAGGTGTGGGTGGACATGCAGCTGGAAGCCCGGGAAGCGGACTTTGACAAGAAATCGCCCTTCCGGACAAAAGTCAGCCGGGCGAAAATCGACGCGCTGATCGACGCCGTCTACGAGAAAGCCCACGGCCTGCAAAAGGCCGCGTTCGGGTACCGCTACGGCATTTTGATCTGGGAGGCCTACCAATTGCTCCTCAGACGCTCCATCATGAAGAAGATGCGGGCGCATTTCCCGGATTTCCAGGCCATGCTCAACGAGGGCCGGGCGCAGTTCCCGAACCCTGTGACCGGGGAGACGCTGGACACGTCCTTCTGGCAGGCTTACGAAGCCTCCAGCAATCTGGCCTGCGAGCTCATCACGGCGGTCAACGCGAACATATTTGACAATGCCGACAACGAGGAGCAGCTGCGCCAGGCCTTCGGGAACTCCTACGACACGGGAGGGCCCTGGGGCGACCCGAGGCCGAAGCAGTATTTTAAGCAATACTAAGAATTAGAGCATTTCGCCTTTGGCGGGGCCGTGCATTGCCTCCCGCACGGCGTCGGCGATGCAGCTGACATAGATGCGCCTGCTCTCGTTGGTGCCCAGGTGCACCGTGTCGCTGGCGAGGATCTTTGTGTTGATTTCGATGGCCGCGCGCCAGTCCGCGAGGGTGACGAAATCGTACTGGGGGGCCAGCTCGCGCTCGAGCATGGCGGTGCGGTAGGCCCTGCCATAGGTGGGGGTGCGGCCGTCGAAGGGCACGACGAACACCAGCCTGTGCCCCGGCGCGAGGTCGTCGATGATCTTCTGCACGTAGTCGGCGAAGCCGTCCACGCCGTTGGTGCCCAGGGCGATGACCACCACCTCCCGCAGCGTGCCCCTTGCCTGCATGTCCATCATGAGGCGGTAGCCCTCCGCGATGGAGCGCGAGCTCAGGGCGTCCACGTCGCAGTTGGGGATGCTCTCCTTCAGCGCCAGGCGCGCGTCCACGCAGATGGAGTCGCCGATCACGGTGACGCCGCCGCTGACCTCCATGGGCGAGAGCACGGTGACGCCGGGGTTGCGCTCCGGGAGCGCCCCGCTCTCGCTGAGAGCGGGCAGGGCGGCAATCTCGCCGTTGAAGCGCAGCGGCGCCTCGTTGAGGCCGTCCAGCCAGTCCTTGCGGGCCGCGACGGCGTCCCTGTCCTGCGCGAGATAGCCCGCGTAGAGCTTCTCCTCTATGCCGGTGCGCGCCGGGGCCCGTTGCAGCACCATTCCAACAGGCAGGATGCTGGCCAGCACCATTATTATTACGGCAGCCGCCGTGATGGCCCGGCGGCGCTGCCGCAGGGCGCGCATGGCCGAGCCGAGGGCAAAAGCGATGGCCAGCGACAGCAGGGAGATGGAGGCTGCCGCCTTTTTGCGCAGGTAATTCGTCATGCGCGCGGCCTCCCCCGGCGGCTTCGGCGGCTGGAGCAGGGGCTCCGCGTGGTAGAACACGAAGGCCGAGAGCGCCAGCGAGAGCCCGAACGCCGCCAGGGCGGCCAGGCTGTTATCGGCGATCAGCACTTTTGCGATGATATACAGGGGCCAGTGGTATAAATAAATATTGAACGAAAGATCGGCCAGCGCCGTGAGAGCCCTCGGCTCGCGCCTGCCGGGCAGGGCCTCGTGCAGGGCCCGCGCCCAGAGAATCGCGCAGGCCGCCAGCAGGGAAGCCGCCAGGAAGCCGTATTGATAGACGAACGCGTCGTTGAAGCGCAGGCGCAGCGCCAGGTAGACGATCCCCGCCATCGAAGCGAGCAAGCCCAATATGCAAAAATATTTCGCTGCTCTTTTTGACAGAACGCGCTGCAAGCGCGGCCCGAGCTGCAAGCCCTTCAGGGTAGCCGCCGCCGCGCCTATGAAAAACGGGAACGAGTGCGTGACCGAGCTGAAATACGCCGCCGAGCTGTCCATCCCGGGCTGATATGCCTGCTGCATGGCGTAATAGGAGCCCGCCCCCAGGAGGATCGCCACGATCAAAAGGCCAACTTTATAGCCTCGCTTGGCTTTCCCGGCGTTTTTTTTGTAGGCGCGGCGCAGCAGCAGCGCCAGGGCCGCGCAGGCCAGGCCCCACACGATGTAGAGGTGCACCTCCATGGAGAGCGTCCAGGTGTGCAGGTAGAGGTGGGGCAGCACGTTGGCCTCATAGCTGCCGCCGGTGCGGATCTCGAAGAAGTTGCTCGCGAAGCCCAGCACGGAGGCCAGCTGCTTTGCGATGTTCGCCGTGAAATCCGGCGAGACCAGCAGCGCCAGCGGCAGCGTGAACAAAACAGAGAGCAGCAGCGGCGGCGCGGTGCGGATAAACCGGCGCTTGCCGAAGGCGGCCAGGGAGAAGCGGCCCGTCTTCGTAAATTCCGCAATGGCCAGCGCGGTGATGAGATAGCCCGAAAACGTGAAAAATAAATCCACACCCAGGAAGCCGCCGGGCAGCAGCTCGTAGAAAAAGTGATAGACCAGCACCATCACAAGGCCCAGCGCCCGCACCGCGCTGAACCACTGGATTTTATTGTTCGCCTGCACTTTGCTGCTCACGCTATATTCTTCTTCCTTTCTCCCACTGCGTCGTGACGGGATTGCCGTCCTTTGTCAGCGTGCCCGTGCCGTGGAACACGCCGTTCAGGAAGCCGCCCTCGTAGGTCCAACCCAGGGGAGAATAATAAATTCCCTGCCCCTGTGGCACACCGCCCTCGAAGTCGCCGTCGTAGCGCAGGGTTTCGCCCTCCAGGTATTGCGCCCGCCCGTGGGGCAGCCCGGCCTCGAAGGCGCCGTTGTATATATACTTGCCGTCCGGCGAAGTGTACCTTCCCTGCCCGTGATACAATCCGGCCTTCCACTGGCCCACATAAATCTCATTGCCATCTTTATCGTAATAGGCCCCGTCCCCCTCGGCCAGCCCCAGAAGAAAACCTCCCATGTAGCCCTCACCGCTCGGGAAGATGTATGTCCCCTCCCCGTTCTGCCCGCGTTCGCCTATGCCGCCGCTGTATTCCCAGCCCTTGGGCGAACGGAAATGAGCTCTGTCGCGCAGGTCAATCGTGGCGATGCCGTCCCCCGGCAGGAACAGCGTACCATTGGGCTTGCCTTGATGGAAGTCGCCCACGAAACGCCAATCGGCGCCGTCATAGATAAAATTCCCGTCCGCCCGCCCCTTCCGGAACGCGCAGGAAAAACGTGCGCCGTCAGAAAAAGCTATTTCGCCATGGCCGTCGAACAGGCCGTTCCGCAATGGGCCCGCGTAGGAAAAACCGGCGTCCTCATAGGCCAGCGCGGCGGCGGCCACGCGGCTGTCCTGCAGGGAAAACCAGGCCAGCGCCGTCATGGCCAGCGCCACGGCAACAGAAAAGAGTATTTTTGCCGCTTTTTTCACAAAAAACCACCCGCTTTCGCCGCATTCCGCCAGGCTTTTTATTATAGCATCAAACCGCGGCAGGATGCAAGCCGTAATTGGCATATACAGGAATAAATCGAATAAAAATTTTATGCCGGGAAATATTGACAAGCGCGGCGAATTGTGTTATCTTATTGACATGAAGGGGATTTATCGGAGGTTTTCTGCGATGGTGTGTAAAATCAGGCGCTTCCTCGCGCTGATCCTGGCGGCGGCCATGCTGCTGGGCGCGGGCGCGCCGCAAGTTTCGGCCTGCTGCGATCTGCTGCGGCAGGTGCTCCTGCGGGAGCAGCCGGGCGTGACGGCGCTGGACACCCCCCTGCTGGGGCAGAACAAGGACAACTGGTGCTGGGCGGCGTCCTCCCTCATGGCGGCGCGCACCTACGTGAACACCGGCGTGACGCAGACCGACATCGTCAAGCACGTGAAGGGCTCGGCCATCAATGAGGGCGGCACGGTGTGGGAGCGCCTGGAGGCGGTCTATTACGCCACGGGCGGCGCGGTGGAGTTCGACTGGGTCTATCCCCTCACCGAGGAGGAGATGGTGGCCAGCATAGACGCGGGCGACCCCGTGATGCTCTGCCGGGGCTGGTACCCGGAGGGCTACCCGGGGTATCGCTACGGCGGGCACAGCACCGTGCTCTACGGTTATCAGTTGATGAACGACGGCAGCTACATGTTCCTGGTGCGCGACCCCTGGCCGCCGAACCGGGGCGCGAGCGAGGTCCTGAGCTACGACTTCATCTGCCGGGGCAGCGACACGGGCATCCTCGAGATGTGCGAAGTGAAGATATAGATAGGGAGGGCCATTCCATGAAAAAACTGATCCCAATCCTGCTGCTTCTGCTGTGCGCGGCGCTGCTGCTGGCCTCCTGCAAGAAGGACCCGCCTGTGGTAACCACCACGGCAGCCACCACCACGGCCCGGGAAGCGGCGACTGTCACCCAGCCGGAAACAACGGAGGAGACAACAATGGAAGAGACAGAGCCCATTGTCACAGCGCCGGCAGTCGCCACGGAAGAGCCCGCCACCGGCGATATGCCGCGCGTGGAGCAGGCCTCCCCCGCCGAAATACGGGCAGAGGAGAGACGCGCGCTCAACCTGCTTTCTTCCCTGGACACAGATAAAATAGAGAAAATCGTCCTGGAGCAGACGCGGCCCACGGTTGGCGGCGCGCAGCGCTTCACCTATGAAAGCGAATCGAAGGAGGCCATCGAGGCCTGGGCGGCGGTCTTCGGCGCGATGGAGCTTTCGGGCGAGCAGTTCGAGTTCCTCTCCGGCGGGAATCTCGCGGTCTACGCCTATATCGGCGGCGAGAGGGTGGAGCTCGGCTGCATCGAGGGCAGCTACCTGACCAACGGCAGGCTCAAGACCATGTGCAAAATCGACAACTACGACGCCCTCTATGGCGACATCCAAAGCGCGGCGGCGCTGGTGAACGGGGACATATTGGTGTGATACTATTCCCGCTGTAAAAAAGCTCACTGCGGGAATAGTATCAACCATATGGAGCGCGAACTGCGGGGCAATCACTCCTCTGCTCTCCGGCCTGCTGCCCAGGATGCCGCCCGCCGCCATGCTGCCCTCCATGCTCTTCCATGCAGGCATGGCTGGGCACGGCTTTCGTCACCGCCCTGCCGGGGATCGCCGCGCAGCTGGTTACGATTCCAGCCGGATCACGCTGTCCGTGCGGGCGGATTCGAAGATGGCCTCCACCAGGCGCAGCAGGCGGCGCTGCTGGCCGTGCGTCACGATGGGCTGCGCCCCGCTGCGGATGACTTCAAAAATATTGCGGTAATACTGCGTCCACTCGCCCTCGAATTGGGGCAGCGGGCTGTCCTCGTAGGTGTCGTCGTCGCGGGGGGCCATGGTCTTGGTGATACCCACGCCCGCCTGCACCGGCACGCACTCGCGGTTCTCCCAGTCATGCACCCTGCGGATCTTCCCGCTGCGGCCCCAGTCCTCCAGGACGGCGGAGCCGTTCTCCCCCAGGATGTACCATCGGGGCAGGGAGATGAAGTTGCTGGTGAGGATCTCCACCAGGAAGGTGACGTCGCCCTCGAAGCGGCAGAACACCCGGAAGCCGTCGTCCACCTGGTCGCAGGTGACGTAGGTCAGCTGGGCGTAGAGCGAGAGCAGGCGGCGCGGGCCCATCATCTGGAGCATCTGGTCGCACATGTGGATGCCCCAGTCCAGCAGCATCCCGCCGCCGTGGGCCTTCAGGGCCCGCCAGTCCCCCGGCACGCCCCGGGAGCCGTGCACCCGGTTCTCCACGTTGAACACCCGGCCGAGCGCGCCGCTCTCCATCACCGTCTTGGCCGTCAAGTAGTCCGGGTCCCAGCGGCGGTTCTGGTGCACGGTGAACAGCTTGCCTGTCTCGTTGGCCACGGCGATCATGGCCTCCAAATCGCCTGTGGACAGCGCCACGGGCTTCTCGCAAATCACGTGCTTGCCATGGCGCAGCGCGTCGATCACGATCTCCCGGTGCGCGTCGTTGGGCGTGGCGACTGTGACCAGCTCGATGGCCGGGTCGCACAGCAGCGCCTCACGGGAGGCATAGGCCGTCAGGCCCTGCTCACGGGCGAGCGCCTGCCTTTCTTCTTTGATGTCGAACGTGCCGACAGCGTTGAACTGGCCGGCCAGCTCGCCCATGGCCTGCTTCATGTGCCAGCCGCCCATGCCGCCGTAGCCGATGACCGCGAAACCGATTTTGTTGGTTGACATAGGATGATCCTCCTGATTCTGAGTGGATTGTCGCTCCGCGATGCCTTCCTCAGTCGCCCGAGGCGGGAGCTCCTTCCACGGGAAGGAGCCTGGGGGATTAACCGCAAACGGGATGTTCGACTGCAATGCTATGAAATCCGATGTCGCTCCCGCCTAATCCCTAGGCTCCTTCCCGTGGAAGGAGCTGTCAGCCTCGGGCTGACTGAGGATGGCATCGCGAAGCGATGTTCTCTTGTATGGCTTGCCAATCCAGGAATTCATTGAATCGGAATGGGCATGAACCCAAAACAGATTGCAATCGCTACAAGAGCCAACAAAATGCCAATCAGCACGTGTTTGATGCCATGCAATTCTTTTGCGATTGGGTCAAGGATTTCTTTCTTCTTCATGATATGATCTCCTTTATAAAATATTTTCGGGGTACTGCGGGCGGCTGTGGGCAGCCGCCTCTACAGGCTGCAATCGTTATAATTCCACCCACTGGCTATCCTTCTTCGAGCTCTCCACGCAGGCGTGGATGAACTTCACGCCCTCTATGCCGTCGTCGGCGTTGGGGAAATCCAATTCTTCTGCCGTAAGGGCCTCCCCGGATTGTAGCTTCAGCAGGGCGTCGGCGAAGCGGGAATAGATATTCGCGAAGGCCTCGTGGTAGCCCTCAGAATGCCCCGAGGGCAGGCGGCTGGCTGCGGCGGGGTGGAGATAGCCGTGGCCCCGGTTGAGCGTGCGCGTGGGCTCGCCCGCCCGGGTGAAGCGCAGGACGTTGGGGTACTCCTGCTCCCACTCGATGGAGCCCTTGGTGCCGTAGACGCGCAGCGTCAGCGCGTTGTCGTTGCCTATTGCCACCTGGGAGGACCAGTACATGCCCGTGGCGCCGCTCTCGTATTCCAGCAGCACGGCGCTGTTGGTGTCGAGCGTCCTCCCCTGCCCCACGATGTCCAGCCGCGCCAGCAGGCGCTTGATTTTCAACCCCGTGACGAAGGCGGCGGTATTCTCGATGTGGCTGCCGATGTCCCCCGTGCAGTTGGAGACGCCGGCCATCGCCTGGTCCGTGCGCCAGGCGGCCTGGCGCTGCTCGCCCTCGATGACCTCGATGAGCCAGTCCTGGGGGTATTCGCCCATCACCATGAGCACCTCGCCGATCTCCCCGGCGCGCGCCATGGCCCGCGCCTGGCGGAGCATGGGGTAGCCCGAATAGGAGTACATCACGCACAGCAGCAGGCCTTTGTTTTCAGCGATGCGCTTCAAATCAATAGCTTGTTCTAGGGTAAACGTGAAAGGCTTTTCGCACACGACATGGATGCCGCTCTCCAGGAAGGCCTTCGCGGCTTCAAAGTGTATGTAGTTCGGCGCGGCGATAACCGCGAAGTCTATGCCGTCCTCGCGCGCGGCCTCTTTTTCGGCCATCGCAGCGAAATCGGGGTAGAGCCGGTCTTCGTCGAGGCCCAGTTCAATGCCGGTCTGCTTCGTGACATCGAAGTCACGGGAGAACGCGCCCGCCGCCAGGGCGCATTTGCCGTCGAAGGCGGCCGTCTTGCGGTGCACGTCCCCTATAAACGCGCCCGCCCCGCCGCCCACCATGCCATAGCGCAGCACACCCTGCGATGATGATAACTTGCTGCTTTCGATCATAGTCATAGCCTCCTCTCGCACAACAATTATAGCATGGGAAATTTTATTTTGCAAGGAGCAAAATGAGCAAATCGCAAACCACAAAACACAATATTTCCTCTTATGTATTTACACGGGCCGCAGTTCGTGCTATAATCTTCCGGGAACCAATCTGCGCGACGGAGGCGGCCATGACAAAACCGGCCAAGCTGCAAACCATAGGGGCCGACTTCTATTACGGCCCCCGCCATGCCCTGCGGGACATTACGATGGACATCCCGGCCTGCGCCATTACCGCCGTCATCGGGCCCTCGGGCTGCGGGAAGTCCACGCTGCTTCGCATTTTCAATCGCGCGAATGACCTCATCCCAGGCGCGCGGGTGGAGGGCGAAATCCTGCTGGACGGCGAGAACATCTACGGCAAAAATATGGACGTCACCCTGTTGCGAAAGAGAGTCGGCATGGTGTTCCAGAAGCCCAATGTATTTCCCCTGAGCATCTACGACAACCTCGTCATGGGGCCGCGCAGCCACGGCGTGAAGGGCCGCGCGGCGCTGGACGAGATCGCGCAGCGCAGCCTGGCTGCCGTGGCGCTGTGGGACGAGGTCAAGGACATACTGCATAAACCCGCGCAAAACCTCCAGGCGGGGGAGCAGCAGCGCCTGTGCATCGCGCGGGCCCTGGCGGTGGAGCCCGAGGTGATCCTGATGGACGAATCGTGCAGCGCGCTGGACCCGGAATCCACCATGAAAATCGAGGAGCTCATGCTGGAGCTGGCGAAACAGTACACGATCCTGATCGTGACGCACAATATGGAGCAGGCGCTGCGGGTATCGGACATGTCGGCCTTTCTCATGATCGACGACAAGGGCGTGGGCGGCCTGGTGGAATACGGCCCCACCGCCGAGCTCTTCGCCAACCCCAGTGACAAGCGCACCGAGGACTACATCACGGGGAGGTTTGGGTGAATGAGAAATAAGAATGCAGAATGCAGAAATAAAAATGCAAAATGCAGAAATATAAAATTTTTCTTTATGGCTCTGTTGATGCTTTCGGCGTTGTTCCTCTCCGGCTGCCGCCCGGAGCACTCTGTCGTCATCGCGGGCTCCACCTCCGTGCTGCCCTACGCCGAGATCCTCGCCGAGGCCTACGCCCACCTGCACGCCGCCGACGAGATCGACGTCCAGGGCGGCGGGTCGTCGGCGGGCATCACGGCGGCGGAGAGCGGCGCTGCCGACATCGGCATGTCCTCGCGCTCCCTAAAAGAGAGCGAAAAGCACCTGTGGTCTATCGAAATCGCCAAGGATGGCCTGGCCGTCATCGTCCACCCAGGAAACCCCGTGGCCGACCTGACCCTTGAGCAGGTGCGCGCCGTCTTCGCCCGGGAGATCACCAGCTGGAGCCAGGTGGGCGGCGCGGACTACGACATCAACGTCATCGCCCGGGAGGAGGGCTCCGGCAGCCGCAGCGCCTTCGAGGACCTGGTGATGGGGGAGAGCAAAATCTCGCCCCGCGCCATCGTGCAGGCCTCCAACGGCGCGGTGCGGCAGCTGGTGTCCGGGGACAAAAACGCCATCGGCTTCATCTCCCTCGGCCTTGTGGAGGAGGGCGAAAAGCCCGTGAAGGCCCTGCGCCTGGGCGGCGTGGAGGCCGCGCGGGAGAACGTGGTCAACGGCACGTATTCGCTGTTTAGGCCGTTTTTGTTCGTCTGCGCGCGGGAGCCGGAGGGCGACGCCATGGCATTTGTGGAGTTCGCGCTTTCGCCGGAGGGGCGGCGCATTTTGGAGGCCGAGGGGCTGGTGACGGGGCCTTCAACCACACCCGAACCAACCACCGTGCCCTTCATAACAGACCCAAACTTTGATTACATAGGCCTGTTTAAACGTCTGGAGGGGGTGTGGAACGTGATCCGCCCGTATGCGGACAACGAGTATAACTACTTCTTCTATCGCAATGGCGAGCCCAACCTATTCGTCGGCTATTACGAGAGCGAGGGCTCGGATTTCGGCACGTTGATTGGAGGCCGAAGCAAAGGCGAAAACACAGCTCAGCTGATCTTCATGATCCCTGCGGTTTCTGAAGAGCCGGAAAGGCCACCGGGGTGGATTGAGATCGTATCAGTGGATTTCAATAGCCTTGATAGTGATAACGAGATTGGCATACAATTCGAAAACTATCCTCGCGAGGGCGAGAATTGGCGCACCTTCGCCTACGCGGGCGCGACCTTTGAGGAAGCATGGGATGTGTATGCGAACGCGCGCGGCTATACAAATTAAGTCACTAAGAATGGATCCGCCATGAAAAAATTCCGCGAAAAGCTCTCCGGGCGCATTTTTCTCGCGCTGGCGATTTCTTCGGTCGCGGCGCTGGCGCTCATTACAGTCTTTATCCTGGTGCAGGGGTTGCCGATTATCAAGAGCGTCGGGCTGATCGATTTCGTCTTCGGGATGACATGGGCGCCGACGCAGGGCGAGTTCGGCATCTTCCCCATGATCGTCGGCTCGGTGGCGGTGACGCTGGGGGCGGCGATTGTCGGCGTGCCGGTGGGCGTCTGCTGCGCGATTTTTTTGGCGGAGTTCGCGCCCGCCGCCCTGCGCAACGTGTTTCGGCCTGCCATACAGCTGCTGGCGGGCATCCCCTCGGTGGTGTACGGCTTCTGGGGGCTGCTGTTCGTGGTGCCGCTGATACGGGACTATCTCGGCGGGCCGGGATTGAGTATATTAGCCGGGTCGATCATCCTGGGGATCATGATTTTGCCCACGATCATCAGCATCGCGGAGGTGTCGCTGCTGGCGCTGCCCCGGCAGTACAAAGAGGGGGCCCTGGCCCTGGGGATGACCCACTGGCAGGCCATCAAGTCCGTGCTGCTGCCCGCCGCGAAGTCGGGCATCGTGGCGGCGGTGATCCTGGGGATCGGCCGGGCGATAGGCGAGACCATGGCGGTGATCATGGTGCTGGGCAACGCCGTGGCGCTGCCGGGTTCGATCCTCGACCCCGTGCGCACGCTGACCACCAACATAGGCATAGAGATGGGCTACGCCGCGGGCGAGCACCAGCAGGCGCTGTTCGCCACGGGCATCGTGCTGTTCGTCGTCATCATGCTGCTCAATTCCACGGCGCAATATATCACCAGGGGAAACAAGGTGAATAGGGGTAAGAAAAAATGAAGCAGGCGCATTTCCGCGAAAAAATCGCGCGCGTCGTCATCTGGGCCGCCGCCCTGCTGGTGATGGCGGTGCTGGGGGCCGTGGTGGTGTATATTCTCTACAAGGGGCTGCCCATGCTCAGCTGGGAGTTCCTCACACAGATTCCCAGGGACATGGGGCGCGCGGGGGGCATCTCCTCCACGATTGTGGGCACGCTGCTGCTCACCCTGGTCGCCGTCGCCATCGCGATCCCCTTCGGCATAGGCACGGCTTTTTACTTAGCTGAGTACACCCGCGAAAATATCGTCACGCGCATCATTCGATTTTCGGCCGAGTCCCTGGCGGGGATACCCTCGATCGTGTACGGGCTGTTCGGCTTCATTTTCTTCGTGATCATGCTGAAGCTGCGCTGGAACATCCTCTCGGGCGCGCTGACCATGGCGTTTATGATCCTGCCCACCATGATACGCACCGCCGAGGAGGCCATCCGCGCCGTGCCCCAGAGCTACCGGGAGGTGAGCTTCTCCCTGGGCGGCACCAAGTGGCAGACCATCGCCAGGGCGGTGTTCCCCTCGGCGCTGCGGGGCATCGCCAACGGCGTGATCCTCAGCGTGGGCCGCTGCATCGCCGAGACGGCGGCGGTGATGCTCACGGCGGGCTCGGCCCTGCGCATGCCCGCCTCGCTGCTCTCCCCCACGCGCACCATGGCGGTGCACTTCTACATGCTCGCCACCGAGGGCATCTCCATGCCCAACGCCTACGGCACGGCGGCCCTGCTGGTGATTTTGATTTTCCTGATCAACGTGGTGGCCAACATGCTGGTCAACCGCTTTGTGGGCAAAAAAGAGAGCAGGTAACATTCCGAAAGCGATCAGCCGCTCTGCGGTACTCCCTCACCGCTGCGGCGGAGCTCCCTCACAAGGGAGCCAGGGGATTAGATAGGAGGTTTGTTTTTGCAGCCGAAAATGGTGATTAACCACCTGGAATTTTATTATACTAAAAAGCAGGCCCTGTTTGACCTGTGCCTGGAGGTCCCCGAGAACAAAATTCTCGCGCTGATCGGCCCCGCGGGCAGCGGCATCACCACGGCGCTGCGCGCGCTCAACCGCCTGTACGAGCTCACCCCCGGGGCCCGCGCCGCGGGGGAGGTGCTCCTGGACGGCAAGAACATCCACGACGGGGATGTGAGCGTCACGCGGCTGCGCCGCCGGGTGGGCATGGTGTTCGACGTCCCCACGCCCCTGCCGATGTCCATCATCGACAACGTCACCTACGGCCCGCGCCTGCAGGGCAGTGCCAAAAAGAGCAAAAAGGCCCTGGCCGCGCTCGCGGAGCAGGCCCTGACGCAGGCGACGCTGTGGGACGAGGTGAAGGACCGCCTGAACACGCCGGCCATGAGCCTCTCCGGGGGGCAGCAGCAGCGGCTTTGCATCGCGCGGGTGCTGGCCCTGCGGCCCGAGGTCATCCTCCTGGACCGGCCCTGCTCGGGGCTCGACCCCATCTCCACGGCCAAGATCGAGGATTCCCTCACCAAGCTCAAGCAGGAGTTCACCATCGTCATCGCGCCGCACAACGTGCAGCAGGCCGGGCGCGTGGCCGACAGGGTCGCCTTCCTGCTTTCGGGGCGGCTGATCGAGGAGGGCCGTACCGCGGAGGTCTTCGCCAACCCGCGCGACGAGCGCACAAGCGATTATATAACAGGGAGGTTCGGATAAATATGAGCATCCGGTCAAGGTTCGACGAGCAGCTGGCCCGGCTGGGCGATTCGCTCATCGAGATGGGCAGCATGGTGGAGCAGGCCATCGCCGACGCCAACCGCGCGCTGATTGAGCGCGACGCGGCGCTGGCCAAAAAGGTGGCCTCGGGCGACGACGAGATCAACCACAAAGAAAAAGAAATTGAACGCCAGTGCCTGAAGATCATCATGCAGCAGCAGCCCGTGGCGGGCGACCTGCGCCTGGTGTCCTCGGTGCTGAAGATCACCACGGACCTCGAGCGCATCGGTGACCAGGCCGCCGACATTTCGGCCATCACGCTGCGCATCAGCGACAAGCCCTATGTGGAGAAGCCCGAGGACTACTTCCCGCAGATGGCCGCCGCCACGGCAAAGATGGTCGCCGACAGCATCGCCGCCTTCGTGGAGAAGGACCTGGAGCTGGCGCAGGGCGTCATCGAGTACGACGACATCGTCAACGGCCTGTTCAACAAAGTAAAAAAAGCGCTGGTGGAACTGATCCGCCAGAACGCCGACGACAGCGACCAGGCCATAGACCTGATCATGATCGCAAAGTATTTCGAGCGCATCGGCGACCACGCGAAGAACATCGCCGAGTGGGTGATTTTCTCGCTCACGGGGATGCACAAGGATATACAGGTGATGTAGGTGTGGCTCCCCTGCGTCACCGCTCCTGCGCAGCGCTGACGCTATCCCCCCTCGCAGGCGAGGGGGCTTCTTAATTTTTTCTTGACACGGCCGAATATTTGTGCTAATATTGTGGTGAAATCGCCAAAGGAGGCCCACCATGCCCGAACTGCCCGACCTGGAAGTTTTCAAGTCCAACATTTTTGACCGGCTGAGCTCCAAGCGCCTGGTTGGCCCGGAGGTGTTCAACCCGCAGAAGGTACGCGCTCCCGCGGCCATCCTGGCGCAGGAACTCGCCGGGCTGGACCTGCTGCGCATCGAGCGCCTGGGGAAGGAGCTGCTATTCGACTTCGGCGGCCACCGGGTCGTCGCGGCCCACCTGATGCTCAACGGGGAGATTGCCATCGTGCCGCAGGAGGCGGTGGGCGCGATCCGATTCAAGATTTTTGCCCTGCATTTCGCAAACGAGAGCGTTGTGTTCAGCGACAGGGGCGCTCTGTGCACCATACGCTACAGGCCCCCGGCGGACAGGGCCCCGGACGCCTTCGCCCCGGCGTTCACGTGGGAATACTTCCTGCGGGCTGCGCGCGGCAGGCCCGGCATGAACGTGAAGGCCTTCCTGATTGACCAGAAGATCATCAAGGGCATTGGCAATGCCTACGCCGACGAGATTCTCTGGGCCGCGCGGGTCTCGCCGCACTCCCTGTTGGGGAAAATCCCGGAGGACAGGCTGCGGGCGCTGTATGACGCCATCGGCGTGGTGTTGCATGACGCAATCGCCTCCATCAAGCAGATCGCCCCGGACATCATCACCGGGGAGGAGCGCGGCTTTTTGAAGGTGCACAACAAGGCCCTGAAAAAAACCGAAACGGGCTACCCAATCACGGTGGAGCGGATAGCCTCGAAGATCACATATTACAGCGGGGAGCAGGTGCTGTACAGCTGATGCCGCTCCCGCTCTATTCCGGCAAAATTGCAAGCCCCAAAACAAAAACCGGGGGCCCTGCCCCCGGTTTTTCTAAGCATTTGCGCCTAGTGGTCCACGTCGTCCGCCGTGGTGATGAGGGAATGCTCGCGGAACAACAGCGAAACGCACCAGATGCCCGCCAGCGCCACCAGTGTGTAGAGGATCCGGCTGACGATCGCGCCCTGCCCGCCAAAAATCCAGGCCACGATGTCAAATTGGAACAGGCCGATGCTGCCCCAGTTGAGCGCGCCCAGGACGACCAGGATCAGTGCAATGCGGTCCAGCATGTGTCAAACTCTCCTTGCTCTTAAATTTTGCGTATGGCAAGGGTAGTTTGCGCCGCGCGCGGGCGTTTATGCGCGGCAGGGGAAGAATTTGCTTGACTTTCCGGCTAATTTATGTATAATAAAGCAGGCCGATTCAGCATACAAAATTAGAAAGAAGGAAAAACCTGTGAAAAAAATCATTTCTATACTGCTGGCCGCGGCGTCAGTATTGACGCTGTGCGCGCTCATGGCCCTGCTGGGCGCCTGCGGCCAGGAGCCGCCTGCGGCAAAGGACATAGCGGAGCTCGTGCTTCCGACAACACTATATCAGGAGGGCATGACTGTGCAGACACCATGGCAGCCCGGCGACCAATACCCCGTGATTACCATCACCATGGCCGACGGCGGCGTCATCAAGGCGGAACTCTACCCGGACAAAGCGCCCAACACCGTCCACAACTTCATCTCCCTGGCGAACAGCGGCTATTTTGAGGGCCGCGTGTTCCACCGCGCGGCCCCCGGCTTCATGATCCAGGGCGGCTCGCCCACCGGCGACGGCACCTCCGTCGGCTTCCCCTACAGCATCAAGGGCGAGTTCGCCAACAACGGCTTCACGAAAAACAAAGACCTCAAGCACACGCCCGGCGTGCTCTCCATGGCCCGCATGAACGGCCGCAACGACAGCGCCTCCTGCCAGTTCTTCATCATGCACGCCGATTACCCCAGCCTGGACGGCGACTACGCCACCTTCGGCAAGGTGACCTCCGGCATGGACGTGGTGGACCGCATCGCCAGGCTGCCCGCCGTCAATATGATCCTGACCGACCCGCCCGCCATCCGAAGCGTGAGCGTGGAAACCTTCGGCATAGCCTACCCCGCGCCCGTGACCATCCCTGTGGGGTAAACCTGTTCCTGCTCTGCAAGAACCCACTGCTTTGCCTCTTCCGCCGAAAGCGCTCAGCCGCTCCGCGGATGCCCCCCGGCGCTTCGCGCCGGCCCCCCACGGGGGGCATCCTGACGAATCGGAAGTTTTTTACTCGTTTTTACAAATAGCCTTACCGCCTCGTCAGGATGCCCCCCGTGGGGGGCCGGCGCAAAGCGCCGAGGGGGTGTCCGCGTGAGCGGCTGACCGCTTTCGGCGGAAGTGGCAAAGCAGTACATCATTTTTACAAAGCAGGAACCATATCAACCCGCGATTATGCGCAGCCCCTGCGTGTCCCCGGTAATCTTGTAATCTTTGAGCTTGCCTTCTTCCCAGGCCATATCCACCCTGCGGTTCCCCGGCGCGGCCAGGCCCCTGACCGCGCCGCTTTTCCATTGCGCGGGCAGGGCGGGCAGGAGGATGAGCGTCTCGTCGTCACTGGAACCGGGATGCGGTTCCATGGCTTGCAGGAGCATCTCGTTCACGCCGGCCACCGCGCCGAAGTTGCCGTCAATTTGGAAGGGCGGGTGCGCGCCGAACAGGTTGGGGTAGCTGCCGCCCCCGTGGCTGTGCTTGAAGCCGTCGAAGGTCACCGGGCGCAGCTGCATCTCCAGCAGGCGCAGGGCATGGTCGCCCTCGCGCAGGCGCGCCCAAAAGCTGATTTTCCACCCCAGGGACCAGCCGGTGCCCTCGTCGCCGCGCAGCTCCAGCGTGCGGCGGGCGGCGGCGGCCAGCGCGGGCGTGCGGCCGGGGTCGATCAGGCGCATGGGATACAGCCCCAGCAGGTGCGAGATGTGCCTGTGGTGCGGCTCGCACTCCTCGTATTCGGCGTCCCACTCCAGCAGCTGGCCCTTTGTACCTATCTTCAATGGCCGCAGGTGGGCCAGAGCGGCCTCGATTTCCCGGGCAAAGGCCTCGTCCAGCCCCAGGATTTCGTGGCATTTTATGATATTCCGGAACAGGTCTTGGGTGATCTCCAGTGCGACGGCGCTGGTCTTGGCTACAGCCACGGCCTCGCCGTCGTACCTGAACTTGTTCTCGGGCGAGGTGCCGGGGCAGGGCATGAGGCAGCCCTCCTCGTCCTCCGCCAGCAGGGCGAGTATGAACTTCGCGGCGTTTTTCATCACGGGGTAGGCCGCGTTCTCCAGGAAGGCCCTGTCCCCGGTGTAGCGCCAGTGCTCCCACAGGTGCCAGCACATCCACGCGCCGCACAGGGGGAAGAAGGACCAGCAGGGGTCCCCCTGGGTGGGCGCGGCGTAGCGCCATAGGTCCTGGTTGTGGTGCGCGGCGAAGCCGGGGGCATTGTAATGTACGCGCGCGGCGGCTTCGCCCGAAATCGAGAGCTCTTTCAGCATTTGCATGAGCGGCTCGTTGAGCTCCGGCATGGCGCAGGGGAGCATGGGCCAGTAGTTCATCTCTGTATTGATATTCGTCGTGTAATTGCTGCACCAGGGCGGATCCATCAGGTCGTTCCAGATGCCCTGCAAGTTCAGCGGCTGGCTGCCGGGCCTGCTGCCCGCGATGGCGAGGTACCTGCCGTAGTTGTACAGCAGCACACAGAGCTCTTGATCCTCATTATTCTTGTGGAAGGCGATCATGCGCTTGTCCGTGGGCAGGGCGGCGTTTTTGCTCTTGCTGTCGATTTTTAGCTCTACTCGATTGTACAGCGCCTTATAATCGCTCTTATGCGCCTGGTATTGCCCGGCGTAGTCGTCGCACAGGCCACGCAGCCGCGACAACAAAGGCTCTTCAAAGGCCTTGCCTTCCAGGAAGGGGTGCTTATCCCAGCCGTTGTAGCTGGTCTCGCAGGAGAAATAGAGCGTGAGCTCCGTCGCGTTCTCAACGCGCAGGCGCTGTGCCTCGGAAATCACTTCGCCGTCGCAGAACACGCGCAGCCCCGCCAGGAACCGCACGCCGCGCTCGCTTGGCTCGTCGGCGTAGATATGGCGTTCCTTGTCAAGGTTGTAATCGCGTTTTCTGATGTAGTTGCCGGGGCATTCGCCGCGCAGGAGGAGCAGGCCATCCTGCGTGCAGGCGTTTGATTTCAGTTGGCTTTCGAGGGCAATCGCACAGCTGAAGGGCCTGCCGCAGGCGATATGCATCACAATGGCATTGGCCGGGTGTGAGGCGAAGCATTCGCGCCTGTACTGAGCGCCATCCTGCTCGTATTCGACAAAAGTGATCGCGTTTTGCAGGTCGAGGCCGCGCCTGTAGCCTGCTATCTCGCCGGATGCGTCAAAGTCCAGCAGCAGGTCGCCGAGAGGCAGGTAGGCCTCGCTGTGGGTGCTCTGGAAGGCCTCGCTTTTCAGCAGCCCGTTGGCCTCCACGAACTCGCCCTTGAGGGCGTGGGCGCGCGCACGCTTGTATATCTCCGCCGCGCCGGGGACGGTCTTGTCCTTCGGATAGCCCGACCAGAGCTCGTCGTGGTTGAGTGCCACGCGCTCGGCCTGCGCGCCGCCGAAAACCATGCCGCCGAGATGCCCGCTGCCTATGGGCAGGGCCTGCTGCCAGACCTGCGCCGGGCTGTCGTGCCAGATCAGGTGGTCGCTCATACGCAAAATTCCTCCCGCTCGAATTGATGCTATTATCTTAGCACAATTCGGGCGGGAGGGCAATATATATTTTGCTTTTTGCTTTTATCCTGTCGTTCCAGCCGCGGCGACTGTCGCATCCACATCTTCAACGTCCGCCACATCGGCGTCCGCCGCGGCGGCGCTGGTGATTGCGGGCAGCTTCTGCGGGAAATCGAAGCCGTGCAGGAAGCCGCCCAGCTCCAGGGAACAGATGTCCCCGCCGACCACCACGCCCTTATCGATGAGCAAATTGGCCTGCACCACGCCGGGCTTGCCCTCGTAGCCGGGGTAATTGCGGATCTCGTAGGTCCAGCGCTTCACGCGCTTGCCCGCGTAGTCGCTCAGATCCATGTTCTGCGCCTTCTGGATCTCGTTGTACTTCGCGTAAACCTCGTCGAACTCGGCGGGGATGATGACCTCCGAGACCTCCAGGGGGTCCTCGCCCGCCTCCCAGCCGAACTGCGAGAGGAAGGTGGCGCGCTCCTGCGCGGTGGCCGCCGCCAGGCGTATCGCCCCCCCCATCGCGGGCCTGCCGCGCTGGGTGATGAACAGCAACGCAATCACCGCCGCCGCCGCCACGGCAATCAGCCCGATGAGCTTGAGCTTGGAGGACCTGACCGAATATACAAACATAATTCCACGCCTTTCCGCATTTCGTCAGGACATAGATATGCGGAGGGACGGAAAGTTATGATTGACACGCGGCCACAGATGGTGTATCATTGGGGTAAGAAAAATTTACAGGGAGGTTTTCACATGAACATCAAAGCGTTTTTCACCATGCCTCTGGCCTTTCTCATGATGCTGGTATCTCTGGCCTTCCCGCCGAAGACGCAGGCAGACAACAGCATCGCGGAGATTTATGTCCGTTGTGACGTCCCATCCGCGCTAACCATTCTCGAATACAAAATCGATCTGACGCGCAGGAACTTGTGGGCTTACGATTATTACGGCAGTCCAATACAGGAGCGTGACGAGGAAGCTCTGTTCGAGGGGTTCACCTTCGCAGGCAGGCTGAGTAAAGACAAAATCACGGCCTTTCTTGCGGCAGCGGAAGAAAATGACTTCACCGCATGGGAAGGGGAGTATCTGCCCACATATTCCATCTCCGGCGACGGTGCCTGGCGTATTACGGTATTGTTCGCCGACGGCACAACGCGGGTATCCTCCGGCAGAAGTCCTGATGGCTTTCCGGAGTATTGGGCCGAAATGAGCGCTGCTTTCAAAGCACTGATTGGGAAGAATATAATATAGAAATTTTCAACCTCATATTGCGTAAACACTTGACAAATCCGCCAAACCACGCTATAATAAGTCAGTAAAGGGAATGCCCCCGGGGCGGGAACCCCGAGGGCGCGGTCTGCCGGGTTGCGGCCGCACCTCTCTTTTCCTCATTGCTGAGTTATTGCAAGAAGGAACCGCCCGAGTTGGTTAGGCTCGAGGGCGGTTTCTTCTTTGCATGGGTCGCCTTGCAGTTCCACCATGACAGAATCGCTTGCACGATCGCGATGACGAAGGACGGATCCGCCGCCAACGCCGCGTATGTTTCCACCGCTGCCTGCCACAAACACAAAGCACTTTCATCAAGGCACCATTTCCTTTCGTTAGCGTTCCGAACCGTCAGAGCACTCCGCTAAGAGGAAAAGGCATTGGGTGCAGGCCGCCTCCCCCGAACAAGGCCATGTTCATTATACTGCCAATTTATAGAAAAAGCAACAGGAAAACAAGAGTTTTTCAACAAATCCGATTTGATCGTCCAAACCCATTGACACGCGGCTAACAAAAGCCGGCAGGCCCCGCCTGCCGGCTTTCGCTATGTTCGGAATAACCTCAGTACGGCATCAGCCCAAGCTTCCTTCCCAGGTCGGCGACGAACTCGTCTATGGGCCCCTGGGAGCCCGTGCGCACGATCACGGTATCCCACTCCGGCAGCACGGCGATGTATTGCCCGAACAGGCCGTTGGCTTCAAAAGAGCCGTTGAAGGGCTGGTATGGGTAGTTCCACCACATGTGGCCGTAGGATTTGCGGCTCATCGATTTGGGCGGCGTCTGCACGACCCACTCGGCGGGGATTATTTGCTGGTTCTCCCAGCGGCCGTAGTTGAGGTAAAGGTAGCCCAGGCGCGCCATGTCGCGGGAAGTCATCTCCAGGCCGAAGCCGCCCGCGTTGACGCCGTCGTCCGCGGCCATCCACGCCGTGGGCTCCATCCCAATGGGCCCGAAGAGCTTTAGCTTCGCGTATTCGAACAGGTTCATGCCCACCGCGCGGGTCAGCAGGCCCGCCAGGGTCTGGCAGTTGGAGCCGCTGCTGTAGTTGTACTGCGTGCCGGGGGCCGCCTTCTGCGGGGTCAAAAAGGCCGCGAGGCCGCTGTCCGGGGCCTTGGCCCACAGGTCCCAGTCGCCCTCGTCGCCGTCGCCGGGCAGGCCGCTGGTCATGGTGATCAGGTGGCCGACGGTCATATCCGCCTTGCTCTCCTGCCAGCCGGGCTTTGAGGGGGCCTCCGGGTAGAAATCGACGACCTTCTGGCCAAGGCCCTCGATTTTGCCCTCAGCAATCGCGATGCCCACCAGGGCGGACATCACGGATTTCGTCACGGAGTACATCGGGTGGGGGATGTCCTCGTCCCAGCCCTCGGCGTAGGTCTCGTAGACGATGACCCCCTTGTGCAGCACGAGCATACTGTCGTTGTGCGAGCCGTTGCCCGTGAGCCCCTTGACCTTGTACAGGTTTTCCAGGACGGCGCCCAGGAGGGGCGGAAAAGCGTCTGTCACTTCAAACTCCTCCGTGGGCCAGACGCCGTACTTGTCGGGGACTTCGCCCAGGTAGGAACGGGTCTCGGGGATGCGGTTGGGCTGCGCGGCGCTGTTCCAGAACATGAAAATGCTGAGAAAACTGAGAACGAATGCGATGACCTTGGTTGGCATGGTGGACCTCCTTATTCCTGTGAAATTTTATTATCGCAATTATAGCACATCCTGCCGGGGAATGTCAACGCGGGAAATCACCTTTCCCTTACTCTTAAACTTCTGCACACAATCCCCGCGCCGGTGACATCCACGAAGCCGTAGCTGCCGTCCTCCCACAGGCTCCCCGGGTTGAACAGATGGACGCCGTCCTCGTAGGAGATCAATGGCCGGTGCGTGTGGCCGAAGAGCACCAGGTCGGCCCCGCGGTCGCGCGCGGCGCGCAGCAGGGCCTCCGGGCCGAATTTCACCTGCGAAGTGTGCCCATGAGTACACAATATTTTTTTGTCCAGTACGAAAAATTCCTGCCACAGGGGCAGCTCGCAGGCGGGGCCGTCCCAGTTGCCGCGCACGAGGAAGGCCTGTTTGCCGGGCTCGCGGGCGAAGAAGGCGGCGTCCGCCGCGCCGTCGCCCAGGAAGACCAGAATCTCCGCCGAGCGCTGCTGCTCCAGGGCCAGGACGAGCCTGTCCTGCCGCCCGTGGGAATCCGAGCACACCAGGATTCTCATGCATACTTCCCCCTTTTCAAGCGTATGCATGATTATACCACGCATGGCTTTTAAATTCAAGGAGGAATTTCCTATGTCGGAACCGGCGAAAATCACGAAAACGCAGCTTTTTACCCTGGCGCGGCAGCTGAAAACCGCGCAGGGCACGGCGCAGGAGGCGCAGGCCCTGGAGAGCCTCGCGCAGACGGGCCTGAACGAGGGCCAGCAGGCGCAGCTGCGCGAGCTGATGCGGGACAAGGCAAAGCTCGCGCAGATGATGAGCAGCCCGAAAGCGCAGGCCCTCATGCGCAAGCTGAAAACCGGGAACGGGGAGCAGGACTAGCGTATGGACTTCGATTTCGCGCAGGTCAGCGAACTCCTCGGCAGCATGAGCGAGGAGGAGCTGCATAATTTGCAGGAGGCGGCGCAGTCGCTGTTCTCGCAGTTTGGCGGGGAGGGCGACGGCAGCGCGTCTTCTTCCAACGCCGGCGGCTTTTCGGGCTTCGGCGGTTTCGCCGGTCAGGGAGCGGCTGACGCACCCGGCGGTGCAGGCGCGTTCGGCGGGTTTTCGCCGGAGCTGCTGGCCCAATTGACGCAGATTATGGGCCGCATGAACACGCGCGACCCCCGCACCGACCTCATCCTCGCCCTGCGCCCACACCTCAGCCGCCGCCGCCAGAAGCGCGCCGAACAGGCCGTGCAGATGATGAGGATGCTGGATTTGCTCCCCGCGCTGCAAGGCGCAATGAAGAATGCATAATGCTTAATGCTTAATGCTTAATTGTCTTATCGTGCAGTCGTTTTGCTTCAAATCATTAAGCATTAAGCATTATGCATTAAGCATTGAAAGGAGGCGGCCATGCAGACGCCCAAAAACCGGCAGGAGTTCCTCGCCATGCAGCAGCAGGCCGCCGCCGCCGCGCGGGACATGCAGCGCCGCGCCACGCTGCCCATGCCGCCGAAGGCTCCCCGGCCCCAGCCGCAGTTCCGCCAGCCCGAGCCGCTGCACCACAGGAGCCCCTCGCAGCAGGCCAGGCAGCAGGCCTCCTACGGACGCCCGCAGCCGCAGCCGCGCCGCCAGGCGTGGCAGGAGCCCCCGCCCGCCAAAAGGCCGCAGCCGCAACCGCAGCACCGGGAGGCACAGCGGCAGCAGCCGCAGCATCAATCGCAGTATCAGTCGCAGCGCCAGCCGCCATACAATGAACAGCCCCGGCACCAGGAGCAGCCGCAATTCCGGGAGCAGCCGCACCGCCGCGAGCAATACCAACACAGCGGGCAGCCGCAGTACGGCGGGCAGCCCTATTATCAAAACGACCCGCGCTTCCGCGATCCGCCACCTCCCCCGCCGCCACCTCCCCCACCGTCCGCCGCGAACGCCATGCCGCCGCTGGCCGACCTGCTGGGGATGCTCGGCAGCCTGGGCGGCCTGGGAGGCCTGGGCGGCACGCCCAAACAGGAACGCTCCGACAGCGCGCCCGAAGCAAACGAGGCGGGCGGCATGGACTCCATCATGATGCTCCTGCTGCTCTTTTTGCTGCAAAAGGAGAACGCCGACCAGGGCCTGCTCCTGGCGCTGATGTATATTATGATGTGAATCGCCTGTAAAGCAAACCCCTTTATTTTCCTACTTTAAATCGTGTTGTTTGACAAGGTTCGAGCTTTACATGGCCCGCAAAGCGTTGCGGGAAGCGCGCTTTTGCGGCATAAATTGACAATAGCAGAGCTTTACATAGAGCTGAGACGCACGGATGTGCGTTTCCGGGACATGCTTACCTCGCAAATTCACTTTTTGTGAAATTTCTTGTTGATTCCTGGAAAAATATGCCATACTAGGCATGGCGCTCATCTGTGGGTGGCGGCCGCATCCTATGTCTTTTCCTCTTAGCGGAAACGGTCGGCTACGCCTACATGCCCGTTGTGCGCACAAAGGCGAAAAAAATGAGCAACAGAAGAAGCCGCCGGTCAGCGCAGCGACCGGCGGCTTATTGTCAACTGTCAACTACCAACTGTCAACTGTACATTCCTAATTCTCCCCCGCCCGGTTCATCACCGCAAGCGGGTCGGCCACCTTGCCGTTTACGGTGGTCTCCAGGTGCAGGTGGACGCCCTCGGCGCTTTCGCAGGGGACCTGGGCGATCACGGCGATGCCCTCGCCGCGGCGCACCTCCTGGCCCACCCGGGGCGTGCTGTTCTCCGAGAGCCCGCAGTAGCGCGCTACGATGCCGCAGCCGTGGTCCACGGTGAGCACCACGCCCCACAGGGGGTCCACGTCCACGCGCTTGACCACGCCGCTCTGGATGGCCGACACCAGCTGGTCGCGCTCCCCGGCGAAGTCCACGCCGTTGTGCACGCGCCAATCGCCCATCGTGGCGGATTTCACCATCTCGCCGTCGCTGTAGTCCTTGGTGATGTCCGTGCCGAAGGGCAGGGCGAAGCTGCCGATATAGGGCATCTTGTCGGAGCTGGCGGCGGCGGGGGCCTCGGTGGCGTCGCGGGGGTCAGCCACGCCGGTGGCGCGCTCGGCCACGGGCTGGGTCTCCACGGGCCGCGTGACGTAGTTCGCCCAGTTGATGGTGCTCGGCGCCGCTGTGGGGGGCTGGTAGGGGTTGTTTCGCAGCCCGGTGTTCACCGCGCCCCAAACGCCCACGGCGGCGGCCACCACGGCCAGCCCCAGCGCCAGGTAAAACCCGCTGCCCCTGGGGATTTTCAAATTGGGCTTCTTTTTCTCGAATTGCATGGCAAGCATCCTTTCATTTCAGGGAATTACTTGCCATTATTTTGGGCGGGATGCAGTGGGTTTATGCGAGTGCGTAAAATTATCTTGACAAGAACAGGAGCGCTGTGGTATAACACAAAAGCGGTTGAGGTGGTAAAGTTTGTCGCGACCACGCGCCGATGGTATGACAGGGGAGGCCTCCTCCCTGAGAGATGCAGGAAAAAGCGACGCCTGCCAACCGCCCGCCTTTTCGCAACAGCGCATCGCCGAACCGGTGATGCGCTTTGTTTGTCAAGATGCATCTGATGAGGCGCGATGTGGGAATAGAAATCAGCGGTTGACTTTTTGGGCATAGTCAGGTATAATAATAGTGCGGCGGCGAACGATATTGCGTGGGGAGTAATCCGTCTATGGATCAGTTGCTGGACAACGCAGCAGTACGAGCCTGGTACAGGGAAAAGCTCGAAAGCATCCCGGAACAGATAGACAGCTCTTTGTCCCTTGAAGAGCAGGCGAGGCGAGCGCACGAATTGCGCAATCAGTACAGGACGCAAGCACGCGCTCTAATGGCGGACGAGGACGCAAGAGCGGAATTGGAACGCACGCAGCCCAATGTTGATTTTGAAGCATTTCTCGCCAATGCAATGGAAGAAAAGCAGTTGAACAGAATGCAAGCGCTTGCATATATCATCGGCTCCGCCACGAGATCGAACAAACGCATTGATGAGCAATTGAGAATTTTACGGAGGAAACCATGAAACAGGTGAAAGTGCCAAAACCGCAGTGGAACTACGAGTACATGGTACGCAGTCAAGCCGATGAAGCTGTTTTTCATCGGCAGTGCGCAGCCTTGGAAGAAAATATTCCCGACCTGATAAAAGAAAGGCTGCTTCAGGACGTGGATGGCTCCGATTATCAGTATTACACATTGGACGGGGCGAGGGTAATCGTAGGGAATGACTGCTATCTCGATGGGGTATATATCCGCTCCGACGTCAACCTACTCCCCTATTTCCAGCACCAGCAAGAGAGAAAAGTGGCCTGACTGTGTTAATGCTGAATGCATAATGCTGAATGCTGAATTGGATTTGCGCAGCCTCCTGCTCTCACCGAGAGCTGGAGGCCGCGTTCAAGATAATTCAGCATTCAGCATTATGCATTCAGCATTACATTTCCGCCGCCTCCAGCGCCCGCTTTATGATCTTCAGCATGTCCTCCCCCGGGTGCAGCTTCACCGCGATGAAGGGCCGCCCGCTGCCCGCCGCCACCTTCACCCGGCCTGGCAGGGCCTCGCCCATGGCCTGGATCATGGGCATGTTCAGCGCCTCGATGTAGAGCGCCACGCGCTCGCCGGAGAGGCCTATCTCGGAGATGCCGCAACGGGCCGCCGCCGCGCGCACCAGGGCGATGTCCACCAGGCCCAGCACGGGCCGGGGGGGCTCGCCGAAGCGGTCGAGCAGCTCGTCCACCACATCGTCGGCGTCCTCAGATGTGCGAATATCGGCGATACGCCTATACATGCCCAAGCGATGGCGCACATCAAAAATATATTCTTCAGGGATGTGCGCGTCGATGGGCAGGTCGATGCGGCAGTCGCGCATACTGCGCTTGCCATTCCCCTCCTTGGAGGGGTGGCTCGAAGAGCCGGGATGGCCCGGCGGAGCACCGGCGGCCTCCCTCTCCTCGGCCACGGCCTCGGCCAGCATCTCCATGTAGAGATCGTAGCCTATGGCCTCCATGTGGCCGTGCTGCTGCGCCCCGAGGAGGCTCCCGGCCCCGCGCAGCTCCAGGTCGCGCATGGCGATGCGAAAGCCCGAGCCGAATTCTGTATATTCTCTTATCGCTTCGAGACGATGTTGGGCGATTTCGGTCAATTCTTTTCCGGGGTGGAAGGTGAAATACGCGCTGGCGCGCCTCGCGCTGCGCCCAACGCGGCCGCGGATCTGGTGCAGCTGCGCCAGGCCCATTTTATCGGCGTCCTCGATCACCAGGGTGTTCACGTTGGGCACGTCAATGCCCGTCTCGATGATGGTGGTGCACACCAGCACGTCGATCTCGCCCTCCAATTGCCTGCGCCAGATGTCGCTGAGCTCCTCCTCGCCCATCTGTCCGTGGGCGACTTCCACCCTTGCTTCAGGCAAAAGCTCTTTTATTTGCGCGGCCCGGCGCTCTATAGTTTCGACACGATTGTGCAGATAGTACACCTGCCCGCTGCGCCGCAGCTCCTGGTGCATGGCCTGGGCCAGGATGCCCATGTCGTGCTCGAGCACGTAGGTCTGCACGGGGTATCTGTCCTGCGGGGCTTCTTCAAGCACGGACATATCTCTTATGTCAGACAGGGCCATATTCAGTGTCCTCGGGATGGGCGTAGCCGTCAAAGTCAGCACGTCCACTTCGGGGAATCTCTCTTTTAATCTCTCTTTTTGCGCCACGCCGAAGCGTTGCTCCTCGTCCACGACAATCAGGCCCAGCTTGCGGAACTCGATGCCCCTGCCCAGGAGCTTGTGCGTGCCGACGACAATGTCAATGCTGCCGCGCTTGAGCCTGGTGAGGATGCGCTTGGTATCCGTGGGCGGAACGAAGCGCGAGAGCATGGCAGCTTCGAGAGGAAAGCCTTCAAATCTTCTTTGAATGGTCTGCATATGCTGGAACGCTAAAATCGTAGTAGGCACAAGAATAGCACATTGCAGCCCTTCGGCGGCGCATTTAAAAGCCGCGCGCAGGGCGACCTCCGTCTTGCCGAAGCCCACGTCGCCGCAGAGCAGGCGATCCATGGGCTGGGGTTTCTCCATGTCGCGCTTGATCTCGTCCACGCAGCGCAGCTGGTCGGCCGTCTCCTCGAACTCGAAGCGCCGCTCGAAGTCGTTTTGCATGTCGATATCCGGCGCGAAGGCGTGGCCCTTCACCTTCATGCGCCGGGCGTAGAGCGCGGTGAGCTCCTGCGCCAGGTCCTTCACGGAGCTTTCGGCCCGCGATTTTGCCTTCTGCCACTCCTGCCCGCCCAGCCGGTTGAGCTTTACGCTGCCCTCGTTGCGCGGCCCGACATATTTCGTCACCTGGTCCAGCTGCGTGACGGGCAGATAGAGCACGTCGCCCTTGTTGTAGCGAATTTGAATATAATCCTTCTCTGCGCCGCCCGCGTTCATCGTATTGATGCCCTCGAAAATCCCCACGCCGTGGGCCTTGTGGACGACATAGTCGCCCTTGCGCAGTTCGGTCAGCGAGTGGAAGGCGTTTTTGGCCGCGCTCCTGCCTTTGCTCTCCTGTCTCCTGCTTCTGACCGCCGCCCTGGCCCCGAACGTGATAATCGTCGTCTTCTCCAGGGGGTAATCCGCCCCCGCCGAGAGCACCCCCGGCAGCGTGACGAACATCCCCCGGGGGAAGGCCGCGGGCGGCAGGGGGCAGTAGAGCGAGGGCAGCCCCTCCAGCGAGAGGTCCTCCGCCAGATTCTTCGCCGATTTCTCCGTCCCGGCGAAGATCACGCAGGTGAAGTCCTTCCTTCCGCGCAAGTGGCCGATGTCCTCCAGCAGCAAATCCAGCAGGCCGTTCCAGGGGTTGAGCTGCCTTGCCGTCACTGTCACCAAATCCCTGACAGGCGTATCGAAGCTGCCCCTGGGCAAATTATCGAGATAAACCACGCCGCGCCTGTGCGCTATTTCGAGAAGCTCGTTCCACCTAAGGCTAAAATGCTCCAAACCGGCGCAGAGGATGCCCTCTTCGGTGTAGCCGCGCAAATCCTCCAGCCAGAGCCGCTCCTGGCCCTGGGCGTGCTCGCGCAAATTGAAGCTCTCGCTGAAGAACAGCAGGCCGTCGCGTTCCAGGTAGTCCAGCACGGTGCAGCGCCGGGGGTAGATCAAGGGCAAATAGCGATCAATCGAGGCGGGCCGCAACCCGGCGCGCAGCAGCTCTATATCTTTTTGGAGGGACTGCTTCATCTTCACGGCGCCTTTGCCGCGTACATTGGCATGGAACGCCTCCACCAGCGCCAGTAACGCCTGCGTGCTCTCCGGCACAAGCTCGTTGGCGGGCACCACCCGCAGCGCCTTCACCGGCTCCAGCCGCCGCTGGCTCTCTATGTCGAAATACGCCAGCGTGTCGATGGCGTCGTCCCAGTATTCCAGTCTTAAAGGCAATTCTTCCTGGGGCGGGAAGACATCCAAAATGCCGCCGCGCACCGCGAACTGCCCCGGCCCCTCCACCTGGCTTGCCCGGGAAAACCCCGCCCGGATGAGCTTTTCAATCAGGGTGTCCCCAGGAAGCACATCCCCCGGCCGCAGGGTGAAGCTGTTCGCCTCCAGTGCCTCCGGCGGCAGGGTGAGCTGCATGGCGGCCTCCGCCGCGCAAACGAGAACGTCGCAGGCACCCCCCTGCCCCCCCTCCGAGGAGGCACCCCCCTGCCCCCCCTCTAAAGAGGGGGGCTGTAGCATGGCGTCCAGGGCCGCCAGCCGCGCGTGCTCGTACTCCCGGGAGCGCACCTCCGCCGGGCGCAGCGCCAGGTCTCTCGCCGGGTATAATACGGCTTTCACCCCGAAGGCCAGCAGGTCGTCGCGCAGCCGGGCGGCCTGCATCTCGTCCGGGGCGACGACAATGGCCCGGCGGGGCAGCGCCTCGGCCAGCGCGCCGATCAAATGGGCCTTGTGCACGGGGGAAAGCCCAAGCACACCCATGGGCAACCGGCGCCCACGGATGTCCGTGAGGATGGTATGGAATTCAGGGGATTCCTGCCAGAGCGCGGAGAAACAGGACATGCAATGTTTTCCTTGCTATGGTGATGGGGATCGCGGTGGTTGTGGGGTTTATTTTCCTAGAAACAACCAGAATTGATCGATAACGCCCCTAATCCACTCCAGTATCTCGGGATGTTCACTGATGAATTGTTCGAAAAAAGAAGCGATTTGTTCGAACTCTATCCCGAACAGACTAAACACCCAGCCTATCAGCAGTATCGGCAAAAATAACGGCGACAGCAAAATCATAAAAGGGAATCCTAGCATTTGTATGTATCTCCTTTCGGTATCATGGTATGTATTTATTGTCACGGCGAGTCAAACCACTGCGGTCCCCCCATCACCACAGCAAGGAAAACATTGCATGGGCTCTGTAGTAGTTACGTAAAGAGAGAGACCAACACAGCCACGAGCGTAAACGGCAGCAGAAGCAGCATAAGGATGATTACGATGGGCAATGGGAGGCTGCTTGCCAAGCCGTCGAGGCCGAGCCCGGCCAATGCCGCTTCAAAGGCCTCCTTGAGCTCTTCCACGCCGACCGTCTCCGACAGCTCCTTCAAGACTGCCTTCATGTCGTCCACGGGACCTGCCGAGACGGGGACTGCCATGGCGAACAGCAGCGTAAGCGCCAGGAGGGCGCAGAGTGCTTTTTTCATGGGGAATACCTTCTTTCAATGGTTTGCCAAAGCCGCCCCCTTGGGGGAGATGTCGCGAAGCGGCAGAGGGGGTTCTACAGCCCCAGCGCCCGCAAAAACGCCATCAGGGCCTCCAGCAGGCCCGCGAGGGGCCGCAGCCAGCCGACCATGAGGTTGGCGAGGCCCAGCAGGGACAGGAGAAAATTGGACAGCGGGCGAAGCACCTGGGTGAAAGCGGTCAGCAGGTCCAGGAGGCTCCTGATCAATGCAAGCATAGTAAAATTCCTTTCTGGCTTTGTTTGCACGGGCGGCACCTGCCGTCCTCAATTACGCATTAAGAATTCGAATCGCCCTTCATCGCCTCCGCCATGCCGCCCGCCAGGCCTGCCAGGCCCGCCAGGCCCTGCATGTCGCTGGGGATGACGATCTTCGTCGCCTTGCCGTCGGCGGCCTTGGCGAAGGCCTCCATGGCCTGCAGCTGCAGGTATTCGCTGCCCGGTGCGGCGTCGTTGATCAGGCGGATGGCTTCGGCCTTGGCCTGGGCCTGGGCGATTTTCTCCTCCTTCTCGATCTTGGCGCGCAGGTTCTTCACCATGTCCTCCTGCAGCTCGGGCGGGGGCGAGATTTCCTGCAGCTCCACGCGGTTGACCTTGATGCCCCAGGGGTCTGTGGCCTCGTCCAGCGCGTTGCGCATTTTCTCGCTGATGGTGTCGCGGGCGGCAAGCACGTCCTCGAAGGGCATCGCGCCGATGACGTTGCGCAGGATGGAGCGCGTCAGGTTCTCGATGCCCAGCAGCGGGCGCTCCACGGCGTAGGCGAAGAGCATGGGCTTCTCAATCTCGTAGAACACCACGGCGTCCACCTGAATGGAGACGTTGTTGTTCGTGATGATGGGCCAGGGCGTAAAATCGGCCATCTGCTCCATGCGCGAAATCTTGTGGGCCGCGCGCTCAATGCCGGGAATTTTAAAATGCAGGCCCGCGGGCAGGGCTCTGTGGTAGACGCTCATGCGCTCGATGAGATAGACGTGCGACTGCGGCACGATCGTGATGCTCGCGGCGGCCCCCGCCAGCAGCAGCCCAAGGATGATCAGCGCGACGTTTCCCGCGCTCATGGCGAACCCTCCTTCTCTTCCTCTCCGGCGGCGGCGTCTTCCGCCTTTTGGCGCAGGCGCCTCACCAGGGGGCGGCTGGCCAGGAGCCCCAGGGCCGTGGCCGCGGCGAACAGCGCCGCCTGCAGCCAGGCCGGCGCGCCGAACGCGCAGGAGGCCAGCGCCGCGCCCGCGCCCAGCGCGAACCACAGGGAAAACAGCTGCCTGGCCAGCGCCTCCAGCACAAGGCAGGCCGCCAGCAGCGCCAGCCAGATGACCCAGGTGTTCCCTTGCAAGCAAACACCTCCTTTTCTCCTAGCATAATCTTAACACATAACGCAAAAAAAAACAAGGCTTGATATGAAATTTTATCCGGGAAACCGTTTGCGGGCCAGATGACGCAGGTATTTTCGGTTCAGCTCCCTTGGCGAGATGAAAAAAAACAGCTCCGACCGGCTCAGCGTATTCTGCGCCGCCTTGAACCGTGCGAGTTCAAGGGTGCAGACCATATCGGCCGCCTGAAACAGCTTGTAATCCGCCGACCGGACATTGCGGAATTCCACATTGCTCAATGCTGCGCCGAACAGCGCAGCTAACAGCTTTGTCAACTCAACCTGCCCATTATCATAGTAAATAACAATGCGGTCGAATTGGCGGAAGTAAGCGATGTTTTCAGTCAGAAAGCCATTCAACTGCTTTGACAGTGCTCTCGTCAGTGTGAGAGCATCCGGGGCGTTTCGGCGCTCCGCTACAAGCGTTGTGTAATAACGGAAAGCAATTGAGGCCAGTAGCACAGGCATAATCAAAGACAGCCACTACAGCGCAAGCAAAAAGGCGGATTTGATGAACTGGCTGTATGTGAAGCTTCACATACTTCATCAACGAAAACGCTAAGCACCTTCATCTTCCAGCACCATACAAGCAAGAAAAAATGACGAGGATTGCTCCCCGCCACTTTTGACAGGGTAAGCCCCTGCCGAGGGGTGGGCCCGGGCCTTTCGGCCAGCCCCAAAGTTGTCAATCCTTTTTTTGAAGTATATTCACGATATTTCCAGCGTAAAGGCTTCGCACCCACGGCAGGGAGTGCGCGGCTTTGGGATCATGTTATGGCCAGGCCACAACCTGAACGAGCTCATTGTCGCCGAAATGCTCTACCCACAGTTCGAGCAGCTGGTCCGTCGCGCCCCTGGTGACGGTGGCCTCCTCCTTGATAACCGCTATGTCCTCCTCGATGTTGTCCAGGCGTCTTTCGACGGCGTCGAACCGCCTGTCCACGGCGTCGAACCGCCCGTCGACACTCTCAGACAGAGCCTCTACACGCTCTGTCAAAGCCGCAACGTTCCCGGTGAGCGTATCCAGCGCGGACAGTATTTTCTCTTCGTTGTTCATTGCAGCCGCTCCTGAAAAATCAATCTTTCCTTGCGCTCCATTATAGCAGGGCGGCGCCGCTGTGTCAAGCAAAAAATTCACGAGGCTGCCGCGCGGCGGCGGATGAACGCGATGCTGTCGGCTATCTCCCGCCGGCTCTCCGGGAGGGCCTTTCCCGCCAGCGCGAAGGCGTGGAAGGTGCCCTCCCACTGCTTCGCCTCGATGTCCACCCCGGCGGCCCGCGCCTTTTCGGCAAGCATCGCGCCGTCCGGGCACAGAGCCTCCCCGCCGTCCCAGACCAGCCGCAGCGGCGGGAAGCCCCCGTAATCGCCGTAGAAGGGCGAGACATAGGGGTCGGCGAGCTCCCCCTGCGGGCAGTAGAGCCGCTGGACGGCTGTCGTCGCCAGCGCGCTGATGATGATCTCTGTTTTTGCGTAGGGCGATCTGTCCACGGCACCGGTCATGTCGGCGACGGGCGCGTAGGCGATCACGCCCGCGGGTAATTTGAGCCCCTCGTCCTTCGCCCGCAGCGCCGTGACGAGCACCAGGTTCGCGCCCGCGCTCTCGCCCAGCAGGAAGATTTTCTTTTCAGGGAACGTTTCGGTCAGCGCCCTGTAGGCGGCGAAGCAGTCGTCCGGGGCGGCGGGATAGGGGTGCTCCGGCGCCAGCCGGTAGTCGGCGCAGCAGACCTTCATTTCGCTGCGCAGGGCGAAATAGGCGGTGAAGGCGCGCACGTGCCTGTAGCTCCCCGAGATGAATCCGCCGCCGTGTATGTACAGGACGATGGCGTCCTCCCGGTATTTCGGCGGGCGCGCGATCTCCGCGTCGACGCCGCCCAGAAGCAGGGGCTCGAAGGCGACGGATTTATCGGGTTTCATCAGTTTCGCGTTGTTTTCGCTGCCCTTTCGCAGGGCGGCCACGTCCAGGTCGAGCGTCTCCCACGCCGCCGTCCCCCGGAGTTTCATGATCGTCTTCGCCGCGCGCAGCATGGGGCTCCCGGGGCCCGCGCGCAGCAGGGCGGCCCCCGCCGCCAGCCCGGCCAACCCGGCGGCCGAGGCGCAGATGGTTTTGGCTGTTATGCGCATTTGTCTGCCTCCTTCTCGCATCCATTATACCGAAGAGAAGAAAAAAACGCAAGAAAAAATTGTTTGACTTTGGCGCACACCTGCGATATACTAATGATACTCAAATCTATTCTATCACAGGAAAGGGGAAATCATCATGGCGAACCTGGCAGGCACGAAAACCGAGGCGAACCTGGCGGCCGCTTTCGCGGGCGAGAGCCAGGCGAGGAACAAGTACACCTACTTCGCTTCCAAGGCGAAGAAGGAGGGCTACGAGCAGATCGCGGGCATTTTCGAGGAGACAGCGGGCAACGAGAAGGAGCACGCGAAACTCTGGTTCAAGCTGCTGTGCGGCGGCGAGATCCCCTCTACCGCCGAAAACCTGAAGGCCGCCGCCGCGGGCGAAAACGGCGAGTGGACCGACATGTACAAGCGCATGGCTTCCGAGGCCCGGGAGGAGGGCTTCAACGACATCGCCTTCCTGTTCGACGCGGTGGGGGCCATCGAGAAGGAGCACGAGGAGCGCTATCTCAAGCTGTTGCAAAACATTGAGGACGGGTCTGTCTTCGCCAAGGGCACGAAGTCCGTGTGGATCTGCCGCAACTGCGGCCACATCGTGGACAGCGAAAACGCGCCGGGGATGTGCCCGGTATGCAGGCATCCCCAGGCCTATTTCGAGCTGCGCGCGGTGAACTATTGACCCTGATTCCCGCGCGGAAATACCCGCAGGACACCTCCCGGCGCTCCCCCCGCAGGCGTGGACATCCCCCTGAGCCGCACGCCTACCCCCTCGCGCGCGAGGATACCCCCCCTCCCCCCCTCGCGCGCGAGGGGGCTTTTTTGTGGTTCATCCCCAGTTTGCGTAAAGTCCTTTTTATTTTGTTTGCGTTTACGCCAGATATTTTTCCAGCTGCCACAGCAGATAAAGCGGCATCTTGCGAACATCGCCGCCACCCACGTTTTGCATCGTGGTCTTCACGGCCAAACGCGGGGCATATTTCTTGCGGTATTCCGACAGGGATTTAGCCTTGACATTGCGCTCGGATTTCACCTCCACCGGCACGATGTCCATGCCGTGCTGGAACACGAAGTCCACTTCCGCTATATTGCCGGACCGCCAGAAAAAGGACGCCTGCTCTATGCTGTGCAGCAATTCGCACAGCACATAGTTTTCCGTCAGGGCGTCCTTGAACTCCCGGAAGACATCGCTCTTCTCCAGGATCGCCGCCGCCGGCAGCATTTTCAGTCAGGTGAAACAGGGCTGGCGCGCCAAGGATCTGGAAGGGCTTCTCGATTTTTGTCACCTTATGCACCCATGCCCCTTTCATCCTACGAAGATTAGGCGTTTTTCAAGCTGTACCTGTCCGACGTGGGCCTGCTGCGTAAGATGGCGGGCGAACTTACTGCTCTCCTTGGCCAGCTGCAGTGGGATGGACCGCCAGATCGCCGCCAGCTTGGGGAAATCCTTGGGCGGCGCGTGCTTGGCGAAGTCTATTCCGTCTTGTCCATGATGTGCCTTTCTGTCGCGGTTCAATTTCTCGGGGGAGGCCTTGCCGGGAGATGCCCCGCACACCGCTGGGATGTGCGGGGGCTGGGATACATGCAAGTGCCGTTAAGTCAATCGGGCCATAAATGGGTCATAGTATTATGTATTTTCCTGTCAGCGCCTTAAAGGCCTCTTTCATTTCCGCCCAATTCTCGGGGTGATCAAAAAGTCCAGTGGATGTTTTGCTCGTTCCATCCGCGAAAATGATCGTAACATACCAAGGGTTTGCGCCATCCCATGGAGGAATTTCACCGTATTCCCCCTCCCAGTCCTTGAAGCCGTATTCGTCGGCGGTTTTCAGGAAGGCCGCAATCTTGCTCTTGCTCAGACGTCCCGCGAAGCTATAGCCTTCGAACAGGGCCTCTTCATTGCGGGGCTCCAGCGGCGGGGTCTTTTCATACGCCCAGAAGTTTCTTCGGGCCAGGTCAACTTTGTAGTCGCATACGATGGCCGAACCGCCGTGGCTGAGGGTAATCACAGCGATGTCGCCCCCCGCCTGCATCTTCGGCGGGAAGGCCAGGGATACCAGCATCATGAGAAAGGCCAGGGGCATGGTGAAAAACGCTTTGATGTTCATG
>WRDW01000008.1 GCA_009779995.1 Oscillospiraceae bacterium | reverse complement strand
TGCGCTGGCCGTCGTAGGTGATGCTAGCGCTGTTCAGCGTCGTGCCGTCCTGTTTCTGCGTGACACCCGTTACGTCGTTGTTGCCGTTGTAGGTGATGTTCACTTCTTTTCCGTCGTCGCTTTTCACCTTGGTCAGCAGGCCGCTGCCGTTGTAGTCATAATCCGAGGAGAAGTTGCCCACGTAGACGAAGGCGTCGGCAAAGTACGCCTCGTTGAGCTGGTTGTAATAGACGAAGGAAAAGTCCAGATAGGCCGCGTCCTGCGCCAGCGTATAAGAGCCCGCCGCCATGTGGTAGTAGCCGTGTACGTCGCGATGGAACGGGTACATGAGAACCGTATTGCTGCGGTTTTCATTCTTCATGTGCATCGCGTTCTCTGTCCGCAGCGATTCGTCCTCTGCGAGGTGCGCGACTGGCCCATCGAGCCTGTTCTCCTCGACATCTGCGTAACTGGTGGCGGCCAGGGCGGCCTGCTCGGCGGTGAGCTCGGGTATGTTCAACGGCTGCTCCACCGCGCGGCTCATGGGCATCGTCTGCACCAGCATCGTGAGGGCGAGAATGACGACTGTTACTTTCAGTAGCTTCTTCATGGACGAATCCTCCTCTTTCTTCTCATTATCGTCGAAGACGACAGCAAAAGCTTCAGCGTGATGCTGCACCCCGCCTCCTGCCCTTGCCTGAACCGCAGCCGAAGCGCCCCTCACCACAAAAACGCGCCTGCGCCTCCACCACATCGCTTCCTGTTTCTCCTCGCCTTGCACACAAAAACACGGCAGCCCCCACAGTATACTAGCGCCACCATGTGGGCCTGCTGAACCGTGAAGATTCAGCAGGCCCTGTCTCTTTATCGCTTCACCGCTCTACCAATATTTACCGCATTGTGCCTAAAATTTTCCCAAGATTCTGCCAACTTGAATTGGGCATAACGTAGAAATCTGCCATCGTGCTTGTTCTTCTCGCTTTACAATGATACAATATGGATAATCCTGGGAATGCAGGAGCGGACGTTCACGCAAGGACAATAATATCATCAGGGACAAGGAAAACAAGATTGTTATGACCGGCTTCCGGCTGGCGAATTACATCAAAGACCGCAAGCCGGATATTGATATTCACCTGCTGGGCTGCACGGAGCCGGGCTTGCTGCGCCGGTGCAAATTCTGCACCACGGCGGATTCCACCACCTGCCCCAAGTGCTGTCAATCCCCCGCCGCGGCAAGCACTATGTATCAAATTCTTTTTGGAACTGTGCCCGCATTCCGCGCAGCGCCTGCGCGTTGCCGATAATGGAACTATTATCGGCGTGATCATAAAGGAAGCCGGTCATGTTTTCCTCGTCCTCGATGATATTTTTTGTCCTTGCGTGAAGGTCCGCTCCTGCATTCCCAGGATTATCCATATTGTATCGCTGTAAAGCGAGAAGAGAAGATTTTAGTCATTGTGCGGCAAATATTGTCAGCGCAGTGAAGCGGTAAATAGATAGGGCCTGCTGAATCTTCACGTTCAGCAGGCCCACATGGTGGCGCGTGGATTCGATAAAATACTAGCTTTTTCTAACAATCTGTGATATAATGCCTTCGGACAACCCGAAGGAGAACATCTATGAACGGCATCATTCACTGGGACGAGCTTCCCATGGGGCGGGTCATTGCCCTGTGGCATCCCTACATTTTGGCGGGTACTGTAAACCTGCTGCAAGGGGATTCTACAGCCGGGAAATCGTATTTGTCCCAGGCGATCATCGCCGCGCTGACCACGGGGCGGGCGCTGCCCAACGCCGAGCCTATGCCGCCGTGCAATGTGATTGTCCAGAACGCCGAGAACTCCTTCTCCAACGTGATCAAGCCCCGCCTGGAAGCGCTGGGCGCGAATTTTTCCCGGATCAAATCCATCAACGAGAACGGCGGGCGGCTTTCGCTCACCTCCCCGAAAATCGAGGAGGCCATCGTGGAGTATGACGCGAAGCTATTCACGATTGACCCGATCCAGGCCTATATGAATATGTACAAGCTGGCGAGCGTCCGGGAAACGCTGGTCTTTTTAGGGCACAATGAACATATGAAAAGGGGGAAGTGCGCATGGGCAAACAGTTGGGCATCAGCACATATTCTTTTGCCGAGAGGAGCAAGGAGGGCATTCCCTACCTGTTCGAGAACGGCCTGCCCTACAAGGGCGATATTCGCAGCGACGCCCGCAGGGTGTATTTGTCCGGCTTTAAATTCAGAACAGCAAGCCAGACAGAGTGGACAAATATACAGGTGCCCCACTGCTTCAACGCTGCCGACGGCGCGCTTCGTGATTACCGGGGCGACGTGTTCTACGAGCGCGAAATCACCATCGAGGGCGATGGCGCGGTGCTGTGCTTCCTCGGCAGTTTCCTGTTCACCGAGGTCTACATCGACGGCATACGCATTGGAAAAAACGACGAGGGCTACCTGCCCTTCTATTTTGATATTTCCGGGTTTGCCATGGGCAGGCATCGGCTTACGGTGAAAATCAACAATTGCACCGATGCGGCGACCATCCCCCTCAGCCTGTTCCCGGGCCATAAAGTCGGCTGGCATCACTATGCCGGGCTGCACAGGGCGGTGTACATCGAGTACCGCCCGCAAGCCTACGCCTTCAGGCTGGACTGCATCCCGCGCCGCGAAAACGGCCTGTGGCGCGCGGCAATCAGCGCGCTGTTTAAGGGCGCTGCCAACGAGAGCCTCACGAATACAATTCGCATCGTCGGCGATGAGCTTGTCTATGAAAGCCAATTTGCGCTGTGCTTCGACAGCGAGGGCATCGCCGCGTTCCGTGACGCAATCGCGATTGCAAACCCCAGGCTGTGGGACATCGATACGCCCTGCCTCTACACCTGCCAAATGAGTAACGGGTACGAGACAGCCGAGGTGTCCTTCGGGCTGCGCGAGGTCACTTGGAGAGACGGGAAGATATATATCAACGGCAGGCAGGTGATGCTCAAGGGCGTCTGCCGCCACGAGGTAAACGGCGAAAAGGGCCTCGCCACCGACAGCGAGACCTCAAAACGAGAGCTTGCGCTTATAAAAGCTATGAACGGCAATTTCGCCCGCCTGGCGCACTATCCCCACAGCGCGGAGACCCTCGCCAACGCCGACGCCCTGGGCATATACCTCTGGGAGGAGGTTCCCTACTACCAGGCGGGGCAGAAGATCACCCACGCCAGCTTCGGCAAACAGCTCGGCGGCAGCAGGCTGCGCCCGCGCGCGTTGGCTGAGCTTTTCGGCAATCTCGCGGCCACATCCCAGGCAAAGGAACCCGAGCTGTTGAAGACCGCGGCCCGCTCTCTTGCCAAGCTGGTGATGAGAGATATCAACCACCCCTCGGTCATCACCTGGAGCGTGGGCAATGAGATCTGGTCGGTGAGCCGCGCCAACGGCCTGGGGCTGCAATACCTCATAGAGCACGTGAAAAAGTACGACGCCAGCCGGGCGGTGAACTACGCCGCCATGTGCATGCCCCTGATGACGGGCCTGTTCGAGCAATCGTTCAAATACGCCGACTGGCTGTGCCTGAACGAGTACTACGGCTGGTACTTCGGCAAGATTTCTGATCTTAGAAAGCTCGCCGAAAAAATCAGCAAGAAATACAGCGACAAGCCCTTCGTGATCACCGAGACCGGCAGCGACACCAAGTTTGGCCTTCATGATAACAGCAAACACTGCGAGGAATTCCAGGCGAATTTCCTGCGTGAAACCCATGCGATCATGCGCAAAATCAAGAACTTCGCGGGCTTCACCGTGTGGGTTCTGAAGGACTTCCCCTGCCCGGAATACGGCGAGGACAATATAATTCCCTACTACAACTGCAAGGGGCTCTTCGACAAGGACATGAACGAGAAGCTGAGCTATCAAGTTATGAAGGAGATATTTGGGGCGGAATAGTGTTCCGCGCCACCCCCTCGGCGCTGGGTACTGGCCCCCAAGAGGGGGAGAAAAAGGCGGCGGCGCGTCGGTGAACGCGTTCGCTGAATACGCTGAATAGCGAATACAAAAAATAAATTGCATTTCAAATTGCCATATGCTAAAATTAAAGCATCAAACAAAAGGAGAGTGCGTATGTACAAATTCATGAGGCGCATCGGAATGCCCATGCCCAAGCTGCTCAGCTACGAGCGCTACTGCTTCGTGGCGCCCCACCCGGATGACATCGAGATAGGCGCGGGGGGCACCGTGGCGCGGCTCAAGGCCATGGGCAAGCAGGTGAGCTACGTCATCGCGACGGACGGCCGCTACGGCGGGGAGACCCCCGACATGCCCGTGGAGGAGGTCATCGCCAAGCGCGTGGGGGAGGCGAAGGCCGCCGCCGCGCATCTGGGCGTGGAGGACGTGACGATGCTGGGCTTCTGCGAGAGCGGCTGGTACGACCAGAACGACCTGAAAAAGCAGGTCGCCCTTGCCATCGCGAAGGCGCAGCCGGACTTCATCTTCACCGTGGACCACCTGGTGCCCACGGAGCTCCACCCGGACCACAACCGGGTGGGCCTGGCTGTCTCGGACGCCTACATCCACATCAACAACCACCACTACATGAAGGAACTCGGCGGCGCGGCGCCGGAGCGGCCCCTCCAGGGGATCGCCTATTTCTTCACCAACCGGCCCAATAAGTACATCCGCACGACGAAATATTTCAACAAGCAGATGGAGGCCCTGATGCTGCACAGCAGCCAGGTGGACCAGATTCCGGCCCGTGGCGGCGGGAAAAAGACCATGGGCGAGATGTTCCGGCTCATGACGAAAATACGCAACCTGCGCTACGGCCTGCGCCGCTGCGCCCTCCAGGCCGAGGCCTTCCGCGTGCTCTCGATGAGCCACACGCATGTGATCCCGGAGGTCAGCGAGCGGACTTTGTTTGGGAATTATTGAGGAAGGAGTTGCTTCAATTGCCGCCAAAGAAAAATCCATTACCCAAGGTAGGGGCAATCGCAACGGGCGCTGGCATAATTATGACTGGGCCCGCTACGGCTGCAATGCCACCAGCAAAAGCGGATAGTTCATATATCCAGCAGGAGGCAAGCAGAGATGTAGTCGCCGAACTACAGGCACAACTCTTGGCGAAAACTAAGAAAACTAAGGAGTATGAGGTAACAAGAGCCGTAGCCGTAACAACAGCCACTACTTTGCGGAGATATAACTCAGATGCTCCTGTGACGCTCTCAGCATTAAGAAAAGCGGCAGAAAGGGACGCTGTTGAAGCGGCCGAGCTAATGGCTGAGTGGGATGCTGCTATATACGAGGCAGAAAGAGTTGCTCTTGACCCCGATGCTACGTACGATGCTGTTGTTAAGGCTAATGATGCTATTATTGAGGCTGCTTTCAAAAATGGCGTTGTTCTTCCTCACATAACACCTCCACCTATTTCAAAATACAAATACACCACAACCGAGCCGCCCATGATTACGGACGATATTGAATCTACCGAACAAACAATCAGCTGGAATGAACTGCTTGACATTGCTGCCAGTATTTCGACGATCCTTGGTGTTGGTGTGCTGGAACTGATGAAGCGTCTAAAAACTAAATCGGAAAGAAAAGGCGTACCTTGCAACCAAAGGCAAAAGATTCAAATTATTTTGGGCCAGCCTAGTTGGACTACTGACATGCTAGCAAGCAGGCTTGCTGAACCTAGAGACTTGGCTGAAGCAAAACTAATGACATACGGCTATTCCCGCAAGAAGCGCACACAGTTTTGGGAGGAAACCGAAATCACGGAAGCGTACAGACGCGAACTCAAACCTCTGTTACAAGGTTAGGCTATTCCTGTACCTGCTCCGCCTCCACCCCGTGCCGTCTCTCATTCAACTCCGCCATAATCCTGTCGTGCTCCTCGGTATCCAGCTCGTATTTCCACATGGGGAGGATGGTCAGGATAAACCCTATCGCCGCCGGGATCGTGATCAGGAAGAACATGATCATCATGTAGGGCTGGAAATCGGGGTTGGCGCGGGCCACGCCGCCCTGCGCGATGTAGTCCTTCACCTTTTCCACCGCCACGTCGGAAAAGCCGACATAGTTGTAGCCTATGCCCATGATGAACGACGCCAGCGCGGTCTGGAGCTTGGCGACGAAGCTCTGGCCGGAGAAGAAGATGCCGTCCGGCCGCTCGCCCGTCTGGTACTCCTGGTAGTCCACGCAGTCGGCGATCATGATGGACATCAGCACCACGGGCACGCCTATGCCTATGCCGACGAAGGTGAAGCAGATCGCGAGCAGGGTGATGTTGACGGGGTGGATCAGGTTCATCGGGCTGAGCCTGTAGAGCAGGAAGGCGAGCAGGCTGGGCCCCACCGCGAAGAGATTGGAGTAGATAAACAGCTTCTTCTTCGAGAAGCGCGCCAGGAGCTTGGGCAGCAGGGCCTGCGCGATGAACTGCCCGCCGAACATCCCGGCAAGGACCAGGCCCATCAGCAGCACGCCCCGGATGGGGTGTTCCTTGTCGTCGCTGAAATAGTAGGTCATCAGGGGCAGCGCCACCAGCGAGATGAGCATCTTCGGGCTCGCCAGCACGCCGGAGATCACGATGCGCCGGAAGGGCCTGTTGCTCCACATCACCTTGAAGGCGTGGAACAAGCCGGTTTTCTCCCTTTTCGGATTAATTCTCTCCTTCATGCCGAAGGGAACGGGCTGCATCATGGCGAAGCCTATGACGGCGAAGAGAATCGCGGTGACCAGGAAGCCCCTCTGGTCGCTGCCCAGCCGCAGCCCCAGCGTTTCCGCGATGGGCATCACGATGAAGCCCAGGGCCATGCCCGCCGCGGCGACCACGCGGGCGTTGGCCAGCAGCCTGTTGCGGTCGTTGTGGTCCTCCGTGGTCAGGGAAGTGATGCCCCAAAGGGGGATGTCGCTGACGGTGTACGCGACGCTGAACAGCACATACGCGGCGAAGGCCCAGGCCGCGACAAGCGCGGGCCACTGCGAGCGCGTATAGGTCCCGAAGGGGGACATGAAGCTCATCACCGTGGTGAGCAGCAGAAAAGTGGGGATCGCGAAGAGATACGGGCGGCATTTCCCCCATTTCGTGTTGGTCCGGTCTACAATGACGCCCATCACGGGGTCATTGAATGCGTCGAAGGCCCTGGCGAGGAGCATCGCGGTGCCCACGGCCATGGAGGGGATCAGCAGGGTGAAACGCATGAAGTAATCGAAAGCGCTGGAAAATATGCCGTAGAACACGTTCTGGCCGACGATGGCCACCAGGAAAAGCCATTGTTCTTTTTTGGTGTAGGTCAGCAGCTTCTGGCCCATAGATTTTCCTCCCTGTGCGCGTTTTATTTGCGTCTTTTTAATTATAGAGCAGGGCGGAGAAAAAAGCAAGGAAAAATTGCAAGTTTTTCTTGACCCGCGCCGTCGGCTGTGATACAATAAGCTAAACAAATTTTATCAACAGGAGGTACAGGCAAATGGCAATCACGATCGATTCCAAGCTCAAAGACGTCATGGCGAACCCCGCGGCGGTGGAGATCATGGAGAAGTACATCCCCGGCTTTTCATCGAACCCCCAGCTCAAGCTCGGCTACAGGATGACCTTCAAGACCATCTCCAAGTTCCCCCAGGCAAAGCAGTTCGGCCTTTCCGACGAAGTTCTGGCGAAGCTCCTCGAGGAGTGGGCGGCGCTGGGCTAAAACCCGAAGCCAAGACAACCACGCCCGGCGCGCAGCGAAACCTTGCGCGCCGGGCACTGTAACAACCAAAACGAATAACTTAGGAGGAGTATTATGGAACGCATTAAAATGGGCATCGTCGGCTGCGGGTTTCCGTTCTATTTCCACACGGCCGACGCCGAAACCTCGGAGGTCATCGAGTATGTCGCGGTGCACGACCTCAACTGGGACCTGGCCTGCGACGTGGCGAAGGAGTTCACCGCCAGCGAGATGACCCCCTACAAGACCCTGGAGGAGATGCTCGCCGCGGACATCGACGCCGTGCTGGTCTCCGTCCCGCACGACGTCCACGAGGCGGTCTGTGAGAAGGTCGCCAGGGCGGGCAAGCATATCCTGTGCGAAAAGCCCATGGCGATGACCCTGGAGGGCTGCCGCAAGATGATCGCGGACGCCGCGGAGAACAACGTGCGCCTGATGATCGCGGAAAACCACAGGTTCCTGCCGATGCACGTCTATATGCATGACCTGGTGGAGAAGGGGATGCTGGGCGACGTGTGCCTCGTGCGCTCTTACGAGGGCTGCAACGAGATCGAGGGCAACGAGGACCCGGACTGCTGGAAGGGCGACATCGACCGCTGCGGCGGCGCCTGGCTGGATATGGCCGTGCACAAGTACGGCGCGCTGGAGTACATCCTGGGCGAGCGGGTTGAAAGCGTGATGATGCTCTGGGGCAAGCAGGTGGGCACGCTGCCGATGAAGGGCGACGACAACGCCATCAGCATCTCCACCTTCAAAAACGGCGCGCTCGCCGAGATCACCGTCAGCTCCACCCAGGTCTCCCCGGCCTGCAACAGCATGGAGATCTTCGGGGACATGGGCACGATCCTGGAGAACCACAACGCCACGCCCGCGATCAAGGTCTACTCGGAGGCGGACGAGGCGGGCGACGACCAGTACGACTGGGCCGAGCCGGACGACATCGAGCACGACGAATTCCCGGGCTACTACTTCATCGCGGGCCGCAAGATGGACGACCACTTCGCGCAGTGCCTGCTGGACGGCAGCGACTTCGCGTATACCCTGGAGGATGCCATGAGCGCGGTGGAGTGCGCCCTGATGGGCTACCTGTCCTTCCTGGAGCAGCGCCCCATCAAGCGCGAGGAGTTGCTGGCCCTGCCGGAGACGAAGAGCCTCTACGACCGCGTGAAGGGCAAAATCCCCACGAAGCACGCAGGTTGACGCCATGAACAAACTGAACAAACTGAACTTCTTTAAAAACGAGAAATTCAAGGCCTTCACCGCAAAGCACGCCGAGCTCTACAAGTTCATCAAGTGGAACCTGGTGGGCGCCATCGGCGTGCCGGTGGAAATAGGCTCCTACTACCTGTTCGCCTACGTGTTCTTCAAAAGCATGAACGCGAGCTCCGTGGTCATCGTCAAAGGCTATATGGAATATGACGGCCTTGGCTTCATGTGGGCCTTTCTGCTCTCCACCTTCCTCGGCGAGGCGGTGGGCTTCGTGCTCAACCGCAAGCTGACCTTCGCGGCGGACGCCAACCCGGCGGTGAGCATCTTCCTGCACATGTGCATGGTCACGTTCTCCCTGTTCGCCACCACCTGGGTGGGCATGGAGGTGCTGCGCATCAGCGCGGGCATGGGCGGCGACATGGCGTACTACGGCGAGCTGGCCGCCAGGCCGATCTCGACCTTCGCGGCCACCATCTGGCTCTACCCGCTCAACCGCTTCGTGGTGCACAGGAAGAAGAAGCCCAAGCCGGAAGCGGAGCCTGAGCAAGAGGTGCAAGAGGCGCAGGTGTAAAGCAAGCAACAAAACAAAAACGCCCCGAAACTGCCTGTTTGGCGGTTCGGGGCGTGTGCTCAATCCAGATATGCGTCCGGGTCGGCGCTGAGCTTCCAGTAGGTTCTGCCGTCGATGCAGAACATCTCCCGGTTCAGCTCGGCGAATACACCCAAGTATACGGTGTAAATTTCCTTCGGCTCGGGGTGGGCGACGATCCTTTCCGTGCCGCCCTCCAGGACATAGCCCGCGATCTCGTCCTCCGCCCACGTGCCGCCCTCGATCACCGTGCTTTTGGCCTTCAGCAGGGTCACGTTGCCGTCCTCAATCACGTACCGGCCCTCGGATGCCGGCGGCCGCCAGCCCTCCGGGTCGAACACAAACGGGCTGGGCGTGAAGGTGTAGCTGCCGTCCTCGTAGAAGCGGTAGCACTCGCTGATGGCCGAGCCCACCGAAGGGCCGTTCTGCCACAGGCCCACCAGCATCTCCCCGAAGGCCGGGGGAAGGTCGACGTCGTAAGATGCGTGGAAGCGCCAAATTGCGGGGCGCACCCCGAGGCCTTCGGTGTGTATATCGCTTGCGGAATAGTTCACCTGCCCCGTGCCGTCCACATTGGCGAATTCGTTTACATAGTCGCCGGGGGAGCGCAGCCACCAGTGCCGCGCCTGGCCGTTGTACATGGCGACGCGGGCGGCGCTATCCGGGAAATACGCCTCGGCCTCCTCGTAGGACAGCAGGAACACATAGTCCTGCGTGTCCGCGCTGTCGACGCCTGTGTTTCCATTGGGAAAAGTGACGCTGCCGTTGCTGTTCTCGGTGAGGAGCACACGATCCCGGTCGCCGGAGGTGCCGAAGGCTTCCTCCAGGAACGCGCCGTTGAGATAGGCGCGCAGGCCGCTGTCCGCCCAGGAGACGGGCGTCTCGGCCTCGTGGAACTTGCGCACTTCAACGATCTCTTTCGTCATACACAGCCAGCGGCCCGGCTCCTTTTTGAGGACAACCCACTCATAGCCGCCCCAATCGCCCTGCACGGGCAGCGAATCCAAAAAGGCGTTTCCGCTGTCTTTGTCATCGGGCGCTTTCTGCTGTGACTGTGCCCCCAGATAGTACCCGCCGGCCGCCGCCCCGGCCGCGACGATGAGCGCCCCAAGGATTGCGAGTAGTTTTTTCATTGCAGCCATCTCCTGTCAGATTTATTTCTTCTATGGAGATTATAACAGAATTTGGGAAAGAATGCAAGATAATTCTTCTGTCTCTTATATTCGCCCCTTCAGCTCTGCCCGGTCCATCGCGTAGCCCAGCGCCGCGAAGACCGCCGCGCTGCCCAGCCACTGGATCAGGTTGAACGGGAGGTGCGGCAGGGCCGCCTCCCAGCCGAACAGGATGCCCTCGGCGATATAGTATCCCCCCAGGGTGAAAATCCCCGCGGGCAGCAGGGCCAGGGCGTTGCGCGGGCAGAGGACTTTTTTTGTCTTGGCGCTGAAGCACAGGGCAACGCAGGCCTTGATGAGCACCGTGGGGATACAATACGCCGGTGCGGTGAGCAAATCGGCCAGGCCCGCGCCCAGCGCCCCGGCCGGCGCGGCCCAGGGGCCGGGCAGCAGGCAGGCGGCCAGGAAGACCAGGGCGTCGCCGAAATGCACGTAGCCGCCGGTGCCGGGCATGGGGATGTGCAAAACATACGCGGTGAACACCGTGATGAGCGCCGCGAACAGCGCGGCCGCGAGCATATATCGCAGCGATTTTTTGTTCATAGCAGTTCCTTCAGGTGCAGCTCGAAGGGCACGCCCTCCACGCCCGCTGCGCCCAGGCGCTTCGCGTCCTGCAACGCGGGCTCCAGGAAGCGCATGGCCCGGCGCACGGCTGTGTCGAGGGATTCCCCTTTCACCAGGCCGCCGCACAGCGCCGAGGCGAACAGGTCCCCCGTGCCCGACCAGGAGCCCCCCACGGCGGGGCTCTCGTACACGGTGAAAGCGCCGTTATCCCGGGCGGCGTTGCGGATTTTATCCCCCCTGTGCCAGCCGGTGATCACCACCTGCCGGGGCGGCAGGGCGGCGCACATGCATTCCAGGAGCGCAAGCTGCTCCGCCTCGTTCCGCGCCGCGAAAAACGCATAGGGCGTGCCTGTCAATATACAGGCCTCCGTCACGTTGGGCGTGATGATGTCGGCCTGCGCGGCGAAGGCCCGCATGGCCTCGCAGAAGGCCTCGTCAAAGCAGGGGTAGATATTGCCGCCGTCGCCCATCACGGGGTCGATGAGCAGCAGGGTATCCGGCGCGCGGAAGGCGTCGATGAATTCATTGGCCGCTGCCAGCTGGCTCGCGTTCGCCATGAAGCCCGTGTAGACGCCGTCGAGCGCCACGCCGTGTTCCTTCCACAGCGAAATAAAATCACGCAGCAGCGCCCCGCAATCGAGAGACGCGAAGCGGGGAAATCCCGTCTGGTTGGTGTAGACGGCGGTGGGCACGGGGCAGCACTGCACGCCCATGGCGCAGAGCACCGGCAGCGCCGCCGCGAGGGAGCAGCGCCCCAGCCCGGAGATGTCCTGGAGGACGGCGACACGTTTCATTTTATTCATTTTCATACACATAGCTGATCACCCCGGTGCCGTCCGGGTATACCCGCCCGAACAGGGCGTCGGCGGCCTCGCCCGTCATCCGGCTGCTCCCCAGGTCCCCCAGGGGCGCGCCGCTGTTCCATATCTCGAGGATGGCCCTGTGTACCAGCGGGGCCTTCTGCGCGCGCACCACCAGGCGGTAGCGGGTCTCCTCCTCCCGAACCAGGGGGCTCTCGGGCCACACGGTGAAGCTGCGCAGCAGCAGGGGCGTCATCACGCCGGGGGCCAGGGCCTGCCCGTAGTATACCCAGCCGTCGGCGTCGTAAAACCAGGCGTCCTCCGGGCCCGTCCAGGCCTCCACGGGCCGCAGCTCCCCCGGCTGCAGGTTGACGGAGGCGGGCTGGTCCTCGCTGAAGCTGTACACCCGCTCCTGCGTCACGTCCCAGGGGTAGAACTCGCCGGCGAGCTCCGTGATCGCCGGGGGGCGCTCGGCGGCGCGGCGGGGGGCGGGGTCGTCCACCGCGATGTGCAGCGGCTGGTAGCTGTGCGCGCCGCCCTCATAGATATAATAGAAGCCTATGTACGTATAGAACACGCTGCCGAGGTCGTATTGCTCAATCACCTCCGGCGGCAGCATGGCGAGGCCGGGGATGTCGGCGTCGGCGTCGGCGATGACGGTCTTCTTTTCAAACACCAGGATGCGCCCGCCGTCGTTGTCGCCGCCCGGCAGGCGGCGGGCGGGCAGTTTCTGCTTGAGGGCGTCCTCCCAGCTGCCGGCCTTGATGCCCGCGTCTGCCAGGCGCCGGAAGGCCTCCTCCTGCGAGACCGTGCGGGGCTCATCGTTTTCGCCGGGGGCGCGCAGAGGCCTTGTCTCCACCGCGCGCCCTTCGCCGTCCCGGGCGGCGGTGAGCAGCGTCTCCTCCAGGCGCATACGCAGCAGCACGGGCGCGGCGTCCGTCTGCACGGCGGCCACGGGCCTCTCGTAGAGCGTGCCGGGGGCGAGCATCGTCTCGTCCCGGCGGTAGGGGTCCAGGATGACCACCTCGTCCGCGCCGGGCGGGCTGCCGTCCAGGGTGCGCAGCAAGGGCGCGCCCTGGGCCAGCGCGGAGACCACAATGGCCGAAACCGCCACGGCCAGGCACAGCACCAGCACCGCTGCATAGGGCCAGCGCCTCAGTTGCCTTTCCCCGCCTGCGGCCCTGTTCATCCCAGCTTGGATGACGCGCAGGCGCTGTGAGGTCCACCAGCTGCCCAGGCGCAGCCGGACGAGCTCCAGGCGCAGCTGGAGCCTATGCTTAAGAGGCATGAAGCACACGCCCCTTGCGTCTCTTTTTCGCGCGCTTGCTTTTTTTGTGTTTCAGGCCGGGGCGCTCGCGGGCCGCCCAGGCGCGCAGCGCCGCCGCCGCCGCGCACAGCGCCCCCGCCAGCACGGCGAAGCCCCAGGCGTAGGTCTGCATGAAGGAGATCACATGCCCCGCGTAGGGGATCACGAGCAGCTTCACCCCCAGGATGTGCGTCATATTGATGGTCATGCTGTCGGGCGCGGCGTCCCCGGCGGGCTTGGTGCGGAACAGCGGGATGCCGCCGTTCTCCAGGCGCTCGTCCACGATGCGGGTCAGGCGGCTGCCTGGGTCGCCCGGCAGGGCGTAGTAGGTGATGATGTCCCCGGGGGCGATGCGGCTGCTGGGGCGGGTAACGGTGACCAGCAGCGAGCCGTAGGGCACCTGCCCCAGCATCACCTTCGTGGGCTCCACAAAAAAGCGCAGCCCGAACACGCCGTCTGCCGCGAAGGTGTTCAGCAACAGCGCGATCCCCAGCAATATGCTGAAAATTACAGTGATGATGTAGAATGCGTCCGCCGTCTTGCGCATGTTCCGGGCGTATTTCTCGCTCATGGGCTCGGGGGGAGGCTTGGCGGCCTCGGCCGAGAGCACGTCGCCGGCCAGCTTGTCGATCTCCTCCAGCATGGCCCGGCCCTCGGGGGAATGGGACGCATCCTCCGGGGCTATGTTCTTTCTTTTTGGCAATACATTAAGAAGCGGCAAATTCCTCACCCCGCTGTTGATACTCGGCGCCGGCGCTCTCGCGCAGTATATTGCGCAGGCCATAGGAGATGCCCTGCAGCTGGCTCTGCACGCGCTCCTGCTCGGCGCGCAGCTGGTCCACCCGCTGGCGGGCCTTGTAGGTCATGGCGTCGGCCTCCTGTTTGGCCGTGCGTACAAGCTCCTCTGCCTGGGCGCGCGCCTCCACCAGCACCTTGCCGATGAGCCCCTGCTGGTCCTCCTCGCTGAAGGCCGCGGCGGCGGGCATAACCGTGGGGGCGGGAGGCTGCGTGAGCAGCTGGCGGCGCAGGGCGTCAGCCTCGCCGCGCAGGGCGGCGATCTGCGCCATGAGGGCCTCCGCGGCGTGGGGGTCGCCCTGCATCATCTGCCCCTGCGGGGGCACCATCTGGGCCATTTGCGCGCCCATGCGCTGGTTGCGGTCCTGCTGCTCGGCCAGCTGGGCCTGCAGCTGCATGATGTACTGCCCCTGCTGCTCGAGCTGCAGGGCCAGCTCGTTGTTCTCGGGCGAATAGAGGCTGAAGCCCTGCTGCGTCTGCTGCCCCGCCTGCGCGGCGGCCATCTGCTGGTCGCTCAGGCCGCGCTTCAGGCTGCGGTTGTCCTCGCGGATTTTTTTGAACGCGACTTCCAGCTGGGCCAGGTACAGGTCCACGCGCTCGCAGCCGTAGCCGTTGCGCTCCACGCCGAACATGTTCCTGTACTTTTCGTTGGGGACGTACTCTTCCTTCATTGGCGCCATCCACACCTTTCTTTTCATCGCGACAGCACGCTGCGCTTTGGCAGAAGAAGAATCTTGCGTTTATCCAGGGTATATTATACTACATGTTGTGGGGGAATGCAAGAGGTAAACGCGATTTTCATCGCGCCGGATTGAAAATTCTCGTTTTTGCGCAGACGCATTGCCGGATGAGAAACACCCGCACCGTAGGGGACGGCCTCCGGACGTCCCTGGGTGAAGAGAGCAAGGCTTGTCATCTTGTGGCCCGGGACGTCACGGAGGCCGTCCCCTACATTTTGCTTTGCCGAGACGTACAGCCGTGCGTCTCTACACCTACTTCCCCTTTTTCTTCCCCGCCGTTTCTTTCGCAGGCTTCTTCTTCCCCGCCGTCCCCGCCTGCTCTATGCTCTGGCGGAAGGCCTCCATCAGGTCCGCCACGTTCACGCGGCCGGATTTCGCCGGGGCCGCGAAGGCCTCGCCGGAGATTTTGCTCTCCAGCAGCGCTTTCAGCCTGGCCTGGTATTCATCCTTGTAATCGGCAGGATTGAAGGGGGTGTCCATGGTCTGCACGAGCCTGCGGGCCATGGCGATCTCCTGGGCGGCCACCTTGGGCGGCGCGTAGGCGCGGGGCGGGTCTTTGATTTCGTCCTCGAAGTAGAGCGACTGCACGATAAGGCCGTCCTCCCCGGCCAGCACGGCCATGAGGGCCTCCTTCGTGCCCAGCACAGTCTTGCCTATGGCGATCTTGTCCTCGTCCAACAGGGCGCGGCGCAGCAGCTCGAAGGCCTTTTCGCCGCCGGGCTCGGGCATGGCATACCAGGCCCTGGCGCAGCTGACCGTCGAAATCTCTCCCGGCGGCACGAAGTGCAATATCTGAATTGCCTTTTCTTTTTCTGTTTTGATAGCTTCCATCTCTTGATCTGTTACGACCACGTGGCGGTCCTTCTCGAACTCGAAGCCCTTCACGATGTCGCTTTGCCGGATCTCTTTCCCGCAGCCCTCGCAGACTTTTTTATAGCGAATGCGCTGTTGATCTTCTTTGTGCAATTGGTGAAAGCCCACGTCGTTCTCCTGCACGGCCGTGTGCAGCGAGACGGGAATGGCCACCAGGCCGAAGGACAGGACGGTTTTTTGCGCGGGCATAATATTTCCTCCCTTTCCTGGGATAGTATGCCCGGAGGAATGGCGGGGAAACTAGTGCTGTTGTTTTCTATTCAGCGGCGCTGCGATGTCACGCCGTACCGCGAGGAGAAATTTATGCCCACCAAATTGTCCCAATACAACGAAAAACGCGATTTCACCAAAACCGGCGAGCCGGCCGGAAAAACAGGCAAGCCCGGCAAGGAATTGCATTTTGTTATCCAGCACCATTTCGCGTCGCGGGAGCATTACGACTTCCGCCTGGAACACAATGGCGCGCTGGCGAGCTGGGCCGTGCCCAAGGGACCTTCAACCGACCCGGCGGATAAACGCCTGGCCGTGCGGGTGGAGGACCACCCCCTGGAGTACAGGCACTTCGAGGGGACCATCCCGGCGGGGCAGTACGGCGCGGGCACGGTGTCCATCTGGGATGAGGGTATCTATGAGGCCCTGGAATGGAAGGACGGCAGCATCAAAATCGAGCTGTTCGGCAAAAAGCTCACGGGCCGCTGGGCGCTGGTGCGCATGGACGACGGCAAGGGCAAGAACTGGCTGCTGATAAAAGAGAGAGAAAAAAGTAGGGGACGGCCTCCGGACGTCCCGGGGCAAACAAAGCCTTCCAATCCCGGGCGGAGCAAAAACCCCTTCACCGCCGCCGACCCCCAGCTCGCCCAGCTCGTGAAGGCCGTGCCGGAGGAGGAGGGCTGGGTGTATGAGCTGAAATACGACGGCTATCGCATTCTCAGCTTTGTGGAGGACGGCAAGGCCCGGCTCCTGACAAGAAACGGCAGCGACTACGCGCACAAATTCAAGACCGCGGCGCAGGCCCTGGTCGCGTTCGCGGGCGGGCGGGCCATGGCGCTCGACGGCGAGATGGTGGTGACCGACAGCGCGGGCCGCCCGGATTTCCAGGCCCTGCAGGGCTATATCAAAAGCCCGAAAGATAAACAATTGCAGTATATGCTCTTCGATATCCTCGCCCTGGACGGCGAGGATCTGCGGCCATTGCCGCTGGTTAGGCGCAAAGAAATTCTCGCGCACCTGCTGGCCGGCGCGCCGGAGCCGCTGCATTACAGCGCGCACATCGAGGGCCGGGGCGAGGCCCTGTTACAGGCGGCCCGGGGCGCGGGCCTGGAGGGCGTCGTGGGCAAGCGGGCGGACGCACCTTACACCGGCGCGCGAAACGGCGATTGGATCAAGCTAAAGTGCGGCGAGCGGCAGGAGTTCGTCGTGGGGGGCTACACGATCTCAAGCAAGCGCACGGGCGGCGTCAGCTCGCTGCTGCTGGGGGTATATCAAGAGGGCAAGCTGGCCCACTGCGGCCGCGCGGGGGGATTTTCCCAGCGCGACATCGATATGCTTGAGGGGAAATTCAGGCCCATCATACGAAAAACGCCCCCGTTCGTGGAGGCGCCGAGGGCCAGGGCCGGGGAGAGCGTCTTCTGGCTGCGTCCAACTTACGCCGCAGAGGTCGCCTTTGCCGAGTGGACGCGCGAGGGCCTGCTGCGCCAGGCGAAGTTCAAGGGCCTGCGCGAGGATAAGGACGTGAAACAGGTGGTGAGAGAGGATGAACCTGTAGGGGCGGACCTCCCTCCAGTCGTGTCGCCTACGGCGAGCAGGCCGCCCGCTGACCCGGCCGGCTGCGTCGTCGAGGGCGTAAAAATCACCAACCCGGAAAAGCTGGCAGCGCCCGGCGTGACGAAGAAAGACCTGGCGCTGTACTACCAAAAGGTCGCCCCGCGTATGCTGCCGCATGTCGAGGGGCGATATCTCAGCGCCATCCGATGCCCGCAGGGGGCGCAGGGCGAATGCTTCTTCAAAAAGCACCCTGAGGGCTCGAAAGAGGGATATTATTGTATAAATGACGTCGCCGGGCTGATTGGCGAGGTGCAGCTGAATACAGTCGAGTTCCATGTGTGGGGCAGCAGGGCCGAGGCCCCGGAGAGTCCCGACGTGATGGTCTTCGATCTGGACCCCGACGAGGGCCTGGGCCCGGACGCGGTACGCCAGGGCGTACGGGACCTAAAAAGCATCCTGGACGGACTGCATTTAAAGGCCTATCTCAAAACCAGCGGCGGCAAAGGCTATCATGTCGTTGTGCCCTTCAAAGCGGCCATGGATTGGGCGGCCTTCCGTGAGTATGCCAGGGGCATTGTGGGCATCATGACGGAAAAATGGCCGGAGCGCTATACGGGCAACGTGCGCAAGGCCAGCCGCAGGGGCCGCATCTTCGTGGATTGGCTGCGCAACACCCGGGGGGCCACCAGCGCCGCGCCCTACTGCGTGCGCAGGCGGGCGGGGATGCCGGTCTCCATGCCCATCGCGTGGAGCGAGCTGGATAAAATCGCCCCGAACGGGATTGACATGGCCGAGGCCGTGCGCAGACTAAAGCGAAAAGACCCCTGGGAGGGGTTTTTCACGTAATGCGGGCGCTTCAGGCGGCGCGGTACCATTTACCCAATATTCCGAACAGTCCACTGTGCGGTCAAGAAACCCGTACTCGATCAAGATAAATTTTGCGTTGGCACCCCCGGCGGATATTCCACCGCCCAGCGCGAGGGGTCATCCAGGAAGCCCTCCGGCAGCGGCGCGGGGCGCGGGGCGGGCGGCGGCGCGGGGGGGCAGTGGGCGTCCAGCGCGTCCAGGGCGGCGGTGAGGCGGGCCATGGCCTCGTCGGTGTCGCAGCAGGAGGTCATGAGCAGCAGCAGGTTCCCCCGTGCGTATTCCGGCTCGATTTTCAAATGGCGCAGATGGGCGGCGGCGTGTTCGGCGTCACAATGAATAAGCAGCTTGCCCCTGTCGTGATTTTCAGCATTGAACAGCCGCAGGCCGCGCCAGCGCCTGGCGTGGGCATAGAAGGCGTCCAGGCGCCGCTCCCAGGCGGCGAACCAATCCTCCCGGTGCTCCTCCAGCAGTGCCAGGCAGTGCGCCACGGAGGCCAGCAGCACATAGGAGGGGCTGCTGGTCTGGAACACGCGCATCTCCCGGGAGACCTTCTCCCGGTCAACACGCGGGCCGCAAGAGAGCAGCAAGGCCGTCTGCGTGAGGGCGGGCAGGGTTTTGTGCAGGCTTACGGCGGCGAGGTCGGCCCGGGGCAGGGGGAGATGCGCGCCATGATTGCCGGTGACGATCGCGGCCCCGTGCGCGGCGTCCGCGAACAGGGGGATGGGGCACTCCAGGGGGCTGAGAATGCCCTCGTAGGTGGGGCTCGTGACGATACACAGCGCGGCTTCCGGGTGCGTGCGCAGGGCGTTGTCCAGGGTGCGCTGAGAGAGCGCGCCGTAGACGCCCCACGCGGGCAGCCATTCCGGCTCCAGGAACACCGGGCGCAGGGCGCACAGCTCCATGGCATGGAAAACAGAGACATGGCAGTTACGGGCCGCCAGCACGGTGTCGCCGCGCTTTGTCATGGCCCGTATCCCCGCCAGAATGGCCCCCGTGCTCCCGTTGACGCCGATCCAGGCCTCGTCGGCGCTCCAGCGCGCGGCGGCGCGCCGGGTCAGATCCCGCAGGATGCCCCGCGGGTCCTTCAGGTCGTCGAAGCCCGCGGTCTCGGTGATGTCCAGCTGCCAGGGCAGGCCGCCGCCCAGGGGCGCGCGCTTGTGCCCCGGCATGTGGAAGGGCATCCAGCCCTCCCCGGCGTAATCCGTAATGCTTTGCAGTAAATTTTTTTCCATGGGAATAGCATAACATATTTTCGGCAAAAGCGCAATAGCCCTTGACAGGGGCGGGGTTTTTTGGTACACTGGTTTTGTGGCGGGGGCGGTGTATTTTAATAAAATACGATTGGGGATTCATTGTGAAGAGGCTTTTGTCTGTCCTGCTGTGCGCGGCCATGCTTGCCGCCATGCCGGGCGCAACCGTATCCGCCGAGCCGGGAGAAAACGAGACTCCGCCGGAATATTGCGAATGTGAGGCTGTGCCGGTTATTTTGCTCTCCGGCGGGCACGGGGCCCTGGTCGAGAATTACGGCCAGCCGGATGAGATGTGGTATTACGGCATCGATATGATGGACAACCTCGTGCGCGATTTGGTTCCCTTCCTGCAAAGCGACGTGCTTCCCTCGCTCCTGACGTTCCATCCGGGCAAGCTCCTGGACGCATTCATCGCGGCGTTCTGGGCATGGGTCGGCCCGCTGGAGATGTTGCCGGACGGCACCAGTGTCAAACAGCTGGAGCGGGTGACCGTGGGCCATGAATGGGTCATGGCGATGGACCATCGGCAGGCCTACCACTGGAAACCGACCGGCGAAGCGTATTACAGATTCCCCTTTGACTGGCGGCAAAGCCCCTATCAAATCGCGGACGAGCTCAACGACTATGTCCAATTTGTCAAGGCGCACACGGGGCACCGGCATGTGCACATCAGCAGCATATCGGGCTCCAGCTCACCGCTTTTGGCCTATACCGAAAAATACGTCCTCGGCGTGGAAAATCCGGACGCCCTGAGCATCGTCTATAACCAGCCAACCGCGTTCGGCATGGAGCTGGTCGGCAATTTCCTCAATGGCGACTATTTCCTAAACCCCAGGAATATGGGCTCGCTGGATTATATTTACGCTCTGGACCTGCCCCCCGGGGCAAACAATGTGCTGCTGCCCCTGATGCGGACACTTTATCGAATTGGCATTTTGAACGCCGCCTCCCTCGGCCTTTCCTTCCTGCCCCGGGCCGCATTCGACAGAATCTATGAAGAGATTACCCGCAGGACCTACGCCGTTTGGCCGGGCATGTGGGCCTGGTGCCCGCCGGAGGACTACCCCGCCGCCAGGGCGCGGCTGATTGACGGCCACCCGGAATACGAGGAACTGGGCTTCCTGGAAAAAATCGACCGGTATCATGCGCTGCAATTGCGCGCGGGAGAGGTTCTGCGGGAGGCAAACGAAAAAATCAAGGTTGCCATTGTGGTGGGCTACAACATGGGGCTGCTGCCCCTCGGCAAGAATAAAAACTATTCCAGCGACGGCATGGTGGCAACGGAGAAAGGCTCCCTGGGCGCTGTCGTGGCTCCTTTCGGGAAACGGCTTCCCTCCGGCTGCGCGCAGGCGGCTGACAGCGGGCAAAATCATCTTTCGCCGGACCGGAAGATTGACGCCTCCACCTGCGCCCTGCCGGCGCACACATGGTTCGTAAAGGATATGGTCCACCGCGATTTTTATCATCTCCATAATTTATATGAATGGTGGAGAACCGCGCCCCGCGGCGAGGACACCGTATTCGACAACCCGGAATACCCGCAGTTTATGCGGCTTGAGGACAAGGCACAGGTAAACATAACCAGCGTGCTTCTCCCCTTGGCGCAGGAGGATCCCACGCCGCTGGACACCGCCGGGGAAGTTTGGGACTCGCTGATGTATATCCTCTTTGTCGTATTCGACCGGCTCGTCATCATTGTACGGTGGCCGCTGGGCTGGCTATAGAGGTTCTAATATGACAGGCCCCGGCAATTGTTAAGTTCAACGATGCACCCAAAAACAAACCAGGAGGACACCCCCATGAAACTGCGCCTTGGCCTACCCACCGGCAGCCTGCAGGAGGCCACCTTTCAGCTGTTTAAGCAGGCGGGCTTTCACATCTCCGCGCACAGCCGCTCCTACTTCCCGGCGGTGAACGACCCGGAGCTGGAAATCCTGGCCATGCGGGCCCAGGAGATTCCCCGCTATGTCCACGAGGGGATACTGGACGCGGGTATCAGCGGCCTGGACTGGATCACGGAAAACAACGCCGACGTGGTGGAGGTGGCCGACCTGCCGTATTCGAAGAACACCTCCAACCCGGTCAGGCTGGTGCTGGCCGTGGCCGAGGACAGCGGCATCCGCGAGGTGGCCGATCTCGGCGGCAAGCGCATCGCCACGGAGCTTGTGAACGTGACGAAGAAATACCTGTGCGCCCACGGCGTCACGGCTACGGTGGAGTATTCCTGGGGCGCCACCGAGGTGAAGGTCCCCCAGCTGGTGGACGCCATCGCCGAGCTCACCGAGACCGGCAGCTCCCTGCGGGCCAACAAGCTGCGCATCATCGCGACGATTCTGGAATCGACAACACGGCTGCACGCGAATAAAGCCGCCTGGGACGACCCCTGGAAGAGAGCCAAGCTCGAAAGCGTCTCTCTCCTATTGCAGGGGGCGCTGCGGGCCAGGAGCAAAGCGGGCCTGAAGATGAACGCCCCGGAGGACGCGCTGCGCGCGATCCTCGGCATTTTGCCGGCCATGAAGCAGCCGTCGATCTCCAAGCTGTGGGACAGCGACTGGGTGGCGATCGAGACCGTGCTGGAGGAGAACCAGGTGCGCGACCTGATCCCGGCGCTGAAATCCGCCGGCGCGCAGGACATCATCGAGTATCAGCTTTCGAAAGTCATACCATAAAGGAGAAACCCATGGACATCAACCTGGACAAGCCCTACGACAGCAGTACAATAGAGGGCACAAATATTCTAAAGCTGGATTTCACCAAGCTGGATCGCCTTCCGGCGGACAGCGGGGTCATCCCGGTGGCGGTGCAGGACGCCGCCACGGGCGAGGTGATCCTCATCGCGTATACCAACGCCCTGGCGTTCAACGCGACAATCGAAAAGCGAAAGCTCATCCTCTGGAGCACCTCCAGGAACAAGCTGTGGTTCAAGGGCGAGGAATCCGGCAACACGTTTTCGCTGCATTCGATCCATGTCAACTGCGAGCAGAACTCCCTGGTCTATCAAGTGACCCCGGACAAGGGCAAGATATGCCACACGAGCATCAATGGCATAGCCAACAACTGCTATTACAGGCAACTGAATTTGGATACGCTTGAACTGGAGCTTGCACCATGATAGAACCCGGCAAATGGAAGTTCACCGTGAACACCCGCTTTTACAGCGGCATCGCCTACCTCATCGTCGGCGAGAAGGACGGGGCCTATGAGGTTTCCGCCGAGCTGGCCAACGGGAAAAAGCCCGACTTCCGCTTCAGCCAGCTGAAGGCGGAGGGCGGCACCCTCGTGGGCGTGGCCCAGCACAGCCTGCTCCAGGGCAGCCTGATCCCCTTCACCGCCACCTTCGCAAACGGCAGCGCCAGCGGCTCCCTGGATGTGCCCTTCCTCGGCATGATCAGCTTCCGCGGCGCCGAGAAGGTGGAGTAGGAGCACAGTCCATGAACAAGAATCTAAAACCGGCGCTGATCGTCCTCGGCGGCCTGGCAATCCTTGCCATCGCGGGCGTTGTTTCCTATTCGCTGGCCTCCGACCCCCTGCCGCCGAAGGCGGCCGAGGGGGGCATACTCGTGGCCTGCGTGGGGGACAGCATCACCTTCGGCTCCGGGGTGAAGGACAAAGAGCAGGACGCCTACCCGGCACAGCTGCGGGCGCTGCTCGGGGAAGAGTACCAGGTGCTCAATTGCGGGGTGAGCGGGCGCACGGCGCTCTCCTCGGGGGACAGGCCCTACGTGAACACCAGGCGCTACAGGCATTCGATGCAGGCCGCGCCGGACATCGTGCTGATCATGCTGGGGACGAACGACTCCAAGCCCTACAACTGGAATGCGATAGCCTATGAGGCCGACCTGGCGCGCCTGGCGGAGGGCTACATGGCGCTGCCCAACGAACCGGAGGTCTATTTGCTGCAGCCCCCCGCGTGCTTTGAGAACAAGTTTGAGATCAACCCGGCGATTGTCCGCGACGAGGTGTGCCCTCTCGTGCGCAGTGTCGCGGCGCAGACTGGCGCGCGGGTCATCGACATCCATTCCGCCACAGCGGCGCGCCCGGAGCTTTTCCCGGACGGCGTCCACCCGGACGAGGCGGGCTGCGGCGTCATCGCGCAGGAGATATACAAAGCGCTGACTTCGACACAAATCCACTAAATTCCTATTAATTTCCATGAAACGCTTGCAATTTGTTCAGCGATATGCTAGAATAGTAGTGGGAGGAGGGATCGCACATTGGGGCATTCTGAAAAATTTTTATATTCTGTGAACACATTTTTGGCCTACAAGATCAATGAAGATTATTATGCGGGCACGCATTTTGTGTGGTGCGCGCCAAGGTACGACGAACCCAACAATCCCCCCTCGGCAAATCCAAAGGAAATATGCGCGTCTTTATTAAAAGATGTAGAGGGCAATGACTTGCACAGCGGAAGAATAGATCAGAACAGAACAGGCCTCCTGCTTGGCGTTCAGACAAAATTTGACGCCGGAAAAATTAATGACGATATACGGAATGAACTTACATATATTATTAATAGCGCTGCTTTGTCTTTTTTCCGCCCCGTCATATACGTGATAGACAAAACCGTTGTTGAAAATCTAATTACAGTCCCGGCCATGAAAAAGGCAACTTACTTTGCCAAAGAATATCGCATTGAAGCATTGAAGACAACCCAGTTCGACATTATCGCTTTATAAGGAGAAAAGTATGTTCGAGGTTTTCGAAGCGCTGACCCTCAAGGAATTGTTCGAGGTATGCTATGGCATTCTGGCCTGCTGGAACAAGGAATCCGTTGCGGCTGCCCGTCTATCCAGCAATGAATTGACTCATATCGCGACTTCGTTTGCCAAGAGAAACAAAGAAGCGGAGACGAAGTGCCTTCTGCTGTCATATATGAATTCCAGGACCGGCTCCATTGGAGACAAGGGGAAAGAAGCGGGAGAAGCTTTTCTGCAGCGCGCTTACCGGCAGCAGGCAAAACGTGCGGCCTGATGAAATTTTCCACAGGAATGAATGCTTCCATCGCTTGCGGCACGGTCGATTGGCCGCTCCGTGGGCGATTTATCAAAGAGGGAGTTGACTGCCATGGAGACACAACCAACCTGGGTCGAGGCCTGGGGCATGGCGCACGCGCGCCTTTCCATGATGTCGTTTTTTTCGGCGAAGCGCACGCTGCGGCTGGTGTTCAACACGGCCATTTCGGGCGAGGGGGCCAGGATACGCCTCGGCAACCGGCACTCGGCGTATGCCGTCGCCGTGGGCCGCGCGAACATCGCGCTGTGCGACGCGAACGGCGTCATCGCCGATACGCACAGCATACGGCCGCTCACCTTCAAGGGCAAACCAGGGCTGACCCTGCCGCCCGGCGGGTCGGCCATCTCAGACGAGGCGGCCTTCGCCGTCCCGGCGGGGGCGCATGTCTGCGTGAGCCTGTATATCGAAAAGGGCAGGCTGCAAAGCGGCAACTGCCTGGATAACGCCAGGCTGCTCTGCGCGAGGGGCGACGTCTGCGGCGCGCCCGCCATACGGCATCGAAGGCGTGTGCGGGATTTCCTCCTGCCCCAAGTCAACAAGCTGCTCGGGCTGACGCAGCCCTTCCCCATCCCCCTGTTCCAGGCCGTGGAGCTGCTCAATACGGAGGGTGCCGCCTCCATACAGTGCTTCGGGGATTCCCTCACGCAGCAGGGCTTCTGGACAAAGCCTTTCGAGGAGAAAATCCGCGCGCTGTACCCGGGGCGCTACTCTGTGATCAACAAGGCCATAGGCGGCAACCGGATATTGCGCGGCACCAGCGGGCGCTTCCCCCTGCGCGGCTACTACGGCGTCAAGGGCCTGGAGCGCGTGCACGACGACGTCTTCGCCTACGAGGGCGTCTCCCACGTGATCCTCAGCCTGGGCATCAACGATCTCTTCCAGCCGGGGACCATCTCCGCCTGCAAGAGCGAGTTCGCCACGGCGGAAGAGATTATGGGCGGCGCGGAGGCCCTCGCCGCGATGATGCGCGAACGCGGGCTGCGCGTCGTCGGGCTGAACTTCGTCCCCGTGGGACTGGCGGCGGATGCCACCCCGGAAAAGAATGCCCTGCGCACGCAGCTCAACGAGCTGTTCGAAAGCAGCGGCGCGTTTGACCATAAATGCGACATCAGCACGCCCTTCGCCTCCCCCGAGAACCCCGGCTGCCCCCCCCCCGCCTTCGTGGGCGGGGACAAGCTGCACCCCAACGGCGCGGGCGGCCGGGCCATCGCCGGGGCGATTGACTGTGGAGTGTTCGGGTGACGAGTTCCACAGAGAGAGTGCAAGCGAATCAAACACAATATATACGTCTTTTTACCTGTAGAAAGAACAAATCTAGCGCTTGATTTTCATTTTGTTTTGTGGTACAATACAAATCGTACTGGATATTTAGGAATATGAGGTGCATTCTATTGCCAAACTTCAACGAGATTTTTAATGAGGCGCGCGCATTAGTGGCCAACAATAGGGGCGATGCGTATGATGTGACGAGGCAAAAATACATCAACCTTTTGCATAATATTACAGGGAGAAATATCATAGCTTATTACTCTGGATTTCTTACACAACCGGCAGTACGCGAGACCAACATTACCGATATGGATAAAAACGGTTTTATGACGGTAATTAACAAGATGGACAGAAGCATAGGACTTGATTTAATCCTGCATACACCGGGAGGCGATCTTGCGGCAACGGAATCTTTGGTAGAGTATCTCCATATGATGTTTGGGAAAGATATAAGAGCGATCATCCCCCAAATATCTATGTCCGCAGGAACTATGATTGCTTGTGCGTGCAAAAGCATTGTGATGGGAAAGCAATCCAGTCTGGGACCGATTGATCCACAGCTAAACGGCCTTCCGGCGTCAGGGGTTCTCGAAGAATTTGAGAGAGCGGTTGAGGAGGTCGGAAAAAATCCCAAATGTATGCCGGTATGGAGAGTGATACTTGAAAAATATCACCCGACTTTTCTCGGTAGTTGCGAAAAAGCCATTGACTGGTCTAGGGATCTTGCACAAAAATGGTTGTCCAACAATATGCTGTCAGAGCGTACAGATTGCTCGAAAGCAGCAGCTGCCATAGTAGATTATCTTTCAGATCACAGCAAAACAAAAGCACATGCCAGGCACATTGGAATTACTGAGTGCGAAAGAATTGGGCTTCGTATCGAGAAATTGGAGGATGACAATGACTTTCAGGACGCGGTCTTGAGTGTTCATCATGCGTTCATGCTTTCGTTTTTGAATAGCCAGGCAGTTAAAATTATCGAAAACCACAGCGATACCCGAATCATATTTAACGCTAACAGACCGAACCCGCCTACGCAAATGTCCCCCGTACGAAAACAAACACAGAATCTTGAGCCGAAGGAGGAATGACCCATGGAGGATCATAGGTATCTTGAGTTTTACAGGTTCATATCCATTGATGAAGCGCGAGAAGAAGCCGATGCCGACATGGAATACGATCTGGATGCACCATATGAAATGTTCTCGCTGCTAAAAGACACGCCTATCAGCGTGAGCACAATGACTGTGGCTAGACTATGAGGCTTGGTTGATATGCGCGCCTGCTTTTGCGGGTGCGCATTTTCTGATTTCCCCCTTGCATTTCCCCCCGCCCTGCTGTATAATTGAGAAAGAAAGGCAGGTGACACCATGTTTCACATCTCCGGCTTCTTCGACGAGGCCACCACGCGCCTGGCGGGGCAGCTGGCCCTGATGGACGCCCTGGGCGTGCGCTTTCTCTGCCCGCGCTTGGTGGACGGCAAGAACATAACAGACTTCACGCTGGAAGAGTTCAACAAAACTCTCAAGCCCAGGCTGGAGGCCGCCGGGGTGAAGCTCTCGTCCATCGGCTCCGGCATAGGCAAAATCCCCCTGGAGGATGACGAGGCCTATCAGTCGCAGCTGCAAAAGCTGGCGAACCTGGCGGAAATCGCCGAGGCGGCGGGCTGCCGTTTCATACGCATGTTCTCGTTCTATATGCCCCCCGGCTTTGACGAAAAAGGGGTATTTCCCCGGGTGATCGAAAAATTACAGGGATTTCTCAAAGCAGTGGAAGGGCATGACGTCACGCTCATCCACGAGAACGAGAAGAAAATCTTCGGCGATACGGCGGCGCGGGCCCTGCGGCTGCACCAGGCCCTGGCGAGCCCCCAGTTCGCCCTGTGCCACGACGCCTCGAACTACCTGCAGGTGGGCGAAGACCCCTGGGAGGCCTACCTGCTCACCCGGGACGCAACAGTTTACTATCATATGAAGGACTGCCAGGACGGCTTTGAGGTCCCCCTGGGGCAGGGGCAGGGCCGCGTGCGCGACATCCTGGCAGATTTGCAGGCGAGGGGCTACGACGGCTTCCTCGCCCTGGAGCCCCACACGGCGAAGTACGCCCTGCTGCGCAGGCCGCTAAGATTGCTCCCCTTCATAAATGCCAAGGCGGCCCGGGCCTGCCGGGAGGTAGACGAGAGCCGGGGCCTCTCGTTCTTCAGCAATGTCACCCGGGAGGACGTCATGCGCTGGCAGCACGAGAACCTGATTAAGATGCTTGATGAAATAAATTCCTTCCCTTCGGGAAGCAATGAAGGAGGACACTATGGCTAAGCTACGTTACGGCATCGTCGGCATAGGCAAGCAGGGTTCCGGCTACGCCATGCGGCTGCGCAAGGGGCAGGACAAAAACGCCGCGCTAGCCGCCGTGTGCGACATCAGCCCCGAGCGGCGCGCCTGGGCGAAGAAGAACCTCAAGAATGTCAAAATTTACGAGAACTACAAAGAGCTCATCGCCTCCGGGGACATAGACGCGGTGATGGTGGTCACGCCGCACTACTTCCACCCGGAAATAGCCATCGCGGCCATGGCGCAGGGCAAGCACGTGCTCATCGATAAGCCCGCGGGGGTCTACACCAAGGCCGTGCGGGAGATGAACGAGTGCGCCGCCGCCCACCCGGAATTGACCTTCGGCATCATGTACAACCAGCGGACCAATCCCCTCTACATCGAGGCCAAGCGCCTCATCGAGAGCGGGGAGATGGGCGCTCTCAAGCGCATCAACTGGGTCATCACCAACTGGTACCGCCCCCAGGCCTACTACGACCAGGGGGGCTGGCGCGGCACCTGGGCGGGGGAGGGCGGCGGCGTGCTCACCAACCAGTGCCCGCACCAGCTCGACCTCTTCCAGTGGCTGGGCGGTATGCCCAAGTCCGTGCGCGGCTGGGCGAAGGTGGGCGTGAACCGGGACATCGCCGTGGAGAACGACGTCACCTTCTACACGCAGTACGAGAACGGGGCCAGCGGGGTCTTCGTCACCTCCACCCACGATTTCCCCGGCACCAACCGCCTGGAGCTCTCCTGCGACGGCGGCCAGATCGTCATTGAGGCGGGCTTCGTGACAGAAAAAATGACAGTCCACAAGCTGCAGACGAGCGAGACGCAGTTCAACAAGGTGAACACCAAGTTCATGCCCCGCATCCCCAAGAGCACGCGCAAAAAGAGCACGGGCCCCTTCATCGCCGCCTACCGGCTGGGGCTGGTGGGCCAGCACACCCTGATCATCCGCAACTTTTCCCGGGCCGTGCTGCATGGAGAGACCCTCATCGCGCCGGGCATCGACGGCATACGCGGCCTGACGCTCTCCAACGGGGTGTATCTCTCCGCCTGGCTGGATAGAGAGGTCGCCCTGCCCGTGGACGAGAACCTCTATTTGGACGAATTGAACAAGCGCATCGCCTATGAAACACAGAAGGAGATACAAGTATGAGCATACGGATCGGCGTACAGATGTATACCCTGCGCTCCCTGGTGAAAACCCCCGAGGCCATGGAGGAGGCCTTCCGGCGCAGCCGCGCTATGGGCGCGCAGTGCGTCCAGGCCCTGCCCATCCCCAGCACACCGCCGGAATTTATCCGCGATCTTTCCAAAAAATACGAGCTGCCCGTGTGCACCGTCCACGCCCCGGTGGACCGCATCAAAAATGACCTGGATCGCCTGGCCGAGGAGTTTTTGACTTTTGAGTGCACCGCCATCGGCATAGGCATGATGCCGGGCAGCTACATGCGAAAAAAGGGCATGGAGGGAACCAAGGCCTTCGCGCAGTTTTTGAACGAGACCGCCGAAAAACTGCAAAAATACAACATGACCGTCACCTATCACAACCACTCCTACGAGTTCAAGAGCGTCAACGGCCAGACGCACTTCGACTACCTGCTGGAGAACACCGGCCCCGGCGTGCACTTCACCCCGGACGTCTACTGGATCAAAGTCGGCGGCTACGACCCCGTGCGCGAGATGGAGAAGCTGCGCGGGCGCAGCAAAGTGATGCACCTGAAGGACTACAAGAAGGGCATAGCCCCCTTCAATATGCGCTCCATCGGCGCCGGGACGCTGGATTTCACGGCCATCCTCCAATGCGCCGAGGACATAGGCGTGGAAGACGCCGTAATCGAGCTGGACTACTCCCGCGACCCCTACAAATCCCTGGAGAACAGCCTGAAGTTTTTGGGGCTGTGAGACTATTCTGCTCTGAAAAAGCATAGCGGTCAGCCGCTCCGCGGATGCTCCCTCACCGCCTGCGGGCGGAGCTCCCTCACGAGGGAGCCGGGGAATCGTTTCCGCGAGTTCCTGTGAATTATCGGTAACAAACCCCTGGCTCCCTCGTGAGGGAGCTCCGCCGCAGCGGTGAGGGAGTATCGCGGAGCGACTGACCGCTTTGCATTTTAGAACGGAATAGTATCAAAACCATATGGAGGTGTCATTTATGAACGACAACTACGACGTCCTGGTCGTCGGCGCGGGGACGGCGGGCATTCTTTTCGCGCGCAAAATGGCGGAGCAGGGCTACAGCGCCCTGGTGATCGACTGCTTGCCCGAGGCGCGGCAGGGCGAGCGCCTGGGGGTGTTCCACACCGACCTGGAGCGCTTCGCCCCCTACGGCGCGCCGGAGCCCCGGCCGGGCGACGAGGACTACGTGGGCCGCTTCGACTTCGGCATCACCAAATCCGCCTTCGACAACTACCCCAAGCGCACCGACTACCCCTTCCTCGTGCTGCGCTTCCAGCCATTTTTGAAGCGCCTGCGCGGCTGGGCGGCGGAAGTGGGCGTGGAATTCGCCTTCGATGCCGCCTTCGAGGATTTTAAATACGCAGACAGCGGGAAAATCCACGGCGCGGTGATAGACATCGCTGGCGAGCGGCGGGAGGTCGCGGCGCGGCTGGTGGCCGATTGCTCCGGCATCCCCTCCGTGGCCCGGCGCAAAATGACAAACAGCCGCGTGGAGACCTTCGAGATCGGCCCGCGGGACATGTTCTACGTGATATTGCACTACGTGAAGCTGAAACACCCCGGGCAGCCCTTCCCGGCGGACGTGCCCATACGCGAGCAGTACCCGCAGGGGCGCGTCACCTACCCCACGGGCTACGCCCAGTACAAGGGCTGGTTCGGCCAGACGGAGGACCCGGACGGCTTCCTGTTCGGCACGGGCGCGAATTTGTCTTTTGAATACACCATGCGGATGCACGAGCTGTTCCGGGCGCGCGTCAAGGCCCCGCCGCACGGGGAGTATCCGGAGGGCCCGCGCTGGGAGCGGGGCGTCACGCCCTACCGCCGCCCGCCCTACTCCATGGCGGACGACGGCTTTATCTGCATGGGCGACGCCGCCTGCATGACCAAGCCCTTCAGCGGCGAGGGCATCACCTCCGGCTGGGTGGGCTGCGCCCTGGCCGCCGAGGTGGCGTGCAAGGCCATGCGGGATGGGGCCTACCCCACCGAGGAGGCCCTGTGGGAATACAACCGCCGCTACGCGCAGACCCAGGGCGCGGACTTCGCCAACACGCTGGCCATGCTCACCAACGCGGTGGACTGCACGGCGCGGGAGAACGAGTACGAGTTCAAAAAGGGCATCGTGTTCAACGACAAGCAGCTCACGCGCACCAACCGCAATTTCAACGCCGACATGCCCCTGGGCGACACGCTGTCCCTGGTGGGGAAGATGGCCGTGGGAACTGTCAGCGGTAACATCAGCCTGCCCAGCCTGCGCAGCCTGCTCAAAGGCGTGTTCTGCGGCGCGGCGCTGAAGGGGCATTACAAGAAATACCCGGCCACGCCGGCGGGCTTCGAGCCATGGGCGGCAAAGGCCCAGCGGCTGTGGGATAAGGCCGGGAGCATGGCCGACGTGATCGAGAAGGTGGCCGCCCGGGAGGGCGGGGGCGGGTAAGGCCCGCTCCGCCGTCGCGGCCCCCCCCTATCCCGCGCTCTTTTCCAGTATCCGCACAAATTCCGCCCGGTAGGGGTCAGCCCTGTAGTCTGTCCTCCTGGCCTGCGCCAGCGCACCGGCCGCGCTGGCACGCCCGGCGTACTGCGATTGCCGCAGCACCAGCGCGAACTCGGCCACCGCGCCCGCCCAAAGCATATTGTCCGAGGGGGCGGCTTTTTTGTCCTCGAGGGTAACGGGGCGCTCGATCAGGCGGCTCGTGTCGCCGTCGGGGAGCTTATAGCGCACGGCGACGGTCAGCAGCTCGTTGGAGGGCACGGGGACGCGCTGCTGGTACTTCAGGTCCAGGCCCGGCACCGCCTCGTCGGAGCCCGCGGGGATGATCTCGTACAGCGCCGTGACGCAGTGGCCGCTGCCCACCTCGCCGCCGTCGATCTTGTCGTTGGCGAAGTCCTCGGGGCGCAGCATGCGGCTCTCGTAGCCCAGCAGGCGGTAGGCCTTCACCCCGGCGGGGTTGAACTCCACCTGGAGCTTTACGTCTTTCGCCACGGTGTTGAGCGTGCCGCCCAGCTGCTCCACCAGCACGCGCCGCGCCTCCAGCAGGGAATCGATATAATACGCGTTGCCGTTTCCGTCCTTCGCCAGGGCCTCCATCTTGTTGTCCTTGTAGTTGCCGTAGCCGTATCCCAGCACGGAGAGGAACACGCCGCTCTCGCGCTTTTTGGCGATGAGGCGGCTGAGGTCGCCCTCGCTGGTGACGCCCACGTTGAAGTCGCCGTCCGTGGCGAGAATCACTCTGTTCATCCCGCCCTGGATAAAGTTGCGCTCGGCGCATTTGTAGGCCGCCTCTATGCCCCCGGCCCCGTTCGTGTAGCCCCCGGCCTCCAGGGATTCGATCACGGACATGATCTTCGCCTTGTTCGCGCCGGATTCCCCGTCCAGCAGGACGTCCTGCCCGTTGGCGTAGGTCACCACGGATACGCGGTCCTGCGGGCGCAGGTTCTCCGCCAACAACAGGAAGGACTGCCGCACCAGGCCGAGCTTGCCGGGCATCTGCATGGAGCCCGACACGTCAATCAGGAACACCAGGTTGGCGGGCGGGGCCTTGGACATATCGATCTTCTCCGCCTGCACGCCGACCTGCAGCAGCAGGTGGCCCGGGGCCCAGGGGCAAGCGCCCAGCTCCGCGCTGACGGCCAGGGGCGCGCCGCCCTTCGGCGCGGGGTAGTCGTACTGGAAGTAATTGACGAACTCCTCGATGCGCACCATGTCGGGCGTGACGCTCTCGCCCCGGCTGAGCTTCCCGCGCACCAGGCTGTAGGACGCCGTATCCACGCTGCTCGCGAAGGTAGAGAGCGGCTCCGCCGCCGGGGATACAAACCCCCGCTCGATAATTTTGTTGTACTCCTCTGTATTGAAGTCCTTTGGAGCCCCCGGCTCCGCGCCCGTCGTCGCCTCCATGTCGCAGTCCATGGTGGAATCCATTGGCTCCGTGGCGTCCTCCAGCGTCGGGGCATACTGCACCGGCGGGCCCGGCATCGTCGGGGCTTCTCGCATAGCGTACATAGGGTCGCTCATATTAAACATCGGAAAGCCAAACTGCGTGGCGACAACCCCAACCACGACAATCAAAGCCAGCGCCGCAGCCCCCAGGGGCACCAGCCGCCCGGGGGCGAAGAAGCGGCGGCGTGCGGGCGCTGGCTTCTCCTCCGGCAGGTTGCGCAGCCGGTTCATCAGGGCCATATCGGCGGGGGGCAGGGCCTCAAAGGCCGCCTTTATCTTCGCGTCGAATATTTCATCGTTCATTGTACAGTCTCCTTTCATTCATTTTCGCCCAGCAGCGCCTTCAGCCTGGCGCGGGCGCGCGCGAGGCGCTGCTTGGCGGCGGATTCCCGCAGGCGCAGCAGGGCGCACAGCTCGCGCACGGCGTAGCCCTCGTAGTAGTGCAGGCAGAGAATCTCGCGGTCGCTCTCGGGCAGGGTGAAGATCAGCGCCAGCAGCTCGCTGCCCCCGCCGGGCGCGGGCAGGTTTTCCGGGGCTTCCAGGGAGTCCGTGCGCCTGCGCGCCTCGCGGCGCAGTTTGTCGCGGCAGGCGTTTTTCGCCACGGCCAGCAGCCAGGCCTTGCGGTGCTCGTCGCTCTCGAAGCCGCGCCCGCGCTCCATGAGCTTGAGGAACACGTCCTGGCAGCAGTCCGAGGCATCCTGCGGGCTGCGCAGGTAGAGCATGGCCAGGCGGTAGACGCTCTCGCCGTGGCGCTCCACGGCCCGCGCGTAGTCGCCGCGCTGGTTTTCGGTCAAAGGGGGTCACTCCTTTCGCCGGCGAAAGATGAACACGTTCATCCTGTATACGTTTGAGGGGGGCGGTTGGTTACAGGGCGCGCGAAACTTTTACATATGAAGAGAAAAGCCGCAGGTGAACACGGCGCTTGCGCGCGTGCCCCGCACCCCCCCGCCGCAGCGGCGTCCCTCGTGCGGTTTTTCTTGCTTTCCCCCCATATCCGTGCTACAATATACCTAAAAATTGCGAACGAGGGATATTTCCATGCCAAAGCCAAACAAGATTTTAAAAGCCGCCGCCGGGGCGGCTGTGCTCTCGGGGGGCGCGTTCCTCGCGGCCGGGGGCGCCGCCTACAGCCTGTTTTTATCGCGGAAGGCCGCCGCGCGGGGCATGAACGCCGTGCCGGACGGCGACATCCTGGCGGGGAGGGCCGGGGCCTCGGGGGAGGTCAGGCGCGGCCTCATGGAACAATTCATCTACAAGAACGCCGGGATGGAGGAGATGTTCGGCGGGGACTCGTTCCCGGAAATACAGGAGAGCCTGCGCTGGCATCTCGAGAAAAACCCCGAACAGGCCTCCATCGCCTCGCCCAACGGGCGCGGGCGCATCCACGCGGATGTGTTCCGGAACGAAGTCCCGAGCGGCGTGTGGGTGGTCAGCCTGCACGGCTACACCAGCGGCCCGCGCCACTGCGGCAGCACGACGAGGGTGTTCTATGACTGGGGCTGGAACGTGCTGCTGCCCCATCTCGGCGGCCACGGGCGCAGCGAGGGCAGGCATGTCTCCATGGGCTGGCTGGACCGCTTCGACGTGCTCGCCTGGATAGCCTATATCGTCAAAGAGAACGCGAACGCGAAGATCGTGCTCTACGGGGGCTCCATGGGCGGCGCGGCGGTGATGATGGCCACCGGCGAGCCCCTGCCCGCCAATGTCGTGTGCGCCGTGGAGGACTGCGGCTACAGCTCCTTCTGGGACGAATACGCCCACCAGGCGAAGGCGCTGCTGCACATCCCGGTCTTCCCCGCCCTCCACGCCATGGATTTTTACGTGCGCGTGTTGCAGGGCTTCTCCATGAGGGACGCCTCCTGCGTGGAACAAGTAAAAAAATCGGCGACGCCCACCCTGTTTATCCATGGGGAGGCAGACCCCGTGGTGCCGCTGTGGATGTTCGAGAAGGTCTACGCGGCCGCCGCCTGCGAAAAGGAACGCCTCACCATCCCCGGCGCGGGCCACGGAGAATCCGAGCGCCAGGGGGAGAGATATTTTGGGGCCGTGAAGGGATTTGTGGGGAGGTATGTATGACGCCCCCTCGCGAGGACACCCCCCGGCGCTGACGCGCCACCCCCCTCGCCTGCGAGGGGGGACAGCTTTGGTGCTTCGCAGAAGCGCCAAAGCAGGGGGGGGTCCACGGGGATGGCGCGCAGCGCCGGGCATCACCGCCCGCACACGCACGCCTCGTTCGCCGGATAATGCCGCCCGCAGCCCAAGCAGCGCTTCAGCAGCGCCCTGGTCTGGATCATCTCGATCACCAGGGACTTGAGCAGCTGGGAGAGCGTGGCGTATTCCGCGGCCATGCTCAGCTCGAAGGGGTGGCCTTTTTGGCGCGCGTCCTCCGCCAGGGCCTCGAACAGGGCCTCGCGGCGGGGCAGGGGCTGGGCCTTGTATTCCTCCAGCAGGGTGCTCCACCCGGCGGACATGCGCCCCATCTCCCGGGTGCCGACGACAGAAGTCTCCAGGGTGAAGCGCGCGGCGTAGCTGGCCACGCGGCTGAGGTCGAACATCTCATGGGAGAAGGAGTAGGCCGCCAGGCGGGCGATGGGGTCGTGGCCGCGCTCCTCGGCGCAAACGAGCACGTGCACGGCCATATCCCGCAGCAGGTCGCCGCCGCCGCCGGAGAAGCCCTCCCGCAGCCAGCGCTGCTGTACTTCGGTGAGCTCGCCGAGGGCCTCCGGCTCCCCGTTGAGGAAGGCCATCACCAGCTGCAGCGGCCGCTCCAGCTGGAACTGCCACTCCACGCTCTCGCCGCCCACGCGCTCGCGCACCGTCACCGCGCAGGCCTCGCCGCCGAAGGAACGGAAGACCTCCAGAGCCATAGGGACTCCTCCTCGTGATACGAATGTGTATTGCAGGGGGCGGCGTCCCCGACGCCCCAAGCGATGGTACCGGGACGTCCGGGAGGCCGTCCCCTACCCCTTGTCCTTTTCCGCCAGCCCCAGCTTGATCACCAGCGCATAGGCGTCGGTGGCCGCGGCTATCGCTTGAAACCCATACGCGGCGAAGCGGGCCTCCAGCTCCGGCGCGGACAGGAACTCGCCGGTCACGCGCGCGGCCTTCGCGAGCCCGTTGATTGCCCTGCGCACGGCCCGTGGGAAATTCGGGTCGGCGATGAGGAGCGCGCCGCCCGGCTTCAGTACGCGCGCGGCCTCCCGGGCGAAGCCCTCCTTGTCGCCGAAGTGGTGGTAGGCCATGCAGGCCAGCACGGCGTCAAAGCTTTGATCCTCAAAGGGCAGTGCCCCGCAGGGCGCGAGGGCAAATCGCATGTGCGGGCACTGCGCCCGCGCCTGCGCGAGCATGGCCTCCTCTATGTCCGCGCCGCAGCCGTCGATCCCGAAGGCCTCGTCGAAGCGCCGCAGCAGCGCGCCCGTGCCGCAGCCGACGTCCAGCACCGCCGCGCCCGGCGGCAGCGCGGCCTCGCGCAGCAGCAGGTTGTAGAACTTTTGCGAGGCCCTGCCCGCGAAACCTTCGTCGTAGGAATCGGCCTGCTTCGCGAAAGACATATCCTTCGATTGCACATTCTTTTTGTTTTTATTTTTCATGGCTAAAACAGCTCCTTCCCCATGATCAGCGAATTGCCGCTTTTGCCCAGCACGGCGAAGCCCAGGCCCTGCAGGGACTCCCACAGGGCCCGCTGCTTTTTATCCGGGAAGGCGCACACGCCCCGGCACTCGATGGCCTCCAGGTGGGCGGCCAGGGCCTCAAAAAGGGGCCGAGCCAAATCGGGCCGGCTGGCGGGCCACAGGCACTGCATGTGGCCGGGGTAGCGCCCGGCGAATTTCTGGTGCAGCAGCGAGGTCTGGCGCGCCGTGGCCATGGCCAGGTAGCCGTAGGGCTTGGCCTTGGGGCTCACCCGCTCGGTGAAGCGCCGCATGTAGTCGGCGTAATCCGGCGCGCAGAGGATGGCCCCCACCGCCCTATTCCCCTCCTTGGAGGGGCCGGGGGTGGTCTCCTTGGAGGGGCCAGGGGTGGTCTCCTCCAGCGCTAAGAAGCAATGGCTTGCTTCACAATCAAGATAATACTGCCCGAAGGACTGCCAGATGACGAAGCGCTCGCTCTGCTCGCGGCGGCGCAGGGGCGTGGTGCCCAGGCACAGGGCGCGCAGGGCCTCCTCGTCGCTGGCGCGGATGGGGCGGATTTCCATGTGCTACAACTCCTTCACAATCTCCGTCACCAGGGCCTCCATCTCGCGGGCCCTGGCGCGGCCTATGTCGATGACCTCCTCGCAGGTGAGCACGGCGTCGGTGACGCCCGCTGCCATGTTCGTGATGAGGGACAGGCCCAGCACATCCATGCCGCAGTGGCGGGCCGTGATGACCTCCGGCACGGTGGACATGCCCACGGCGTCGGCCCCGAGGGCGCGGAACGCGCGGATCTCCGCGGGGGTCTCGTAGCTCGGGCCCGTCACGGCGACGTACACGCCCTCGCGCAGGGACATGCCCAGCGCCGCCGCCCGGTCATGGGCGAGCCTGCGCAGGGCGGGGGTGTATGCCGTGCCCATGTCGAAGAAGCGCTCGCCGAAGGCGGGCTCGTGCAGGCCCACGAGGGGGTTGCCGCCCATGAGGTTGATGTGGTCATTGATGATCATTATGTCGCCTATGGCATAGCCCGTGTTGATCCCCCCGGCGGCGTTGGTGACGATCAAAGTCTGCACGCCCAGCAGGCGCAGCACCCGCACCGGGAAGGTGACCTGCGCGAATTCGTGGCCCTCGTAGCGGTGCAGGCGGCCCTGCATACACAGCACGGGGCGGCCCCCGAGCGTCCCCGCGAGGAGCATCCCCTTATGCCCCGGCGCGCCCGACTGCGCGAAGCCCGGGATGTCGGCATAGGGGATGGCTATGCGTATGCCCAGCTTGTCGCCCAGTTCCCCCAGCCCGGAGCCGAGGACGATGGCCACGGGGTAGGCGTCCAGCGGGAGGAGGGGCCGCAGGTGCTCGGCGGCGCGGGTGTAATCGGTGTATTGCATGATCAAATCTCCTTCACATACCGCACAGAGCGCAGCGTTTTGCCGTATTCGTGGTTCTGCACCGCGCCGTCGGGGCGATAGCCGCAGGCCTCGTAGAAGCGCCGGGAGGATGCGTTGTCCTCGAAGACCCAGAGCATCATGGCTGCTTTATTCTTTTCATGCGCTTTGGTTTCGGCGAAGGCCATCAATTGCCGCCCTATGCCCTGCCGATACACAGAGGGGTGCAGATAGATGCCCCCGACTTCAAAGTAACAGCCGGGCAGGTTCTCGCTGGCCTCCGGCTCCCGCAGGGAGAGAAAGCCCACGACGTTGCCCTCCAGCGCGGCCACGTAGTAGTCAAATTTGCCGCTGGCGAGATAGCCGGGCCAGGCCGCGGGCCGCTCGGCGTTCTTTTTCGCGATGGTTTCCGCCGGGATGAGGCCCGCGTAGGCGGCCTCCCAGCCCCGGCAGTGGATCTCCGCGCAGGCGGGGGCGTCGTCTATGGTGGCGGGACGGATGATGATAATTTTGTTCATACGCAAAGTATAACATAATCTTTGGGGCATTGCAATAAAAATAGACAATTGCTTAATTAGAAAAGAGGCATATTTATGACCATCCACACCGTGCGCTCCGGCGACACCGTCTTCCGCATCGCGAACCAATACGGCGTCCCCATGCAGGCCCTGGCGGTGGCCAACGGCCTGGCCGACCCCGACAGGATCATCGTGGGGCAGGCGCTGGTGATCCCCGGCGCTGAAAAAAACCGGGGCGAGCTCACCGTCAACGGCTACTGCTATCCCACCATCAGCGAGCAGGCACTCACAGACGCCCTGCCGCATCTCACGTTTCTCAGCGTGTTCGCCTGCCACGTCGCCGCCGACGGCTCGCTCACCCCCATGCGGGGCGACGAGCGGGCGATAGAGCGCGCCAAGGCGGCGAATGTAAAACCACACATGGTGATCGCGAATATTGAAGAGGGAAAGGGCTTCCAGCCGGACACAGTGCGGGCCCTGCTGGAGAGCCCCGCCGCGCAGGTGCGGCTGCTGGAGAGCTGCGTGCGGCTCATGCACGAGAAGGGCTACACGGGCCTGGACGTCGATTTTGAATATGTGCCGGCCGCCGTGCGTGAAAACTTGAATTGCTTCCTCGCCAAGGCCCGCGCCTGGATGCACGACGAGGGCTTCCTGCTCACCAGCGCCGTGCCCGCCAAAATGGCCGACAACCAGCCCGGCCTGCTCTACGAGGGCTTCGACTTCTGGGCCCAGGGGAAGTACAACGACTATGTAACGCTGATGACCTACGACTTCAGCCACCAGGGCGGCGCGCCGGGGGCCGTCGCGCCCATCGGGGGCGTGCGGCGCGCGGCGGAATTCGCGATGTCCCGTATGCCGAAGGCCAAGATTTTGATGGGCATCCCCAACTACGGCTACGACTGGAAAATCCCCTGGCAGCAGGGCACGAGCGCAACCGTGGTAAACAACCCCGGGGCCGTGGCCATCGCGGCGCGCCAGGGGGCGAATATCGAGTTCGACCAGGCCGCGCAGACGCCCTGGTTTCGTTATACGCAGGCAGACGGTCAGGCGCGTGAAATCTGGTTCGAGGACGCCCGCAGCATACGCGCCAAGCTCCTGCTCGCGCGGGAGCTCGGCATCGCCGGGATCAGCTACTGGACGGTGAACCTGCCCTTCGCGGCCAACTGGACGCTGGTGGAGGGGATGTTCCGGGTGCGGAAATTATAACACCCGCCCCAGCACCCAAACCACAACCCTGTCCGCCAGCGCGAGGACGGGGTTCATGCGCCTGTCCAGGCGGGCGCGCAGCGGCCTTACGGCGGGCAGCGGCGGCTCCTCGCCGTCGATCACGGCGGTGAGCACGGCGGCGATCACCGCGTGCCCAGCCCGGCTGGGGTGCGTCATGTCGAAGAAGATCAGGCCGCCGCGCCCCTCGAACGCGCTGAACACGTCCGCGATTTCGAACGCGCCGGGGTTCTGTTCCAGATAGTCATGGATGCTCTGGTTGATGATCTCCACGCCCCGCCCGTAGGCCTCGCGCAGGGAGGGCAGCGGGAACGCCGGATTGTAGAGGGTCTGCACGATCAGCCTGGCGTCCGGGTTCAGCGCGCGCAGCTCCGCCGCGATGGCGGCGAGGTTCTCCCGGTTCCCGGCGAACACCGGGCCCATAATCGGCTCCAGCGCCTCGTAGTCGCCCAGCATCCCGATGGCCAGCGAGCCGAGGATGTCCCCCGTCTTCAGCATGTCGTTGCCGCCGATGGACAGGGCGATGATGTCCGCCCCCGCGATCTCCTCCCGGAAGGCCTTGTCGCCCGTTACGCGCTCCCGCAGGTCGGCGGAGGTATAGCCGTTCACGGCGAGGTTGCGCAGGTCATAGCCCTTCGCCCCGGCGACGAGCGATGCGTAGGCGTCGGATTTGCTGCGGAGCATGGCGCCCGCGGCGATGGAATCGCCCAGCACGACGAATTTCAGGGCCTGCGGCTGCGCGGCATGGGCGAAGACGCCCATGGCGGCGCACAGGAGGAAGGCGGCAAGCAGCTCGGCGGCAATTTTCTTCATAACACAAGCCTCTTTCCCATTATTTTCTCATCTGATTATACCGCCGCCCCGCGCGCCTGTCAAGCCGCCCCAAAAATTTCTCCCGCCAAAATTCTTTTTCAGAATTATCTCCGCCGGCCCTTGTGCTATACTCAAACTAGGAAATTCGTATTGATTATGCCGAAACGAAGGAGATGACGAAGATATGAAACGAATCAATGTATGTACCCGCGCCGCCGCGGTCGCCTGCGCCGCGCTGCTGCTGGCGGCCCTGGCCGCCGGCTGCGGCAGAGACCCCGCCCCCGCGGCGCTGACCACCGTGGACGACACCGCCTGGCTGAGCGATTTCCTGACGGAGCCTACAACCGGGGAGGCCACCGGAGAGATTGACGAGACCCTTCCGGAGGGCGTCTACTCCAGCATCGTGTACTACACCCAGGCGCCCACGACCGTGCCCGGCGCTACAACGCCGCCCGGCGCGACGACCACAAAGATCCCCACGCTCAGCGGGAACGCCACAACCACCAAGCCCCCGGCAACCACGAAGGCGCCGGGCAACACCACCATCCCCTCGGCCACCACCACCAGGCCCCCGGCCACGGCCGCGCCGACCACCACCAGGGCCGCAACCACAGGCGGCACGCAGCACTACCCCGGCGGCATCAGCATCGCCAGCCAGGCGGAGGCGCTCAGCCGCTTCAACGCCGCGGTGAAAACCGCCCTGGACAGCAAGGCGGGCTACAACAAGAGCCACATGATCAATCCCAAAGCCTGGGTGTTCGACCCGGCGTTTATCGACGACGTCACCATCCCGGGCCTGGGCGGCCTGGTCAATATGAGCGAGCAAATCTCGGGCTGGCTGAATACGGCGCTGGGCGCCACCAACGGCGCACACACCGCCACGTGCGCGAAGGGCCAGAGCTCCAACCTGATGAAGAACAGCCAGTTCGCGATGGGGGATCTCACGGACGCCACCTACAGCGGCAGCCAGGGCGGCGAGTGGACCGTCACCCTGTTTGTGAAGGACGGCCAGACCCGCCAGGAGAAGCGCCTGCTGGGCAGCGGCATCTCGGGCAATTCCCCCATCGACAAGGGGCCCATCCACATGGCCACCGGGGACGGCGGCCTCTACGACCACATGTCCGCCGACAGGGTTTTCGCCCTGGTGAAGAGCAGCAACCTGAGCGTCATCAACGTGGATCCCATCGACATCTCGGAGAGCACCACGGGGGTGAAGTTCACCGCGCGCATCGACGGCGAGGGCAAGCTGCTCGAGTTGCGGGTGACCTACAACCAGACCATCAACCTCACCGAGATACGCATCCTCAACGGCGCGGACACCTACCGCAACAACACCGGCTCGAGCACCGTGACGGTGACTTACGACCAGTTTGTGTATTGAGCGCGCAAAAAACGCTTGACAAAGCGAGCATTATGAAATATAATACAGATACAGGGATAGCGTTGCCGTATAGACGGTTAGCCCCCTGGAGTATTAGCTAATAGGATTAGCCGCCACTGTTGGACGCTGGGGCGGCTATTTCTTTGATGCGTTAATGTAACCTGTCGCAACAATCAGCATTACTACCAAAAGCACTAAAAATTCCATCCACACACCTCCCTTCCCCCTGGCCGGGGTTGGGGCAGGATTTAACCGCCTACCGCATAGGCAACGCTACCACGACCATTGTAGCAGGGAATAAATGGGCTGTCAATAACAATCGCGAAAATTCAACAAAAATGTCAGCCAGTGAAATCGGAAATATGCCTTGGACGAACATGAAAAACCCTTGCACTTTCCCCCAAGCGATGATATAATAGAATATAGGATATTGTGGACAAGTATTTTTTGCGCGGAGGATGGGGATCAATGGGGAAGGTCATCGCTATCGTAAACCAGAAGGGCGGGGTGGGCAAAACCACCACCGCCGTGAATTTGGCGGCCGCCATAGGCTCGCAGGGATACAAAGTTCTGTTGGCGGACGTGGACCCCCAGGGGAACGCCACCACGGGCCTCGGCATCAACAAGAAGAAGCTCGCCTGTTCCAGCTACGAGGTGCTCATCGGCGGCAAAAAGGCAAGCGAGGCCGTGGCGGCCACGCAGTTCAAAAACGTGTGGGTGCTGCCCAGCAGCATGAACCTCGCCGGGGCCGAGCTGGAGCTCGTGGAGCTGCCCCAGCGCGAGAGCAAGCTGAAAACCGCCCTGGCCATGGTGCGCGACGACTTCGATTTCATCTTCATGGACTGCCCGCCCGCCCTGGGGCTCATCACCATCAACGCCCTGTGCGCCGCCGACACCGTGATGGTGCCCATCCAGTGCGAGTACTTCGCCCTGGAGGGCCTCTCGCAGCTGATGCAGACCGTGCGGCAGGTCAAGCGCCTGTGGAACCCCCTCATCGACATCGAGGGCGTGGTGCTCACCATGTACGACGGCCGGCTGAACCTCACCCAGGCTGTCGTGGACGAAGTGAAGCGCTTCTTCCCGCGCCGGGTGTACTCCACGGTCGTCCCCCGCAACGTGCGCCTCTCCGAGGCCCCCAGCTTCGGCCAGCCGGTGATGTACTACGACAATTACTCCAAGGGCAGCGTGGCGTACAACGCGCTTGCGGAGGAGTTTTTGAGCAACAACAGCGCGGGGGCGGGGGAATTGACAAGTGACAATTGACAGTGGACAGTTGACAGTTGGGGGCGCGGCAGACACCCCCTCAGCCGCCCGAGGCGGCAGCTCCCCCACGACACCCCCTCAGTCGCCCGAGGCGACAGCTCCCCCAAGGGGGAGCCTGGGGAAGGATGCGCTGAAAACCTGCTACTATTGCGGCAAGAAGGTGCCCGCCGATGCGCCGCGCTGCGAGACCTGCGGGAATGATAGGTGTTTTACTTGGGCGGGGTAGGGGTCGCTCCGCGAAAAGGAACGTCGCTGCGCGATACTCCCTCGTGCGTTCAGAGAAAATTTGAAATATGGAGGACAACCCATGGCACTGCTCGATGCCCGCTGCACAAGCTGCGGCGCGGCGCTGAAGGTCAACGGCGCGCTGGATGCCGCCAACTGCGAGTTCTGCGGCGCGGCGTTCATCGTGGAGAAGGCCGTGCAGAATTACCAGGTAAGCATTCAGGCACAGAACGTCTTTATGCAACCGCCGCAGGCTGGGGCATCCGTGTTGGTGCAACCTCCACAGGCGCTGCAACCCATGGGAACACAGCCGCCTCCAGTTGCACCGAGTAAACCTTCATCCAAAACTGGCCGCGCCATAGCTTCAGTCGCTTTTGGCATATGTTCCATTATTATCGCCGCCGCTTTTTATAACAGTGGAGCCCCAGGCGTTATTGGCATCATTCCTGCGATACTGGCGGTCATCGGCCTCGTATTTGCTGTCAAAGCAAGCAGTAAGAAATCGATCCCTGGGCTAGTAATCTCCTTGATTGGCTTTCTTGTATCCGTGATAGCTTTGGTGGAGAGTTGGAGAGCTTTTATAAACTGATGAATAAACCTCATGTAGGTGCGGCAATTTGCCGCCCGCTCTGAAAAAAGCATAAGGAGCAGCACCCGATGCCAACCAAAAAATTCAACCTCGGGCGCGGGCTGGACAGCCTCTTTGATGACAACGGCATGGCGGAGAGCGCCGTGACGCTGCCCATTTTGGAGGTGGAGCCCAACCGCGAGCAGCCCCGGCAGGACTTCGACGAGGGGGCCATGGCGGAGCTCAGCCGCAGCGTGGCCGAGCACGGCGTGCTGCAGCCCATCCTCGTGCGGCCCGTGCCCGGCGGGGCGTATCGGATCATCGCGGGGGAGAGAAGGTGGCGCGCGGCGCGGGCGGCGGGGCTGACGGAAATCCCGGTTGTGATAAAAGAGCTCTCCGACGCGGAGAGCATGGCCGCCGCGCTGATCGAGAATTTGCAGCGCGAAGACCTCAACCCCATGGAGGAGGCGCGCGGCTACCGCAGTTTGATGGAGGAGTTCAGCCTCACGCAGGAGGAGACGGCAAGGCGCGTGGGGAAATCGCGCTCCGCTGTCGCAAACGCCCTGCGGCTGTTGAATTTGCCGGGTACTGTGCAGGAGCTCGTGCGGGACAAAAAGCTCACCGAGGGCCACGCGCGGGCGCTCATGGGCTTGGACGAGAGCGCCGCCATCGCCCCCCTTGCTCTTGAAGTGGCCGAGAAGGGCCTCAACGTGCGCGAGAGCGAGAGGCTCGTCAGGCGCCGCAACGAGGCCGTGAGCCTCGCGGCCAACGCGAATGCCGCCGCAGGGAAATTGCCCGTGAGCGGCACGCAGCGCGGGGAGATCATTGCGCAGATTCCCCTGCCGGAGGCCCGCCGCGCCCAGCCCTTCGAGGAGGTGCGCCTCTGCCTATGCGAGGCCCTGGGCCGCAAGGTGAGGATCGTCCCCGGCCCCGGCGGCGGCGGCCAGCTGGTGATCGAGTTTTATAACCAAGATGATTTGATGGAGATGGCAAGGGCGCTGGGGGGCGCATAAAAACATCGCAATCAACCAATGCTTCTCATGGAGGAAAATCTATGCTGGACATCAAATTCCTGCGCGCCAACCCGGAGGTTGTGAAAGAGAATATCAAGCGCAAGCACCAGGAGGACAGGCTGCCTCTGGTGGACGAAGTGATCGCCCTGGACGAGCAGTATCGTTCGGTTCTTGCACGGGCGGAGGCCCTGCGGGCGCAGCGCAACGCCGGGAGCAAAGAGATTGGCGCGCTCATGGGGCAGAAGAAGCTCGAGGAGGCAGAGGCCAAAAAAGCCGAGATCGCCGCCATGGGCGAGGCGCTGGCCTCCCTGGGAGAGCAGGAGAAGGAGCTGGCGGCAAAAGTGCGCGACATCATGCGGCGGATTCCCCAGATTATGGACCCCAGTGTGCCCCTGGGCAAAGACGACAGCGAGAACGTCGAAATCGCGCGCTACGGCGAGCCCGTTGTACCGGCTTTCGAGATTCCCTATCACACAGACATAATGGAAAGCTTCGCAGGGCTTGACCTCGACAGCGCCCGCAGGACCAGCGGCAACGGGTTCTATTTTCTCATGGGGGACGTCGCGCGGCTGCACTCGGCCGTGCTGTCATATGCCCGGGACTTCATGATAGACCGGGGCTTCACGTATTGCATCCCGCCGTTCATGATTCGCATGAACGTCATCGAGGGCGTGATGAGCTTCGCCGATTTGCAGGACATGGTGTATAAAATCCAGGACGAAGACTTGTATTTGATAGGCACCAGCGAGCACTCCATGATAGGCAAATTCATCGACTCTATCAATCCCAAAGAGAGCCTGCCCCAGTGTTTGACGAGCTACTCGCCCTGCTTTAGAAAAGAAGTCGGGGCGCATGGGATCGAGGAACGCGGCGTGTTCCGGGTACACCAGTTCGAGAAGCAGGAGATGATCGTGGTCTGCGAGCCGGAGGACAGCCTGGCCTGGTTCGACAAGCTCTGGGGCAACTCCGTAGAGTTTTTCCGGAGCCTGGACATCCCGGTGCGGACATTCGAGTGCTGCTCCGGCGATCTCGGCGACCTGAAGGTGAAGCAGTACGACGTGGAGGGCTGGTCGCCCCGGCAGCGCAAGTACGCCTTCGAGCTTGGCAGCTGCTCCACCCTGGGGGACGCCCAGGCCCGGCGGCTGGGCATACGCATAAAAGGATCGAACGGCAACTACTTCGCGCACACGCTGAACAATACAGTGGTCGCCCCGCCGCGGATGCTCATCGCGTTTCTTGAAAATAATTTGCGCGAAGACGGCAGCGTGCGTATACCTGAAATATTGCGGCCCTATATGGGAGGAAAAAGTGAGCTGAGAGCGTAGTGGAATGTAGGGGTGGCATTCTTGCCACCCGGGCAGGAGCCAAACGATTTGGTGGTTTCGGGCGGCAAGAATGCAGCCCCTACAGCAAGATATTGAGGAGAAACGCAATGACATTCACCGACACCATACAGCGCGGCGCCGCTGACCTGGCGCTGCGGCCCCTGCTGCGCTTCATCGAGAGAAACCCCGGCCCCAACCTTGCCAAGCTGGTGGGAGTCGTGGACCTGGTTTCGCGCAGAACTTTCCCCAGGAAAACCATGGAGGCCTTCCGGGCAGGCGCTTTGGACGAGGAAAATGTCTGGAAGCGCATGGCCGGGAATGTTTTGCGCGACGTGGACAGGGACGCCCTGCGCAAGCTGCTGCTGAGCCTGGGTCTCGGCATCGCCAAGGGAACGCGCCTGGTGCGGGCGGGCCGGGAGAAATACGGCTGCAACATCCCCTTTATCATTCTCTTTGACCCCACCAGCGCCTGCAACCTGCACTGCAAGGGCTGCTGGGCGGGGGAGTACCACAAGAGCGAGAACCTCACCCTGGCCGAGATGGACAACATCGTGCGCCAGGCAAAGAAGCTGGGCACGCGGGTGTTCATGCTCACCGGCGGCGAGCCGCTGATCCGCAAAAATGACATTCTGAAAATAGCCGCGGCGCACAGGGAGTGCACATTTTTGATCTACACCAACGCCACGCTGCTGGACGAGGCCCTCGTGCGGGAGGTCAAGCGCGTGGGCAACATCGCCTTCGCCGTTTCCCTGGAGGGCACCGAGGCCACCAACGACGCCCGCCGGGGCGAGGGGGCCTACGCCCGTTCCCTGCAGGCCATCGACCTGCTGAAAAAAGAGCGCTGCCTCTTCGGCATTTCAGTTTGCTACACCAGCGAAAACATCGAGACCGTCGCGGGCGACGAGTTCCTGGACGAGATGATTGCCAGGGGGGCCAAATTTGGCTTTTATTTTCATTACATGCCCCTGGGGGCCCGCGCCCTGCCGGAACTGATGCCCAGCGCGGCGCAGCGCGAAAGAATGTACCACCGCCTGCGCGAACTGCGCAATTCCAAAACGGGCAAGCCGTTTTTCATCATGGATTTCCAGAACGACGGGGAGTACGTGGGCGGCTGCATCGGCGGGGGGAGGAACTACTTCCACATCAACTCCGCCGGGGATATGGAGCCCTGCGTGTTCGTGCACTACTCCGATTCCAATATCCGCGAGCACACCCTGCTGGAGGCCCTGCGGCGGCCGCTGTTCCAGGCGTTCTATCAGGGCCAGCCTTTCAACCGCAACCACCTGCGCCCCTGCCCCATGCTGGAGAACCCGCAGCGCCTGCGGGGCATCGTGGGGGAAACCGGCGCGGTCTCCACCGACCTCGCGGCCCCGGAGGACGCCGAATCCCTGTGCGCAAAGTGCGACCGCTACGCCGCCAACTGGCAGCCCGTGGCGGAGAAGACCTGGGCGGAGAACAAACACCCCACGCCGAAGACGCAGTATTATGGGGATAAATGAGAAATGAGAAATGAGAATGCAGAATGCAGAAATGAATAGCGCAGAAGAAGCTCTTGATGAGGAATTTTGCAGGCGTTTGGCGGAGGAAGCCCTGACCGACCCCGAAAAAGACGATCTTGTTGGTTTTGAAGAGGCGTGCAGGCTTGCGGGGGTGTAGGGGTGGCATTCTTGCCACCCGCGCGCACGACTTGCTCTTTCCGCACACTTCATTTTTTTCGGGCGGCAAGAATGCCGCCCCTACAGCGAGGTATCATTCATGCACAACACCCACTGGACCAAAAAACTCACCGTCCTGCTGGCCGCCCTGTGCTTGGCGCTGGTGGGCGTGAGCGCCTTCACGCCCGCACGGGCGCAGGATTGGCTGCTGCAGGTGGAGGGCGTGCCGGTTTCGCGCGCGGTGTACAGCTTCTTCCTTGACCAGGCGCTGCCGGGCGCGAAGCGCAACGCGGACGGCTCCCCGAAGGACACGGCCGCCCTGCGGAAAGACGTCGCCGCGCGCTGCGTGGCCTACTATGCCGTGAACAGCGAGCTGCGGGCCAGGGGGGTCCCCCTGGACCAGGGGCTCAAGGCGGAGGTGGCCGCTCGCACGGCCTTCTACTGGCAGGCCTTCGGCCTATATTACAGCTCCATTGGCGTGGATAAGCAGACCCTGAACGCCATTTTGGCCGGAGAGGCCGCGCGGGACCAGCTCTTCCGGGCTCTCTACGACGCCGGGGGCACGCGCGCCGCCGGCGAGGAGGCGCTGCGGGAATACTTCTACGCGAACTACGCGGCCTACGACGGGGTGCGGGTGTTCCGCACGGCGCTGCAGGAGGACGGCACGGAGCGGGAGATGACCCCCGGGGAGCTCGCCGAGCTGAAGGCCGCATTGCGGGAATTCGTGGAGGCCGCGAACGAGGCCGATGATTTCTACGGCGTAGCCCAGGAGGAGCGCTTCGAAGGGGTGCTCAGCTACATGCCCTTCGTCACCGTGGCGCAAAAGGGCAGCGCCGCCGCGGGCGGCGGCGGGGAGCTCAGCGACGCGGACTTCGCGAAGGTGCGCGCTCTGTCCCGCGAGAAGCTCGCCCTGGTGGAGCTGGAGGACTTCCTGCTGGTCGCCGTGGGGGTGGATATGAGCCAGGCCGAGGAGGAGTATTACCTCGGCTGCCGCGCGGACTGCCTGTGGGCCCTGTGCGGCGAGGCCTACGCCGAAGACCTGAAGGCCCTGAACGCGCAGCTGCGCGCGGTGGAGAACGTCGCGGCGGTGGAGCGGCTGTATAGGGAGTGGGCTTGGTGAATTAAAAATGCAGAATGCAGAATGCAGAATGCGCAAATAATGGTAGGGGACGGCCTCCGTGACGTCCCCGGCCCATAAGAACGCAGGTTATGTACCAGGGACGTCCGGGAGGCCGCCCCCTACCAACACAACACAGCAAAGGATACACCCTCATGCCAGAAGAGATCAAAGAAAAAACCAAAAAACGAGTGTTGAGCCTCATCCAGCCCACCGCCGTGCCCCACATCGGCAACTACATAGGGGCCATGCGCAACTGGGCCGGGATGGCCGACGACTTCGACTGCGTCTTCGGCGTGGCCGACCTGCACGCGCTGACCATACGCCAGGACCCCGCGACGCTGCGCCGCCAAAGCATGGAGGCCTATGCCATGCTGCTGGCGCTGGGATTGATGCGCGGCGGGAATGTCGTGTTCTGCCAGAGCCACGTGGCGGGGCACTGCCAGCTGGCGTGGATCCTCAACTGCTACACGCAGTTCGGCGAGGCCAGCCGCATGACGCAGTTCAAGGAGAAATCGGCCTCCCACGCGGACAACGTGAACGTCGGGCTCTTCGCCTATCCCACGCTGCAGGCGGCGGATATTCTGATCTACCAGGCGCACTACGTGCCCGTGGGGGCCGACCAGAAGCAGCACCTGGAGCTGGCCCGCAACGTGGCCGAGCGCTTCAACGGGGTGTATGGGCCCACATTCGTGGTGCCCGAGCCCTACATAAGCAAGCTGGGCAGCAAAATCGCAAGCCTCCAGGAGCCCTCAAAAAAAATGAGCAAGAGCGACCCCAACCCACGGGCCTCCATCGCCATCACCGACGCGCCGGACGTGATTATCAAAAAGTGCAGGGGCGCCGTCACGGACAGCGATGCGGTCATTCGCTATGCCGAGGGCAAAGACGGCGTCAATAATTTAATGACAATTTATGCAGCCTGCACGGGCAAAGCATTTGAGGAGATCGAACACGAGTTCGAGGGCAAGGGCTACGGGGACTTTAAATTGGCCGTGGGCGAGGCCGTGATCGCCGAGCTGCGGCCCTTCCGGGAGGAATACGCGCGCCTGCTGGCCGACAAGGCCTACTTGAAGCAGGCGGCCCAGGACGGAGCCGAGGCGGCGGCACGGATTGCGAATCGCACGGTGGAGAAGGCCTACAGGAAGGTTGGGCTTTGGGATTTTAGACGTTAGATTTTAGTCATTAGATATTAGACGATCCATCAATTCATATCATAGGAGTAGCGCATAAAAATGGGCAACAAAGAAAAACTGACCGAGCTGGTTTCGGTACTTACGGAGATGCAGGCCGGGCCCCTGCTGGCGATGTCGCAGAGCTATCTGCAGGCGGTGCGGGACGCCGAAACCAAGGGCCGCCTGGAGATTTCCAACGAGGTGATCAAGTACCTCACGGAGGCCGCGCCGCAGTTGGGCGGCTACGACGCCCGCCCGCCCGCGCAGCCGCCCCTTCGGCCCGCCATTGCGCCGCCGCCGGGGCAGCCGCCGAGAGGGTAAAGGAAGCCTGTAGAGGCGGCTTCTTGCCACCCGGGTTTTCATCTTCGGGCGGCAAGAATGCCGCCCCTACAATAACAGGAGAAAAAGGAGCAAACCATGAGCAAAACAACCAAAGACATCAAGAAAATCGTCCTCATGTATTCCGGCGGGCTGGATACCTCCGTGATGATCCCGTGGCTGAAGGAGAACTACCCCGGCTGCGAGGTGATCGCCGTCTCGGCGGACGTGGGCCAGGGCACGGAGCTGGACGGCCTGGAGGAGAAGGCCCTGAAAACCGGGGCCAGCAAGCTCTACGTGCTGGATTTGAAGCGGCGCTTCGTGGAGGAGTTTATCTGGCCCACGCTGAAGGCCGGGGCCCGCTACGAGCGCGACTACCTGCTGGGCACGAGCTTCGCGCGGCCCATCATCGCCAGCGCCATCGCGGAAGTGGCCCTCCTGGAGGGCGCGGACGCCATCTGCCACGGCTGCACCGGCAAGGGCAACGACCAGGTGCGCTTCGAGCTCACCTTTAAACGCTTTTGCCCGGAGATGCACATCATCGCCCCCTGGCGCACCTGGGAAATAAAGTCCCGCGACCAGGAGATCGACTACGCCGAGGCCCATGATGTGCCGCTGAAGATCAACCGGGAGACGAACTACTCCAAAGACAAGAACCTGTGGCACCTCTCCCACGAGGGGCTCGACCTGGAGAACCCCGCCAACGAGGCGCCGATTCAGAAGCCGGGCTTCCTCGAGATATGCGTCCCCCCAGAGCAGGCCCCGGACCAGGCGGCCTATGTCACGCTGGGCTTTGAGAAGGGCGTCCCGGTCTCCCTGAACGGCGAAACCCTGGACGGCGTGGCGCTGATCGCAAGGCTCAACGAGATCGGCGGGGCCAACGGCGTGGGAATCGACGACCTCGTCGAGAACAGGCTCGTGGGCATGAAGTCCCGCGGGGTCTACGAGAATCCGGCGGGGAAGATACTGTATAAAGCCCACGATGTGCTGGAGAGCGTCACCCTGGACAGGGACACGCAGCACTACAAGATCCTGATGGCCGAGCGCTACGCCGAGCTGGTATACTTCGGCCAATGGTACACCCCCCTGCGCGAGGCCATGGACGCCTTCGTGGACGTGACGCAGGAAAACGTCACCGGCGAGGTGCGGCTGAAGCTCTACAAGGGCGGCGTCACCGGCGCGGGCGTGACCTCCCCCTATTCCCTGTGGAGCGAGGCCATGGCCACCTTCGACGGCGACGAGGTCTACAACCAGAACGACAGCGCCGGGTTCATCAACCTGTTCGGGCTGAGCATGAAGGTGCGGGCGATGATGGAAATGATGAACAACGCATAACAGGGCGCAATCTGTAGGGGACGGCCTCCGGCCGTCCCTGGGCCACAAAAACAAATCTCTGTGCTTGGGGCGTCGGGGACGCCGCCCCCTACAACGCGCTGGAGGGCCAATGGCAAAGCGCAGCAATAGCATAATCCCCCGCGCCGCGTCCCTAACCCTCGCGGCGCTGCTGTGCTTTGGGCTTTTATTGCTCCCTGGCTGCGGCAGGGACGACGGCGCGGGCAAGATCATCGATTACCCCATCGACGAAGCCCCGCAGCGGCTCGACCCCGCCATCGCGAGAAGCGCCTCGGAACTGCTGGTGCTGGGCAATTGCATGGAGGGCCTGCTGCGGATGGACGCGGGCGGGCGGCTCCTGCCGGGGGTGGCGGCCAGGTGGGACGTCTCCGCCGATGGGCGCGTGCTGACCTTTTATCTGCGCGACGACAACCACTGGCGGCTGCCCGAGAACCCTATCATCGATTTGGCGGATACACAGGTGACCGCCGAGGACTTCGCCTTCGGGCTGCGCAGGGCGCTGAGCCCCGCCGTCAACCCGCCGGGGGCCGCGGCGCCGCCGGGGCTGGCGGCATTGCTGCCCATCCTGAACGCCGAACAGGTGCGCGCGGGCGCGGCGCCCGAAAGCGCCCTGGGCGTGCGGGCCGTCGATCCATTCACGCTGGAAATCACACTGGATGCACTGCATCCAGAAGAGCGTGCCGGCGAGGTGATTTTACACGCCCTGGCGCGCGGCGCGGCCCTGCCCTGCAACCGGGCGTTCTTCGAGGCCTGCGGCGGGCGCTACGGCCTGGAGCCGCGCACCATGCTCTGCAACGGGCCGTTTTACCTCAACCGCATGGAGGACAGCCTCACGCGCCTGAAGCCCAACGCGAACTACAGCAGCAAGCCGGAAAATCTGGCCCTGCCCGCCACGGTGAACCTCTGGGTGCAGCCCGATCCCCTCAAGCGCGCCCGCCTGTTGGGCGCGAGCTACGACGCGGCCGTGGCGCCGCAGGCGCTCAGGGCAGAAATACCCGAGGGCGCGGCGATCCGCGAGCTGCACAACGCCGTGCTGGCGCTGGTGTTCAACTGCGCGGCTCTGGGCGACGCGAGCATCCGCGCGGCCATGTGCGCCGCCCTGGAGCCGGGGGCGCTGGGATACAGCGCGTTTCCCGGCCTGCTGCCCGGCGGCGCGCTGGCCGGGGAGAGAAATTACCGGGAGGCGGCAGGCCCGCCGGCAGGCATAAAATATGACATGGAGCGCGCGTCCGCGCTGGCGGCTTCGGCCAATGAAAAAATCACCCTGCGGCTCATCTGCGCGCCGGAGCACGAGACGCTGCTGCGCCGTGCCCTCCAGGCCTGGCAGCGGGCCTTCCGCCTGGGGATGGAGGCGCGCATCGAGGCCCTGGAACCCGAGGAATTGCAGGTGCGCCTGGCCGCCGGGGATTTCGACGCGGCCGTGGCGCAGCTGACCATGGAGAGCTCCTCTGCCCTGGAAGCTCTACAGGCTTTAGAGGGCAGAAAAAGCCCCGCGCGCTACCAGTCCGCCGCCCTGGAGACCTTGCTGCGCGCCGCGGCGCAGGCCGATGACGCCGCCGGGGCCTGCCTCCAGGCGGAGGAGCACCTGCTGCAAAACGGCGTGTACTACCCCCTGGAGGCCCGCTCCGGCCTGCTGCTGGTGGCGCAGGGCGTGGAGGGCCTTGAGGTATCCCCGGCGGGGGATATGGTGTACTTCAAGGGAGTGCGGAAGTGGGAGAAATAATGCATAATGCTGAATGCTGAATGATAGACTGTAGGGGCGGCATTCTTGCCGCCCGCATTCGTACACAAGGAGAACTTATCTTGATCCACAACACCATCACAGAGCTGGTTGGCAACACCCCGCTGCTGGCCCTGGAAAACTTCAGCCGGGGGATGAATTTGCACGCGAAAATTGCCGCCAAGCTGGAATACCTCAACCCGGCGGGGAGCATAAAGGATCGCATCGCGCGGGCCATGGTGGACGACGCCGAGGAAAAAGGCCTGCTGCGGCCCTGCGGCGTGATCATCGAGCCCACCAGCGGCAACACGGGCATCGGCCTCGCCATGGTGGCGGCGGCGCGGGGCTACAGCGTCATCCTCACCATGCCCGAGACCATGAGCATCGAGCGGCGCAACCTCCTGGCGGCCTATGGGGCAAGGCTGGTGCTCACCGAGGGCAGCGGGGGGATGCGGGGGGCCATCGCCCGGGCGCAGGAGATCCACGAGCGCACCCCCGGCAGCTGGATCCCCCGCCAGTTCGACAACCCCGTCAACCCCCTGACCCACAAAAAAACCACCGGCCCCGAGATTTGGCGGGGCACCGGCGGCAAAGTGGATATTCTGGTGGCGGGCGTGGGCACGGGGGGAACGATTACGGGCACGGGGGCCTATCTGAAGGTGCAAAACCCATCTATTCAAATCATCGCCGTGGAGCCCGCCGACAGCCCGGTGCTGGGCGGCGGCGCGCCCGGCCCGCACAAGATACAGGGCATAGGCGCGGGCTTCGTCCCAGGCGCGCTGGACGCCGGCGTCATCGACGAGATCGTTTGCGCGCGCCACGAGGACGCCTGCCAGGCCAGCCGCTGCCTGGCGCTCACCCAGGGCCTGTTGGCGGGCATCTCATCGGGCGCGGCACTATGGGCAGCCACGAAAATCGCCGCCAGGCCGGAAAACGGGGGGAAAACCGTCGTCGTCATCCTGCCGGACAGCGGCGAGCGCTACCTGAGCACGGAGCTGTTCGCCGCAGGGCCGTGCAATTGATTGGGCCGCCGCCTGGGGCGCGAAGCGGTATGGGCCGAAACTGGGGCAAGGGACAGCCTGCGTGACGTCCCAACCCCCTTCGCGTGCGAGGGGGGTGGCCCCGCAGGGCCGGGGGGTGTCCTTGAACACAAAAAAACGCGCGCCCCCCGTTTGACCGGGAGGCGCTGTGTTTTGGATAGCATTCCGCAGGAAAGGGTGTTTTTAAATGTGCTGTTCCTAAATTGTTCGGAGGGACAGCTTCCACGCCTCAACAGGAAAGTTTATCCATTCTCCTTCTGCCGCGCAAAGCAATCGCTGCAATACACGGGCCGCCCGTCCTCGCGGGGGCGGAAAGGAAGGCGGGCGATGCCGCCGCAGGCGGCGCAGGTGGCCTCGAACATCTCGCGCTCGCCGCCGCGGCCGCCGCGCTTGCGGTTCTCGCGGCAGTCCTTGCAGCGCCCGGGCTCGTTCTCGAAGCCTTTTTCCGCGTAGAATTCCTGTTCACCCTGGGTGAAGATGAATTCGTTGCCGCATTCCTTGCAGATGAGAGTCTTGTCTTCGTACATGTGCTGATCTACCTCGCTTGA
>WRDW01000007.1 GCA_009779995.1 Oscillospiraceae bacterium | reverse complement strand
TTATCTCGTCTACGACAACGAATTCCATCCCAGGGACACATGTCGCCATGTATCTATTTAAGTAATTTCTCACGCAAGCTCTGCTTCCTTCTAAAGTACAGCAGAGTATAGCAGATATAAAAATAAAAATCCCGTCATTTTCCGTATGGATTGTGACGGGAAAAATATAGAGACGCACAGCCATGCGTCTGCACAATAACGCAGCGCTGCAGAGGAGACGCATTGCCATGCGTCTCTACTATACCCTCACTCCACCAAAAAGCACCCCGTAAATGTCATCGTGCCCGGGCCGTAGTTGTATTTCAGGCCGTTGGCGGTGCAGGCGTCGGACACCACCAGGCCGAAGGCCTCCATGGAGGTGAGGGCGTCCTCGGGATGGCGGCAGGGGGCGGCGGGGTAGGTGCAGGCCCCGCACAGCTCGCACGCGCCCGCGCCCAGGGCCAACAGGCGGGGATAGTCCTCACGCAGCATTTTATGCAACGCATGAAAGCGCCGCATATGTTCCCGCCCGATCTCGACCATGCCCTCCAGGTCGAACTCGTCCTCCGGCGTCCCGGTGGTCTGCACCAGGATGCCGGATTTGTATTTCGCCAGCAGTGCCCTGTTCTCCTCCAAGCTGGGGCAGGCGGGGGGGCAGGTCCAGGACTTGCCATAGTGCCTGCAGCGGTCGGCGGCGCACATATCGCGCACCTCCTGGCGGGGGAGGAGGGTGGCGGCATCCAATGGCCCGGCGCTGGTGAAGCCGAAAGCGAGGGCCCGGGCGGCGAAATCAGATATGTTCATCAAAACCAAATCCTCCAAACCCAGCCCAGCGGCCAGCGCACAATGCCGGCGCACCAGTAGAGCAGCTTGAACGAAACGGACAGTATCCTCTGCCAGAATGCGCCTATGGTCTCCAGAGGGGTGGGCGGCTCCTCCTCAACCGGGAGCAGCACGAGGTTCGCGTCCGTCTGCGTCTTGTCCTCTATGCGCAGGAACTGCGGGTATTTCGGGTGGTCGAAAACCGTGTCCTCGCCCGGGGGCGCGGCCAGCCACCACTCGTACCAGCCGTTGAGGAAATAAAACCCGCGGTGGACCATATCCCGCACGAACCAGGTGTGCTCCGGCAGGGCGCAGGCGGAAGCGTCAAGCTTCCTGTCCGGGGAGAGGTGATTGTGGCCGTCGTCCAGCGCCTGCGTATAGCCCGCCGGGAGCCGTTCCCCGAAGGGCGCGGCGACAGCGCCGAGGGAGGCCTTCCCCACGGCGACCATGCCGTCGCTGGAATAATCTTTTTCCATGCCGAGGGGCAGCAGCGCCATGTCGTAGCCCGTCACGACGGCGACCTTGATTTTTTCGCCCGCCTCTTGCAACACCTCCCCCGCACGCTGCAGCAGCGCGTGGTAGCTGTCGATTTTTTCGAGGAAGCCCAGTTCCTCGTACTCCGGGTGGCCGTCGATGAGCCGCGCCCTGGCCGAAGGGTAGTCCTCCGGCGGGCACCAGGCCCACACGCCCGGCCAGGCGGCGTAGGTTTTGCGGGTGACCTCCTCGTAGATCCTGTCGAAGGCGGCCTGGGGCAGCAGGGAGGTGCTCACGGCCCCTATGTTCGTCAGGCCGAGCAGGTACAGCCCGCGCGTCAGGCCCAGCACGACGTCGTTCACCGCGGGGGGCAGGTCCAGGGAGTAGAGGTAGTCCAGCGAGCCCGCGTTGCGGGGGTTCATGGCGTAGTCGGCGTTCAGAAAATTGCCGACCAGCTCCATGCCGAATGTGGCGGGCTGGCTGAAGACGACGCTCAGCGCGTCCGGATTATCCGCGCCGAGGACGTACTTTTCCACATAGGCCAGCAGCGGCGAGCTGGAGCCGGAGATGCTGTTGATATGTACGTGCTCGTGCCCCGTGTGCGCCTTGATGAACTGTACATAGTCGTTGAGCTCGTCCGCGATGTCATAGGGGCTCTGCCGCCAGTCGAAGGGGAACCTGTAAAAGGCCTCTCCGAACGGGCGCCAGTAGAAGGCTTCCCGGTGGTCCATCTTCATCACCCACTCGTGGCCCACGGTCACCCGCTGCAGCTGTTTGACGCTGGTGCCGTCCGGCCGCATTTCGAGGGGGCCGATCCATGCCCAAGCCGCCTCGATGAAGGCGTCCAGGAACGCGCTGGGGTTGAAGGTCAGCAGCGAGGGCAGCACGTCGTCCAGCAGCGGCGGGACGAAATCGCGCACGAGGTTGTCCAGCATATCGATGCCGTAATACCACATTTCGTCCGGCAGGCCGTAGTTTTCGGTCAGCGCCCCGTGCCCGCCGGAGAGCAGGATCACCGGCACGGCGTCGCAGCCGCAGTACGGCGCTGGCTCATTTGCCTCTTCTTCGGCAAAAACGGACACCGCGCCCGGAACGGCGAGGAGCATGGCCGCGCACAGCAGCAGCGCGAGCAGGATAGAGAGTGTGCGTTTCATTGGGATCACTCCATTTCTTGTTGAGTCAAAAAAGCATAGCTGCCAGATGCGTCCGTGAAGACGTGACGCCTGCGGCGACAGTGCCCACGGCCCCTATGGCCTTTGTGGCCGTAGCACTGCTCCCTCACCGCTGCGGCGGAGCTCCCTCACGAGGGAGCCGGGGGATTGAGCGGGAGCCCGCCATCCCTACAGCCAGCCCACCGCCAGGGCGAACATGCCCTGGGCGGCGTAGTAGGGAACCATCACCGTGAAGGAGAGCACGGGCCGCATCTTTTTCAGCGGGCCCTGGCCGAACATGTTCATGAACAGCGAGGCGTCCGAGACGGCGAAGAGGATGCCGGGGAAGCGCATCCAGCGCCCGAGCTGCCCGCCCCGGGCCGAAAGGCTGAGCGTCGCCAGCATCATCGCGCCCAGCACCAGGCCGTAGACCGCCAGGGGGAGCATCAGCCTATCGAGCTTGATCAGCTCAAACCTGTTGAGCAGCAGGAAGAACATCGGCACGATGGGCAGCAGGGCGATGAGGTGCCACTGGACGTCCCCGTAGGACAGCAGCAGCACGATATACAGCAGATGCCCGAGGAAGAACGGCGCGCCCCCCAGCACGAAGATAAAACGCCGGTATTTTTCGTCCACGAAGAGGTCAAGGCCCAGCACGACGTCCCCCACCATGCCCAGCACCAGCGCGCCGAGCATCAGGGCGGCCTGGGCGTTCATCTCCTCGCGCTGTGCCGCGGCCCAGAAGGCCGTGAGGCAAAAGAGCATGGAGGAGGCCATCTTCGCCGCGAAGCGCCCCTTCTCCATCCCCAGGTTGCGCAAAATCGCCGTGACGATGGCGGCCGCCACGCTGGCGATCGCCGGGATATATAACGCTGTCATACAAACCCGCTTTCCAATTCTTAATGCATAATTCTGAATGCTTAATGATCTTTCGCGCAGATCGTTCCCTCATTAAGCATTATGCATTAAGCATTAAGCATTATACGCTCAGCAGCCCCGCGTCGATCACAAACTGCCCGCCGGTGACGTAGCGCGCCTTTTCGCTTGCCAAATAGAGCACCAGCCCGGCCACGTCCTCGCTCTCGATCCAGGGGACGGGCTGGAGGTTCCCCGCGCTGGCCTCGGCTATCTCCATGGGGGTTTTGCCCTCCAGGGCGGCCAGGCCGTCGTTCATGGGGGTGTTCACGCCCGTGGGATGGATGCTCACCACGCGGATGTTCCAGGGGGCCAGCTCGATTGCCCAGGACTTCGTCAGGCCCGTGAGGCCCCATTTCGACGCCGCGTAGTGGCTCAGCCGCCTGCCGCCGCGCAGGCCCATCACGCTGGAATTATTGATAATCACCCCGGCGTTTTGCGCCTTCATGACCGGAACGACATGGCGGGCCACAATCATGGGGCCCTTGAGGTTGATGTCTATCATGGCGTCCATTTCAGTGTCAGTCATCTTGTCAATTTCAGCGTAGGCGCAGATGCCCGCGTTGTTGAACAGAATGTCAACGCGCCCGAAGGCGGCCATGGCGGCATTCGCCGCGTCTGCGACGGCTTTGTCATCGCGTACGTCGCCCATGGCAATGACGCACTTGCGCCCCAGGGCCTCGATCTCGCCCTTGAGGGACTGGAGCTCATCACAGGCCTCACAGGCGTAGGCGGGGTATTCGATCTTTGTGCCGAGGTCAAACGCGAGGATCGACGCGCCCTCTCTGGCCAACGCAAGGGCCGTTGCCCTGCCCTGGCCGCGCGCCGCGCCGGTGATGAAGGCGGATTTGTTGGTGAAATCTCCCATGCCGACTCCTCCAATGATGGTTTTGTTTATGCCACGGCGGGGCAATGCCTCGCCCTGCGAGGGTTCCGCCAATGGCGGCTAAATCCAGCGCCACAGGCGCAACACTCGTAGGGCGTCGCATCGCAGCGCCGCTGGCCACAGATAAAATTCGAGGCGTTATCAGATCCCTGCCCTCACCTGAGGGATTCCAGCCCCGCCAGCGCGAACATCTTCTGCGTCACGATTTCCACCGGCTCGGTTCTGCCGCACTCGAAGACGACATAGCCGCTGTAGCCGGTCTCCGCGATGGCGGAAAACACGTTTTTATAGTTGATCTCCCCCGTGCCGGGCTCCTTGCGGCCTGGGACGTCGCCCACGTGGAAGTGGCCTATGACGCTGATGTACTTCTGTATGGTGTCGATGAGGTTGCCCTCGGTGATCTGCTGGTGATAGATGTCGTAGAGCAGGCGCACCTGGGGGGAGCCGACCTCCTTGACGATCCGCGCGCCCTCCTCGGTGCTTGTCAAATAATAGCCTTTATGGTTGACAAGCACGTTCAGGGGCTCCAGCACCAGCTGGACGCCGGTGTCCTTGATCACGGGCAGGGCGGCCTTCAGCGCCGCCACAGCGTTCGCGTGCTGGATTTCACGGGAAACGTCATTGCGCTCGTTGCCGGTGGTCACGACGATGGTCGTGCACTTGATTGCCTGCGCGGCCTGGACGGTCTCCTTCATCGCCTGCACGAAGGCGTCTTTGGCGTCCTCGTAGACGATGCCGTGGGTCCACTTCATCAGCTCCATCACGGCCTTGTCGGCCGATTGCACGATGATGCCGGAGATGTAGCAGCCGGTCTCGTCGCTGGCCGCACTGGCGGCAGTCAAATCCTCCCCGAACCAGGACAGCGGCTCGATGGCCTTCCAGCCCAGGGCCGCCGCCGCGCGGATTTTCTCGGCGTAGGAACCGGGCACCCACCCGCCGGAACAGGACAGTGTAAACATGCGTTTCCTCCTTCTGAACAGGCGGTATTTCAGCCGCCTGAGTAGGTATTTCAGGTTCATTTCATACCCCAAATCTTTGTCACCATTCGGAATTCAATAGGTCCAGAATTTCTTTGGAGTGCTCTTTCCAGTATGCGGCCCTCCATTCATCCCCGTAGGCAAAGGCGAAGGCCTCCAGCACGGAAACCATGCTGAGCCGAAACGACATGCTGGCAAGAAGACAGTACAGGCCGATGGGATTATCAAGGCCTTTCGCTTTAATGATATGCCCGGCATCCTCTTTATCTATAGGCCGGGTGCTGGATAGCTTCATGCCCAGCAGATATTCGATAGTCACCCGATCAACTGTAAGATTGCTCAAGCCGTGCAGCTTTTCGCAATACTGTGAATCGGGCCAATCGCTCATGGCGGACACGGCGTTGTTCAGCCAAATCGTTCTTCCGGTGTTGATATCGAGAAGCGCACCCACCCTGCGTATGAGCAAGTCTATCTCCTCGTTCGACTTGTAGAACGCATCGACGTCAATCGTGCCGCGAAAGCCCATCCGCTGCAGGAGATAGCCGCCGCAGCAGATGATGTGCAGTGAAAGATGATGCAGAGCCAGCATGTCATTCAACGCCTGGAAGGCCGCCTCAAAGTCAATATACTTGCTCACCGTCCCGCAATCTCCTCTCTATCTCCAATATTTCGGCTTTGCCGCGCGGTGTCCGCAGCTTGACGACATACGCATTGGTGGGTGTACCAGGTGTGATGGCCTCAGACAGGATTGTTTTTTGGAATGGCGTGATTCTTTTCTCCTGCATGATCCGGGCTATGTCTTTTTCTGAAAATATATGGCCGGATGGGTTTACCCATTTGCTCAAGTATCTAAGCCACAGCACAAAGTCGCCGCCCGCGTGCTCGGACGCCAAGATGGTATACCGAACTGTTTGGCTGCGCGGCATATCGATATCGGCCATCGCTCTCCCTCCCGGTTGTTTTTCTCTCACAACTTGACTACCTGCCCCGTCTCCATCGATTCATTGCAGGCAAGGCACAGGCGCAGGGTCTTCAGTGCGTCTTCGTAGGGCGAAAGAATAGCAGATGTGTCGCCGGTCTTCACGGCGTCGATGAACACTCTATTCATGGTGGTCTGCCAGTCGGCGGCGCGCTTCCAGTAGGTGATGTTCTCCGTCCTGGTCTCCAGCGTCACCTTGTCGCGCAGCTTGTAGCGTATCGTCCTATCTGCGCAGTGAATGTTCATGCCGCAGACGTAGCCCGGCGAGCCCTCGCCGAGATAGCAGCCCGAGAACAGCGTGGCCACCACGCCGCTTTCCATGGTGATCACCGCCGAGGAGTAGTCGTGCAGGTCGTAGCCCTCCATCGCTATGATGCCGCGGCCCCCGGAACAATAGACCGAGGCCGGTTCGCCGAAGAGGAAGCGCAGCATATCGAAGATGTGGATGTTCTGCTCCAGCAGCTGGCCGCCGCAGGTGGCGTACTTTGGGTACCAGGGCGGGCCGGGCAGGCCGCCCACCCAGGCGCCGTCCACCAGGCCGACCTTGTGGCCCGCCATCCAATCGCGGGCCTGCTCCACCAGGTCAAGATAGCGATCCTGAAAGCCGATACAGGTGACGAGATTCTTTGCTTTTGCTGACGCACAAATCTCCTCGGCCATGGCCATATCGAGCGCCATGGGCTTCTCCACGAACAGGTGTATGCCCCGGGCGATGGCCTCCCGCTCGATGGCGCCGTGCCCGTCCGGGGATACGCAGACGTAGAGCACGTCGGGCTTGGCGTCGTCGAGCATTTCGATATAGCTCTCATAGGCCTTGCCCTGCCCTGTTTTGGCTTGCTTTTCGATGGCCCGCTCGGGGATCACGTCCATGAAGCCCACCAGTTCCACGTCGCCGAAGTTCCCCAGCCGTTCGATGTGCGTCCACGAGCGCCCGCCCGTCCCGACAAATGCGATGCGGATTTTTGCCATTGTGTGATCCTCCTAAATGATTTTCATAAATTTAGTATACGCTCCCGCGTAGTTCGTCTTGAACCCATAACAGCCCATTTCGGGCAGCCGCGCCCACCATGCCCGGGTGTCCATCAGGTTGGCCAGGGCCGCGATACCGCGCGCCTCCAGCGCGCGCACGTCCTCGACCGTGAAGCGCCCGGGGTCAAGGCCTATCTCGAAGAGATCCATGTCTTCCATCTCTTCGAGAATGTCTTCATCGATCCGGCGCAGGTTGGCCCCCAGGCGCAGCCCGGCGGGCTTGCCCTCACGGGCGGCGAACATCTGCATCTCGGCGATCTGCACGGGGTGCCCCGAGAACACGATGCAGCGCCCCAGGGCCCGGTGGCCGTCCAGCAGGGCGAAGACGGGCTTCGCCAGGCCGTCCGCGCAGATTTCGATCTCGGCCTCCATGGTGGCAGGCGTTTCGTCGGCGAACCAGTCGAGGAAGTCCGCCAGCCGCATGAGCTTTGCCATGCGCGGCTCTTTTTCATAGGCCTTGACATAATCGAGGTTGTACTCCTGCCCCAGCACCCGCCCGGGCAGCAGGGCCAGGAACTCGTTTTCGGCCTCCCGCGAGGGCTCCTCGGTGACGGTATGGTTGGCGTAGGGAATCTCCATCCGCGACAGCGCCTCCCAGTCCAGGTCTTCAACACGCGCGATGCTGTGCTTGGACGGATGTCCGCAGGTCAACCGTGTCAGGTTCGGGTCGTGGATCACAACGGGCACGCCGTCGCGCGAGAGCCGCACGTCCAGCTCTATGCCCTCCAGCCCCAGGGCCACGGCGGCCTCGAACGCGCCCAGGGTGTTCTCCGGCGCGGCCTGCGTCACGCCCCGGTGGGCGAAGCGGCGGGGGATGTACATGATGTGGCCTCCTACCTGTTAAACTGCGCCTCCACCACGCTGCCGCCCGCGTATTGCTTGCGCAGCTTGGGCTTTTCGATCTTGCCGGTGGCGTTGCGGGGCACGGGGGCGAAGATGAGCTTGCGCGGGCGCTTGTAGCGCGGCAGCTCCTTGCAGAACTCGTTGATCTCCTCCTCGGTGCAGTCCATGCCGGGCTTGATTTCGACAATCGCGCAGGCGATCTCGCCCAGGCGCATATCGGAGAGGCCGATGACGGCCACGTCTTTTATCTTGGCGTGGGCGCGCATGAAATCCTCGATTTGCACGGGATATAAATTCTCGCCGCCTGTGATGATGACGTCTTTTTTCCTGTCCACCAGGTAGATGAAGCCGTCCTCGTCCTCCCGGGCCATGTCGCCCGTGTGCAGCCAGCCGTCCCGCAGAACCGCCGCCGTCGCTTCCGGGTCCTTGTAATATTCAAGCATCACGCCGTCGCCCTTCACGGCCAGCTCGCCCACCTCGCCCCGGTTGACCGTTGCGCCCTGTTCATCCACGATTTTCGTCTGCCATTTGTAGCCCGCGACGCCGATGGCCCCGACTTTATGAATATTTTCGACCCCCAAATGCACGCAGCCCGGGCCAATCGATTCTGACAGGCCGTAGTTGGTGTCGTAGTCGTGGCCGGGGAAGCGCTCCTTCCAGCGGCGGATGAGGCTGGGCGGCACGGGCTGCGCGCCTATGTGCATCAGCCGCCAGCCCTTTAAATCATAGTCGCCGAGTTTGAGCTCGCCGGAGTCGAGGGCGTCTAAGATGTCCTGCGCCCAGGGCACCAGCAGCCAGACGACCGACGCGCCCTCCCAGGAGGCCGTTTCGAGGATCCAGCGGCTCTGGGTGCCCCGCAGCAGCACGGCGCGCCCGCCCGAGAGCAGGCTGCCGAACCAGTGCATCTTCGCACCCGTGTGATACAAGGGCGGGATGCACAGGAACACGTCGTCGTGGGCCTGCCCGTGGTGGGCGTGCTCCACCTCGCAGGAGTATACCAGGGCCAGATGATTGTGCAATATCGCCTTGGGGAAGCCCGTGGTGCCCGAGGAGAAGTAGATGGCCGCCACATCCGCGTCGTGCAGGGTGACGAGGGGCGGCTTGGCGCTGCACTTGGAGGCCAGGGCGTAGGGCAGGGCGTAGACAGGGCGCTCCCAGGGCTCGCCCACGAACAGCTGCATCCGCAGCTTGACCTGCTCCTGGATGGCGTTCATGCGGCTGACGAACTCGGGGCCGAAGATGAGAATATCGACGTCGGCCAGTTCCAGGCAGTAGGCGATCTCCTCCGCCGAGTATCGGAAATTCATGGGGACGACCACCGCGCCGGATTTCAGCACGCCGAAGTAGATGGGCAGCCACTCAATGCAGTTCATCATGAGTATAGCCACTTTCGTGTCCCTCTTAACTTCATTTTGAAGGAGGTAATTGGCAAACTGGTTGGCCTGCTCGTCGAAGGCGTGCCAGGTGAGGGACTTGCGGTAGCCAGAGTGGAAGTTGCGCTCCACCAGGGACATCTCCTTCCAGTCCCGCTTCTGCCGTTCGAGCTCCTTGATTTCGGGGTTGACCTCCACCAGGGCGACCTCGTCGCCGTAGTGCGCGGCGTTGCGCGCCAGGAATTCCGTGATGGGCATGGCGTTTCTCCTTATGGATAAGTTTTGCTTGATTTTTCGGCGGTAGTAGAGTATTATAGTAACATGGAATAAAGAAAATGTCAAACAATAATCCTGCGGAAGGAAGGAGGAATTTTGTGATTGCGCCATATGACGCCCAGGCAGTCCTGCACATGAAAAAATGCTGTGATGAAATACGGGAAACGCTGGCGCTCTGCGAAAACGACGATCGGCACTTTTGCAAAAATCCTACGATCGGAATGCGGTCGCCTGGAGCTCAATGTGTATAGGCCGCCTTTCCGAAAATACTGTGGGGGTGCGAATGCAAAAAAACATAAAGATGGTCGTCACCGACCTCGACAACACGCTGCTGAACAACAGCTCGGAAATTTCAGATTACACAAAATCAATCCTGGCGCGCTGCCGCAGGCGGGGGATCAAGATCGCCTATGCCACCGCCAGGGACGCCGGGGCCACCGACCGGGCCATGAACGCGCTGTTCGACGGCGCCGTGTGCAGCAACGGCGCGCAGGCCTACATAGGCGATGCGCTCATCCACAGCCGGGTGGTCTCGCCGGCGCACCTGCACGGCTTGCTCGCCGCCGCTGAAGAGGCCGGGATAGAGCTGGACATCGAGCCCGAGCGCATCCTGGTGATCGACGCGGACGAATCGCTGGACGCGGCGGCGATTATCCGGCGGCATTTGCCGGAGGAGCTGCATTTGCTGGTACGCGAGCAGGGCCTTGTCCTGGTGGTGCTGCACCGGGAGGCCTCGAAATCCGGGGGCACGGCCGCCCTGGCGGCGCACTGGGGGATAGCGCCCGCCGAGATCGCCGCCTTCGGCGACGACACAATAGACATCGACCTGCTGGCATACTGCGGCATAGGCGTGGCCGTAGCCAACGCCCCGGCGCAGGTGAAGGCCGCGGCGGACTTTATCTGCGGCTCAAACGAGGAGGACGGTGTGGCGCGGTGGATTGAGGAGCATGTGCTATCAATCCCAACAAAAAGAGATTGAAATGGGCGCAAGCATATGCTATAATCAATAAAACCGGGCGTGAGATGGGGGTGCGCATGGGCCTGGCATTCAAAAACGGCAAATTCAAGATCATGCAGATCACCGACATCCAGGATACGGCGGACCTGGACGGGGAGACGCTGCGCCTGATCGGGGCGGCCCTGGACAGGGAGCGGCCCGACCTTGTCGTCCTCACGGGCGACCAGGTGAAGGGCTACGCCCGTTCGATGAAGAGCGAGGAGAACGTCAAAAGAGCCATACGGCAGATCGCAGCGCCCTTCGAGGCCAGGGGCGTCCCCTTCACCCTCGCCTTCGGCAACCACGACATCGAGGGCGCGGACGCGCAAAGGCAATTGGCGTGGTATATGGAATCCCCCCTGTGCGCGGCGTTTGATTCCCCGGGGGTCTCCGGCTGCGGCAACCACAATTTGGCGATTTCAGGCGAAGACGGCAAGCCCGCGTTAAGCATCTATATGCTCGACTCCCACGGCAGCGCGGGCCTGGGGGGCTACGCGCCCCTGGCGCCCGACCAGATCGCCTGGTATAGAGAGACGCGCGGAGCTTTAAAAGAGCAGGCCGGGGATTACGTGCCCTCCCTGCTGTTTCAGCACATCCCCGTGGCGGCGGCGTATCGCCTGCTCACCCCCCATGACAAAAAAGTGAGGGGCTCCATCCGGGGCTTCGCGGGCTTTAAAAATAAGCATTACACGTTAGACGAGAGCAAGGTCTTCCCCGGCGGGCGGCACCTGGAGACCCTCTGCGTGCCGGAGAGCGACGCCGGGCTGTTCGATGCGGCGTGCGAGAAGGGCGAGCTGCTGGGCATGTACTTCGGGCACGACCACAAGAACAGCTTCGCCGGGCCGGTGGAGGGCGTGGACCTCGGCTACTGCCCCGGCTGCGGCTTCGCGGCCTACGGGGACGGCGTGCGCCGGGGCGTGCGCGTGTTCGAGTTCGCTGAGATTGATGTGCGCTCGTATAAAACTTGGGTGCTCACCTACGGGGAGCTGTTCAATCGCAAGCGCGTACGCCATCTTAAACACTGGCTGATGGACCAGACGCCCAGCAGCGTGGACGACGCCGTCGCCAAGGGGATCAGGCTGCTGATTGGGCTGGGGGTTTTGGTTGGAATAATCACCGCGCTGGCGGTATTGCTGTAGGTGCAGCTTTCCAGGCCAACCGAAAAAGCAGTGTATCACTTTATATTATAATTGATTGTTTTACAACAGAAAGCAGGTTCAGTTATGGCAGAAGAAAAAAAGCGCTTCGGCGGCTTTGTCGACAGGCTATTATCCAAAACCAAAATCAGCGATGGCAGCCGGGCAGAGGTACAGGAGCTCATCTACCACCCGATTACCTGGCTCAAGGGGGAGGCGCTGCCCTTTGAGAAAATGGCCCCCTGGGAATTGTTGATGTTCTTTCTTCAGGGCTTTTTGCAATTTGCCTCCGGGAACTGGGACGGGCGCGACAGGCTGTACCGCTTTACATATAAAGTGAACGCGAACCTGATTACTGTCAGCGACGTGATCGCCAACATTTGGGACGGCCTCAACGACCCCCTGTTTGGCTCGTGGATGGATCGCAACCCCATGAAGGACAACACCTACCGGTGGATTACCCGCGTCAGCTCCACCGTCGGTACGTGCTTATCATTTTTCTACCTGCTCGACCTTGGTCTCCAGCCTGTGCAGCGCATCGTGATATTTACCGTTGGGCGCGTTCTGATGGACATCCTGGGAACCATGAGCCAGGTGTCCGGCACCAAAATCTACGCGGGCTTCACGGCTTCCTCAGATGAGCGAGGCAAGTATAAGATCTGGTGGGAGGTGGGCAAGACGATAGCCCAGCCCATAGGCAATGTCCCAGCTATTATTATGGGATTTGTAACAGATCGGAGCCTTTGGACGGATTATAGGGTGTATACCCGGGGCTTTGCTGTTGCCATGCCGTTCATGATCATCGCGTCAATTCTCCCGACTTTCGTGCGTAACCGGGTGAAGTTCAGCGAACAAGCGCAGTTGGCGCTAAAGGAAATGGAAGGCGGCACCAGGGAAAGCGAACCCGCCCAAGCGCAGCAGCATAAGCTGACCCTGCGGGAAAACTTTTCCATACTAAAGCACAATAAATACATGCTGTACGCCACTGCCGCAGGCCTTGTAACGCAACTGACGCCCTCGATGAATTTATATCCCCTTTGGCGCCATTTGTTCCCGTCCAGGAAAGTGCCGATTCTGGGCGAAACCCGGGGCGAGGGCGTGAGATTCATCATGGATCAGATCGCAGGCGCTCCCGTCACTTTTTGCTTCCCCTTCCTGGGGGTGATTACAAGAAAATTGGGCGGCCCAAAACGTGTTCATATCTTCAAAACCGGCTTGGAGGTTTTAATGAACGCGGTAAAGCTGATAGTTGGTTACAAAAGCGTTCCAGCAATGATTATCATGACGCTTGCGGATGCGATCCTGTTTCCCCTAGCCGCGACGGAAGGTTACGCGGGCCATGTTCTCCATTATGAAATGCTCGACTATGTGGAATATAAAACCGGGGTGCGCAGCGAAGGCGTCACCATGGCCTTTCAGGGCTTGGTTGATAAACTGCTTAAAAACAGTCTGAACAGTCTCACCGGCAATGCCTTCGAGGCATGGACCGGCATCAACAAAATCGATATCAACGCTGAAAACGCCGCTGATCTGATTCCGGAGCGATACAGCAAATGGGCGTGGGTGATGGCCCACGTGGCCGGTATCATTGACGGCCTCATCTGGCTCTGGGCCCGTGCGGCGTTCCCATACGACCCCGGCCAGAAGGATATCGTTGAAGCGGATCTGAAGGAACGCCGCCGTTTGGCGCAGGCGAAGCAGGAGGAAGCGGAGGCAGGCGTGTAACACTCTTTATTTGGCGGCGGCATTTCAGCCGAACAAGTCACCGGGCGGTTTGATGTGATTGTGTCGAATATTGCAGCCTAATTATGTCAAGAATAATTATGGGAGTGGTTATATGTTTCAGGTGGAGAGTGACTTTAGAAACGCGAATGTCGGTCGTACGATACGGTTCACAGAAGAGATGTTTGAGCAGCTTCAACAGATTGCCAATAAGCATGACATCTCGTTCAACCTGCTGGTTTTGCAGTGCTGCAAATATGCCCTGGATAATATGAAGGAAGAGGAGTAACGGCGCTTTATACGTCCCTACCGCACTACCCATCCCCCCGCCGTATACACCAAAAAAGCGACCCCATACGCCAGCGCGCACTGCCAGGCAACCGCCGCCAGTGTGCGCTTTGTGCTGCCGAGCTCACGGCGAAGGGCGCTCACGGCCGCCACGCAGGGGGCGCAGAGTAAATTGAAAATGAGAAATGACAATGAAGAAACAGGCGTGAAACCGGACGCGATGCTGCCGTTGTAGAGGATCCCCAGGGTGGCCACGGCGTTCTCCTTTGCGATGAAGGCCGTGGCCGTGGCCACCACGGCCTGCCACTTGCCGAAGCCCAGAGGCCGGAACAGCGGCTCCAGGGCCCGCCCGAAATCCGCCAGGAGGCCGTTGGAGAGGCTCTCGGCGAAGGCGAAACGGCCGCTCTCCCATTTGACGCTGGACAGGAACCAGACCGCCATGGCCGAGAGCAAAATCACGCTGCCGGCCTTTTTCAGGAAGGAGATGGTGCGGGTCCACACGCTGCGCAGCAGGCTGGGCAGGGAGGGCAGGCGGTAGTCCGGCAGCTCCAGCACAAAGGCCGCCTGCGGCGGCGCGCTTTTTTTGCTCTGTAAAAAAAGCTTGGACAGCCACGCTGTCAGCACCACCGCGCCGAAGCCCAGGAAGTAGGCCAGGGGGGCCATCCACCAGGCCCCGTTGAACAGTACCCCGGCGATGAGGGCGATCACGGGCAGCTTGGCGCTGCAGGGCATGAAGGTGCAGCTGATTGCCGTGACGCGGCGCTCGTGGGGGCAGTCGATGGCGCGGCAGGCCAGGATCGCCGGCACGCCGCAGCCGGTGGCCAGCAGCATGGGCATGAAGCACTTGCCCGAGAGCCCGAAGCGCCGCAGCAGGCTGTCGAGCACGAAGGCGATGCGTGCGAGATATCCGCAGCCCTCCAGGAAGGACAGGCAGCCGAACAGCAGCAGCATCTGCGGAACGAAGCCCAGCAGCGTGCCCACACCGGCCCACAGGCCGTCGATGCTCAATGCCCGCAGCCAGGGGGCCGCCTGCCATTGCAGCAGCAGGCTTTCGAGGGCGCGGCCCGCCATGTCGAGTGCGCCTTCCAGGCCCCGCGCCGCCCAGGCCCCAATGCCCGAAACCGAGACGTAGTACACCAGGAACATCACCAGCGCGAAAATCGGCAGGGCCAGCCAGCGGTTGAGGAATACGTCGTCCAGGCGCTGGGAGAGCTCTTTTTTTGGGCTTTTGACCAGGCACTGCTCTATGATTGTTTCGATGCGGTCGTATTTTTCTGCGATGCGGCGCTCATCTGTAGGGGCGGCATTCTTGCCGCCCGAGGCGGTTGCGTTATGTGCGCGGGTGGCATTCGCGTTATGTGCGCGGGTGGCAAGAATGCCACTCCTACAGGCATCCTGTAACACCCCTACCAGTTTTCCCAACCCCTCCCCCCGCAGCGCGGAAATTTCCACCACAGGGCAACCCAGGGCGCGGGAGAGCGTTTCCGGGGAAAACCTGTCGCCCCGGCGGCGCAGGACGTCGGCGCAGTTGACGGCCACCACCACCGGCAGGCGCAGCTCCAGCAGCTGCAGGGTGAGGTAGAGGCTGCGTTCGAGCTGCGTGCCGTCCACGATGTTGAGCACGGCGTCCGGCGGCGTGTTGCCCGCCAGGGCGTCCCGGGCGACGATCTCCTCCGGGGAATAGGGCGCGAGGGAGTAAATCCCCGGCAGGTCGAGCACGCGCACGTCCTTGCGGCCGCGCAGCGTGCCCTCTTTTTTTTCCACGGTGACGCCCGGCCAGTTCCCCACGAACTGGTTGGCCCCGGTGAGCGCGTTGAACAGCGTGGTCTTCCCGCAGTTCGGGTTCCCGATGAGCGCGACGACAGGCATGGACAGTCCCCCCTTGTCCCATGGATATGCGGGGAGATTTTTTTTATGTAACGCTTGCATTCCGCCGGGAGAACAGGTATAATGAGGGTGAAAATTTTGCAAAGGAGTGTGTCAGATGAAAAAACTGTTGTCGGTCCTGCTGGTGTGCCTGCTGTGCCTCGGCTGCGGGGTGAGCGCGGCGGCGCTGGAGGAAGGCGAGGTCGAGGTCGAAACGCAGGGCCTGATGAACCCATTGCCGGTTGTCACGGCGATTGAGGCGGAATGGAGTGGGGAGATTTTGATTGGACACATCATGTATGCCCTTTTCACGCCCGAAAACGTGACTATTACGGCCTACTACGAGGACGGTGAGCCAGAGGTGCTAAGCCGGTGGGAAGAAATAGGGATCGACTGGTGGTGGCGAGTGTTCCCCTGGTCTTTCGATGACAGCGCAACCTTCCTCTACAGCGATTCAAACCTCCAAAGCGCGTATTACGAGGTGCATGGAAATTTCACAAACTATTATGAATCGCTGCCGCAGGCGAGCATCGAATTTCCCGAGAATTATGTTGAGCGATATATTGAAACACAGATGCCTTTGACAGCGATGAAACTCGGCGAAATGATGACTGTCCAGACTCTTGATGCGTACAGACCCCAGGTTCTTTCGTTCACGCCGGAAACAAGCGGGTGGTATTCGTTTGAAAACCCCTGGCTTTACTTTTCGGATTTCATCAGGGTAATGGTGATCATGGATTCCAATTATGAGTTCCTCTACCATCTCCATGGATTGCCCAGTAACGACCGAAATCATTTCAGTCGAGTCTACTTTCTTGAAGTGGGCCAGGAGTATTACATATTTGCCCGGAAATCTTCCAATTACTTCTCTTATCCTGAAAAGATTGCTACCGCGAATTTCGTTGTAAAAGAATATAGTTTTGGTCAGTCGATCAAGTCGATGCTCTCTCACTGGATTCTATTGCTCACACACACGGACTGGAGAGCGGTAATGGCAAATCCCGCTGATTATCCGCGTTTTCTCAATGCGGTATTGCTAGACATGCCATGGGAGTCATTAGATTTAATGCTTATTCCGCTGCGAATCATTTTTGGTTTTTAATTTCACTCCGTCTTCAACCGCCCCGCCTGTTACCCGGGCGGGGCATTTTTTCGCTTCACCACCCTTCTTAACCTTTTCCCGAAAACCTCTTGATTTTCCCCGCAAAATCTGTTATAATAAAATGGCGAATACGGCAAGCCATATTCGCCTTGGAAATTGCCCCGGTCATGCGGCGCGCGGGTCCTGTGCGGCAGGGCGCCGTGAACCATGTCAGGCGGGGAACCGAGCAGCATTCAGCGGGCCGCCCTGTGCGCCACAGCCCGCCTGCGCGCCGTGTGACCGAGGTAATTTGAATATGTACCAAGTTCTCTATCGCAAATACCGCTCGCCCGCTTTTGCCGACGTCGTCGGCCAGGACCACGTGACCGCCACGCTGCGGCGCGCCCTGGCCACGGGGCGGCTTTCGCACGCGTATCTTTTCACCGGGCCGCGCGGCACGGGCAAGACCTCGTGCGCGCGGATACTGGCGAAGGCGGTCAACTGCTCTGACCCGCGGGACGGCGAGCCCTGCAACGAGTGCGAGCTGTGCCGGGGCATCGACAGCGGCAGTATGCTGGACGTCATCGAGATCGACGCCGCCAGCAACAACGGCGTGGACAACATACGGGATCTCCGCGACGAGACGAATTTTACACCGGCCCAGGGCAAATACCGGGTGTATATCATAGACGAAGTCCACATGCTTTCAGCAGGGGCCTTCAACGCGCTGTTAAAGACCCTGGAGGAGCCGCCCTCCTACGTGATTTTTATATTGGCGACGACCGAGGTGCACAAGCTGCCCGCGACTGTTTTGTCAAGATGCCAGCGCTTCGATTTTCACAGGATCACCGCCGAGGACATCGCGGGGCGCCTGCTGCGCGTGGCCGGGCAGGAGGGCCTCTCCCTGGAGGAGGGCGCGGCGATGCTCCTCGCCCGCGTGGCCGACGGCGCCATGCGCGACGCCTACTCCCTGCTGGACCGCTGCCGCGCCGAGGGGGAAACCATCACCGCCGCCTACGTGGCCAAGAGCATAGGCATGGCGGACCGGCGTTATCTTTTTGAATTGACAGATTCTGTGCTGGAGAAGGACATCCCGCGCTGCCTGGAGCTCGTCCACGCGCTCTACCAGGACGCCTGCGACATGGAGCGCCTGTGCGAGGAACTGCTGTTCCACCTGCGCAATTTATTGATTTTGCTCACCGTGCGCAATCCCAGGGATTTCCTCACCTGCACGGAGGAGGATTTGCGGCTCTACCAGGCCCAGGCCGCCTGCTGCACAACCCCCCGGCTGCTGCGCTACATGGAGACCCTGGAGCAATCCGCCGCCAACCTGCGCCGCAGCGCCGACAGGCGCATGGAGATGGAGCTCGGGCTGATCCGGCTTTGCGTAGTTGACAGCGGACTGGTGACAGGTGACAGTTTATCCGCGCCGACGCCTGTGCAGGAAAAACGAGCGACTGCTCCCGAACCTACACCTATGCCGCTTCCCGCACCTGCTCAATCACCCGCCGAACCTCAACTCTCAACTGCCCTCCCTCCGGTCATGTCAGCTGCGCTGAACTCTCAACTGTCAACTGGCGAAGACAGGATCTTCGGCGAGTGGCCCGGGGTCATCGCGCATTTGCGGCAGGGCAACCCGCCGCTTGCCGGGATACTCGACGGCTCCACCGCGTATATGCGGGGCGATTTCCTGCTCATCAAGAGCGACAACCCCGCCTTAAAATCTTTCATCGGGCAGAAAACCCACGCGGGCAACCTGATCAAGGCCGTGTACGATACCACGGACAGAAGAGTGCGTCTGGGGCTCTACAAGGGCGCGGAGCCTGCCCCGCCGAAGGACCCTCTGGAGCTGCTGGCGGAACGGGCCAAGGAGCTGTAGTTCACTAAGACAGCGCTTCGCGCAGTGCCCGCCGGCCCCTATGGCCTTTGCGGCCGCAGCACCACCCCCGCTTCGCTACCGTCTCCCGTAGGAGACGTTGGCCCCACCAAGGGGAGACCCTTGGCAGTTCGGGCGTTTTGGCTCTTTATACACAAGAAATCTGACTGCTTCGGGAATGCCACCCCCTATAATGAGTGCTTGCAAATCACAAAGGAGAGATTTCTATGAGCAATCGCACCGCAACCGCAATCAAGGTACTGGCATGGCTCACCCTTGTCGGCGGTTCAGTTATATGGCTTTTGTCGTTCATTGCCGACTTTTACGGGGCGCTGCCCTACTTGGGCGTCGCTATAGCTGGGTTTATTCTTCTGCGCGGCTTTGCGGAGGTCATCAGCCTGCTGGATAAAATCAGCAAAAATACACAGCCAACGTTTAGTAACGCCGATTTGCTGCGCGTTTTTGCGGAAATCATCAGTCTGCTGGATAAAATTAATATGAATACACAGCCGTCGCCCGAAAACACAGATGAAGAACAATCTAAAGGAGATATTGCGTGAAAGCCAGATTGCCCGACGAATTCCGCGGCGGCGGACAGGCCGCCATGATGAAGCAGCTGCAAAAGATGCAGGAGGAGATGGCCCGCGTGCAGGAGGAGGTGGAGAACGCCTCGTTCAGCGCCAGCGTGGGCGGCGGCGCCGTCACGGCGCAGTGCAATGGCCGGCAGGAGCTGCTCTCGATTTCGATCTCCCCCGAGGTGGTGGACCCCGAGGACGTGGAGATGCTGGAGGACCTGGTCCTCGCGGCGGTGAACGAATGCCTCTCCAAGGCGAAGGACGCCATGGAGCAGGGCATGGCCCAGGCCCAGGGCGGTATGCCGGGGCTGCCGGGGATGATGTGATATGCCGCAGGAAATCGCGCCGCTGGCGCAGCTGGCTGAGCAGTTCGGCCGCCTGCCGGGCATAGGGAGAAAAAGCGCCCAGCGCCTGGCCTATTATGTGCTCAATTTGCCGGAGGACGAAGCGAAAGCGTTCGCCGAGGCGATTGTGAACGCCCGCCAAAACGTGCGGCGATGCGCGCTGTGCTGCGACCTCACCGACGGCGAGCTGTGCGCCGTGTGCCGCGCCGCCAACCGGGACGCCTCTATCCTCTGCGTGGTGGAGGACCCGCGCGACGTGATGGCCGTGGAGCGCACCCGGGAGTACCGGGGCCTGTATCACGTGCTGCACGGGGTGATCTCGCCCCTGAACGGCGTTGGCCCCGAGCACCTGTGCGTGAAGGAGCTCCTGCGCCGCTTTGAGGATGGCCTGGTGGAGGAGGTCATCATGGCCACCAATCCGACTGTGGAGGGCGAGGCCACGGCGATGTACCTATCGCGCCTGCTCAAGCCCCTGGGCGTGCGGGTAACCCGCCTGGCCTACGGCGTGCCCGTGGGCGCGGACCTGGAATATGCCGACGAGGTGACGCTCTCGCGGGCGCTGGAGGGGAGAAGGGAGATTTAGGGATACACCAGTTATTTCTTGGGGATTTTCACAGCTTTCCTTTCCACACCCAGGAAATTCCTGCGGGTTTTCAACCTACGTTTTCCTTTTTCACAGGCCGGATTTCCCTATACTTCTTTTTGGCAGTTCTTCCCGTGTGCAAAACCAGGGGTTACCCACAGCGCGCGTTCCGGCAGCAGCCGTTGCTTTTCACGGGCTCTGCGGGCTTTTTAGCTGAGTTAACAGCATATACTACGAGTACGATAAATAGATATATCAATTGCTTGAAAAGAGGGTAATCAAATGAAATTCACCTGCGCCGCCGCGGCCCTTTCCGAGGCCTGCCAAAACGTCCAACGGGCCATCTCGTCCAAAACCACCATCCCCGCCCTGGAGGGCATCTATGTGCGCGCCGCCGAGGGCTGCCTGGAGCTCACCGGCTACGACCTGGAGGTGGGCATACAGACCCGCATCGACGCCTCGGTGCAGGAGGAGGGCTCCATCGTCCTCAACGCCAAGGTGTTCTGCGAGATCCTGCGCCGCCTGCCGGGCGACAGCGTGGAGGTGGAGTGCGACAGCCGCTTCCTCGCGAGCATCATCGCCGGGGAGAGCCGCTACCGCATCAACGGGATGAGCGCTGAGGAGTACCCGGAGCTGCCCTCCATCACGGGCGGGGCGCCGCTGCCGCTGCCGCTGGGCACGCTCAAGGAGATGATACGGCAGACCATCTTCGCCGTGGCCATCAACCCGGACACCAAGCCGGTGCACACCGGCGTCAAGTTCGAGCTGCGCCCCGCCATGGAGGGCAGCGGGGGTGAGCTGTCCCTTGCCGCCATCGACGGCTTCCGCTTCGCCACGCGCAAGGAGGCCATCGAATACGACGGCGAGGAGATGAGCTTCGTGGTGCCCCCCAAGGCCCTGGGCGAGCTGCGCGGCATGGGCGCCGACGGCGACACGGTCTCCGTGGCCGTGGGCCGCAAGCACATCATCTTCGACATAGGGCGCTACCACATGGTCTCCCGCCTGCTGGACGGCGAGTTCATGAACTACCGCGCGGCCATTCCGCAGGCCTTCAAAACCGAGGCCGCCGCCGACACGCGCAGCCTCATCTCCGCCGTGGAGCGCATCTCCCTCATCATTACGGAAAAAATCAAGAGCCCCATCCGCTGCGACATCCTGCCCGAGGAGGGCCGCCTGGAGTTCACCTGCGCCACGGGCGTGGGCACCGCGCGCGACAGCGTGGGCGCGGACATCGCCGGGGAGGCCTTCGAGGTGGGCTTCAACAACCGCTTCCTGCTCGACGCCCTGCGCGCCTGCGACACAGACCAGGTGCGCATCCGCTTCAACGGCGCGGTGCAGCCCGTGGTGATCCTCCCGCCGGAGGGAGAGGGGTTCCTGTTCATGGTGCTGCCGGTGCGGCTGAAGCAGGAGTAGGAGCGATTGTTTTAGGAGACACGCCTGTTTTTATGCAATGCGGCGAGTGATACTCGCCGCCTATAAGAGTGTACCGAAGGGCCGGAATGCTATTCCGGCGTTGACCAGATATACACTGACTATAGGGCAACATAGGGCGAATTATCATTCGCAAAAAAAAAAACTTTAAAACCACTGAGGATTTTTCCCATTTGCTTCGACTAAGTATTGGAGGCACACGATGCCTCTAATAAAACAATCGGAGGAGATTCCCCAATGAAACAAACCAAACGCCTGCTGGCACTGCTGCTTACCCTCGCGCTGGCCTTAACTCTGGCATTGCCCGCTTTTGCCGAAACCGACCCGCCCGAGGAACCCAATCCCGCTATGCCTGTCATAACCGTGCAGCCGGAGGGGCCGACCGACCGGTTGCGTGCCAGCTACGAAGGGTTCATGCTGCGCGTGGAAGCGACAATACCCAACGGGGACCCCATCAGCTACCGTTGGTATCAAAACGGCGTTGACGTTACCAATGATGATGTCCCATTCTGTGTTTCCCAGGAATCCGAGCCGGGTGATTATTACTATTACGTTGAAGTATATAATCGTGCCAACCCGGCGTTTTCCGTGACAAGCGAAACTATACATGTAGAATTCTACATTTCGCCTGTTGATTGGTTGCGCGGTATTTTTGAGAACATCGCAGAAATCGTGCTATTCCCGGTCAGATGGCTTTTTACGCGCATTTTTCAATTGTCAATGCTTCCCACCGCGATTGCCGGAGGGCTTCTTGCTCTGGGCGGCCCGATTGGCCTGCTTATTCTTCTCCCCTTCAGTCCGATTTTGCTGCCTCTCATTATAGTAACGCTGCCCATCGCGCTGATAGGCATATTTTTCATGCAGCTGTTTTAATCATATGAAAAAACCCTTCACCATAAAAGTAACCCCGCCCAGGCCCCCCACCCCCATCCCCATTCGGACGGACTTCATCCGCCTGGACGCCTTCCTCAAGCTTGCCAACGCCGTGGAGAGCGGCGGGCAGGCCAAGGTTCTCATCCAGGAGGGGCGTGTGCGCGTGAACGGGGAGGTCTGCGGCGAACGAGGCAAAAAGCTGCGGCCTGGGGATGTTGTGCGGTTTGCGGGGCAGGGGTATTTGGTGGCGGGGGAGGAGGAATAAAAAAAACTTTAAAACCACTGAGGATTTTCCGGCTCTTGTGCGACTAAGAGGTAACAAAACATTTTTAAGGAGGAATCACCCCATGAAACACGCGAAAAAATGGCTTGCGCTGCTGCTCACTCTTGCGCTTGCCTTCACCCTGGCCCTGCCTGCCTTCGCCGAGGACGACCCGCCGGAGGAACCCAACCCCGCGATGCCTGTGATTACCCGGCAGCCGGTAGGCGGAATTATACGGTTCGGGAGTTCGGTTCCCATTAGTGTTGAGGCGTACATCCCGAATGGAGATGAAATCGGGTATCTGTGGCATTTTAATTACAGCAACGGCAATGTAGGTTCATGGTGTGGCGACGACGCGGAGGTTGAAATGCAGTATTATGAAGTGGCAGTTTTTGTAGAAGTGTTCAACAAAACCAGCCCGGAATGCCGGGTAACAAGTGAAACCGTATACGTGGAGAAAGCGTTGATTGATAAAATAGCGCAGGCTATGGAGCCCGTTACTGACTTCTTATTTTATAAAATGCCAAATGCGATTACAAATGCGATTACTATAATTCTGTTGCTTCCCTTTTTGCCGTTCATATTTCTCTTCGGAACGCTGCCCGGCTGGATGCTTATAGGTTACATTTTAGCGCCGTTTCTTGAGATTATCAGATGGATCATCAATTTGTTTCGATAAAGCTAATATCTAACGTCTAATGTCTGACATCTAAGGTCTATCATGCACATCCTCACTTTCCAACTCAATAACTTCCGCAACATCGCCCGCGCCGAGGTAGAACCATCCGCGGGCGTCAATGTCATTTTTGGCGAAAATGGGCAGGGCAAAACCAGCCTGCTGGAGGGCATTTGGCTCTTCACAGGCTGCCGGAGCTTTCGGTGCGCCGACGCGGGCGAGCTGGTGATGGAAGGTAAAACGCAGGCGAAATTGCAGACGAGCTTTATTTCGAATGAGAGAGAGCAGCAGGCGCAGCTTGAAATCGAAAAGCGCCGCGTGTTGAACCTAAATGGCTTTGCCCAGGAGACCCCGCGCCGTATGCTGGGGGTGTTCCCGGCAGTGGCCTTCACGCCGGACACCCTGTCTCTCGTCAAGGGCGGCCCGGGGGAGCGGCGGCGCTTCCTGGACGTGGCGCTGAGTATGCTCACCCCGGCCTACGCCGTGCGGCTTTCGAAGTATCTCAAGGCCCTGGCGCAGCGCAACGCCCTGCTGCGGCAGGCTAACCCGCCGCAGGACTTGCTTGACACCTGGGACGCCTCCCTGGCCGCGCAGGCGGCGGGGCTGCTCTCGGCGCGGCTGCGCTACCTGGATGAGCTCCTCCCGCGGGCCCTGGATTTCTACGAAAAAATCTCCGGCGCGCGTGAAGCGCTGGAGATCGCGCCGCATATCACCGGCGTTGAGAGCGCCACGGCAAACGCCGGGGCGTCCGCCGTTGAGGAGGCCTACCTCGCCGCCTTCGCCCGTACCCGGCACAGCGACCTGCGCCGCCAAATGACCACCATAGGCCCGCACAGAGATGACCTGCTGCTGCGCCTCGACGGCCGCCCTCTGCGGGAGTTCGGCTCCCAGGGGCAGCAGCGCTCGGCGGCGCTGGCGCTCAAGCTGGCGGAGGCCGCCGCCCTCGGCGACATCGCCCGGGAGGCCCCCATCGCCCTGCTGGACGACGTGCTCAGCGAGCTGGACGCCCGCCGCCAGGCCGATCTGCTGCGGTATATCGAGGGCTGGCAGGTGTTCCTGACATGCTGCGAGCCCTCCCACGCGCTGCACGGGAGGGCCGGGAAGGTGTTTTGTGTGCGGGATGGGGCGGTGGAAGAGTAATGTTACATTGCAACAGACCCTGTCGCACTTGATCTGTCCGGAACAATCTCCAATGTGTAGCCAAGGGGCTTCAGAATCCGAAAGAGCGTATCAATCTGCGGTGTTGCCTGCATTTTTTCAAGCCGCGCGATGGCAGGTTGCTTCAGGCCGCACATTTCCGCGAGCTGCCTTTGAGAAATCCCCTTTTTCTCCCGGGCTTCAATCAACTTGCCGACAAAGTCAATCTTCAGCTGTATCTCGTCCTTTTCGATGTCCGTCAACAGCCCGGGATCATTCCAGAGATCGTCGAACGTTGTGTATTCAGTGCCATTGATTCTCTTGCTCATCCTATTCAGCCCTTTCCAAAAAATCTCGTAGGTTGCGCTGCGCCTGCGCGATTTCGCGCGGTGGTGTCTTTTGCGTTTTCTTCACGAAATGGTGCAGCAGCACAAAAGTATCGTCCTGCCAGTAGGCGAAGAAAATGCGGTCGCTGGTCGGGCGCAGCTCATATAAAGCAGTGCCTATAATATGGTCGATGGCGGGCTTCCCGGCGCTCAGCCCGTAGGTCTTCAGCTGGCCGATGTATTCGATAATCTTCTTCAGCCTAATGCGCGCGTCTTTGCCGTTCTGCTGCGACAGCTGATAGATATAGTCTTTAATCGGCTCGTTGCCCTTGCTGTCCTGATAAAAAATGACCTCATACAATAGCATACCCTCCCGCCTCCAGTATATGATAACATATATGTTATGGGTTGTCAAGAGATTTTTTTAGAGCCCTCCCACGCGCTGCACGGGAGGGCCGGGAAGGTGTTTTGTGTGAGGGATGGGGCGGTGGGCTAGAACCCGTAGGGGACGGCCTCCGGACGTCCCACGCCTATAGGCCGGGGACGTCACAGAGGCCGTCCCCTACAATGGGTGTTGCTCAAAAATACTTCTGGTAATTCCCCGTGACGCCCGGCGCGGTCTTCTTGCGCGTGCGCAGCAGGGCGATGGCGCTGAATGCCAGGGCGACGGCGCTGAAGCACAGCGCGATCAGAGACATGCCGCGCTGGGAGAGCACGCCCCCGTCCTCCTCCTGCCCCATCAGAAGCTCGCCGTTGATGGGCACGATACCCAGGGTGGTCTCCTCGTTGTAGGGCATGAAGGCGATGTAGGTCTGTTCCTCGGTGGGGTCCTCCCCGAAGCGCGGCTCGATGGAGAAGCCCGGCGCGGCGGTCATATCGGCGTCCTCAGTGTAGAGATCGTCGCCCGGTTCACCTATGGTCTGGACCCCATCGGGCGCGGTGGTCTCGGCAAAGGCGGGCACGGCCAGCACGGTCGCCAAAAGCAGGATGGCAAACAGGCCTGTGAAGTGTTTCAATCGCAAAGGTATTCCTCCCCTATTCTTTTCTTTGCATCAATTATACAGGATAAAAAGCAAAAAGGCAAGGGGAAAATCACCGGCCCTTCAGGAATTTCTCCGGGGCGGGGCGCGGCGCCAGGTAGATCAGGGCCATGAGCGCGGCGTTGAGATATAAAGACGCCATTTGGGCGCTCCTTTTTGCCTTCATTGCGCGCGATGCTTCAGCGCCAGCAACAGCACCGTCACGTCCGCCGGGTTCACCCCGGAAATCCGCGCCGCCTGGCCCAGCGTTGCAGGCTGTACGCGCAAAAGCTTCTCCCGGGCCTCTATGCGCAGGGAGGGGATGGCGGCGTAGTCCAGCGCCGGCGGGATGGGCACGGCCTCCAGGCGGGCCATCTCGCGCACTGCGGCCTCCTGCCGGGCAAGGTAGCCCTCGTACTTGATGTCGGTCTCCACATTCGTGATGACTTCAGGCGGCAAGTCGGGGCGGGTGGGGTCAACGGGTGTGAGCGCGGCGTAGCGCAATTCGGGGCGGCGCAACAGATCGGCGAGGGTGGCCGTTTTCCCCTGCCAATGTATGCGCGTCTTGAAGGCGCGCTGTTTTTCGGCCTCAATTTGCGCCTGCTTGCGCAGGAAGGCCTGCCAGCGCTCCTCGGAGACCAAGCCCAGCGCATAGCCGTAGGGCGTGAGCCTTCGATCGGCGGTGTCGTGCCGCAGGAGCAGGCGATATTCGGCTCTTGATGTCATCATGCGGTAGGGCTCATTACAGCCCTTCGTAACCAGGTCGTCCACCAACGTGCCGATATAGGCCTCGCCGCGCTTCAGGACGAAGGGCGGCTTGCCCAGTACGCGATGCGCGGCGTTCACGCCCGCCATGAAGCCCTGTGCGGCGGCCTCCTCGTAGCCGCTGGAGCCGTTGAACTGCCCCGCGCCGTAGAGCCCCGGCAGGGCATTCGAATTAAATTCCAGAGTAGGGCGAAGCGAAAGTGGGTCTATACAGTCGTACTCGATGGCGTAGGCCGGGCGCATGATCTCGGCGTGTTCCAAGCCGGGGATTGTGCGCAAAATTTGAATTTGTACGTCCTCCGGCAGGGAGGAGGACAGGCCCTGGAGGTACATCTCTTGGGTGTTTTCGCCGCAGGGCTCAATGAAGACGGGATGCCGCTGTTTATCGGGAAAGCGCACGATTTTGTCCTCTATGCTGGGGCAGTAGCGCGCCCCGACGCCCTCAATGGCCCCGCCGTAGAGGGGCGAGCGGTGTAAGTTTGCGAGAATGACTTCTTTTGTCTTTTCGTTCGTGTAGGTCAAATAACAGATTTTCTTCTGCTTGGGCTCGTTCGGGGCATCAAAGGAGAAGGGCACGGCCTCGCCGTCTCCGGGCTGTGGCACTGTCTTCGACAGGTCCAGGCTGCGCAGGTGCACGCGGGGCGGCGTACCCGTCTTGAAGCGCTGCATGGGCAGCCCCAGGGCTTTGAGCGATTCGCTCAGGGCAGAGGCCGGGGGCATCCCGTCCGGCCCGCCCTCGTAATTCATGCCGCCTATGTGAATGCGCCCGCGCAAAAATGTGCCGGTGGCCAGGATGAGGCAGGCGCAGGTGTAGGTTGTGTTGGTGCGGGTTTTGATTTGCCACAGCCCCCTCCCGCCCCCTTTGGACCCCCCCCGGCGCTGCACGCCATCTTCCCCGGACCCCCCCCGCCCCTTCGGGGCACCCCCCTCTATAGAGGGGGGCTTTTCGTGCGCTATTGGAAACCTTTCAATACAGACTATCTCCGCCTGCTTGAGCTCCAGATTCTCCTGTCCCTCCAGCTCGGCCTTCATGTAATCAGCATAGGCCCGCCTGTCAACCTGGGCGCGGGGGGCGTGGACGGCGGGGCCTTTGCCCAGGTTCAGCATACGGCACTGGAGCGCGCAGGCGTCGGCGGCGCGGGGCATCTCGGCCCCCAGGGCGCTGAGCTCCCGCACGATCTGGCCCTTGCTGCTGCCGCCGATGGAGGGGTTGCAGGGCATGTTGCCCACCCAGTCCAGCGTCACGGTGAACACCGCCGCGCGGCAGCCGAGGCGCGCGGCGGCCAACGCGGCCTCAATGCCGGCGTGCCCCGCGCCTATGACGATGATGTCGTAGCACCCCCCGTCCCCCCCTCGCAGGCGAAGGGGGCTGTCCTGCGTGGGTGGCTGTGCGGCGGGCGTGTTTTGTGCGGCGGGCGGGCGGTCTTGTGCGGCGGGCGGCAAGAATGCCGCCCCTACAGGGTCACTGTTCAAGATGGTTCTCCTTTTACGATTGCGGCAAAATGTTTCACGTGAAACATTATACCACGCCTGACCTCATTTGCAAACCCCAAATTGCGTTTGTTCTTGACAAAGCCTGGACTACCCTGTATAATGCTCATGAGGAGGTAACGTATGTTTTTGAAAAAGAAGGCCCGGCCGGTGGACGGCTATCATGTGGTGAGGGCCGACAAAAAGCAGGCGGACATTGTCTTCAGTAAGTTCTTTAAAGACGAGCGGAAGAGGGACAATGCCGTTGTTTTTGTCGCGCTTGACGGCAAAGCTGTCATAGGCTATTCGGTCATCCATGAGAAGCAAGCGCAACATCCCCTGGGCGGCACGGACTGGTTCGTCTGGAACATCTACACCCGCCCCGAGTGGCGGCGGCGCGGGGTCGCGTCCACTCTGTTGAGTGAAATCAAAAGGCAGGCGGAGGAAGAAGGCGTCCTGCACATACAGGGCTCCTGCGTCGAAGTGCCCGCGCACATGTTTTGGAATAAACATGGTTTCTGCGCCCAGCGCTACGGCAGCCCGCTTAATGACGGAACCTGTTCGCACATGGTATTCTATCGCATCGATAAAACAGAACCCCAACAGAACCAACACAACTTTCGCATCGTTATGGCCGGCAAGGCGCGGCTGCATCGGATTTTCGATGAATCTATATTGGGCAACGGCGTGCCCTTTTTCCAAGATAAAAGAGACGACATTTTCGGCTTCGTCGCGGTGGACGAGAACGAAAACACGCTGGGCTTCATCACCGCCTGCCCGGACGAACTGGGCGCGCCTTTGACCGGCACGCGATGGTTGATACCCTATATATTCGTGAACCCCGAACTCCGGCGGAAAGGCATCGCCACCGCGCTGCTGGGTGAATTGCTCCAAAGCGCGCAGCGGGCAGGGATAGCCCAGGTGGACGCACTGCGCCTGAACGACGAGACGGCGCTGTTCTTCTATAAGAACAATTTCGATCTGTGCGTATGGTATATCATGGACGGCGAAGAAAAACCCATATCGGCGGCGCTTCGGATGTGAGGAGGGGAGAATGGAACACAACCTGGACAAGACTTACACGGCCTCAGAAAGTCTCATTGAGCAAGCAACACCTTCCGCTCCGTCAGGATGCCCCCCTTGGGGGGCCGCGAAGCGAGGGGGTGGTACGGAGCACACGCGAAGCGTCGCGTTCCTCACCCACCCCCTCTTCCAAGCCTACCTCGAAATCCTCCTGCGCGAAAACGCGAAATACAACCTCACCGCCATCACGGACCCGGAGGATATCCGGCAGAAGCACTTTGCCGACAGCCTGGCCCTGTTGGACGACGAGCCATGCCCCATACCCCAAACTGCTTCTCTTTTGGACGTCGGTTCGGGCGGGGGCTTCCCCGGCGTGCCCCTGAAGCTCGCGCGGCCCGACATCTCACTCACCCTGTTGGAGGCCACTGGCAGGAAAGCCGATTTTCTGCGATTGTTGGTGCGGGAGCTGGGCATAGAGGCGGCGGTCATGAACGCCAGAGCCGAGCAGGCCGCCCACGACCCGGCCTTTCGGGAGCAGTTCGACGTGGTCGTCGCAAGGGCCGTGGCGGCCCTGCCCATGCTCTGCGAGCTCTGCCTGCCCTTTGTGAAGCCGGGCGGCGTGTTCGTGGCCTATAAGGGCCCAAAAGAAAAAGCCGGAATGGAGCTCGAAGCGGCACGCGGCGCGATTGCGCTGCTGGGCGGCGCGCTGGAGCGCGTGCACGGCGAGGCCACAGTATATGGCGGGCGCACGAGAATTATGATCAGAAAAATATCGCAGACTCCGGCAAATTATCCGAGGAATCACGGGGTTATGCGCAAAAAGCCTCTTTAAAGCCCCCCTCGCTTGGCGTGCGGGTTGGGGAGTGTCCCCGCAAAAGTCGAATCCTGCGATGGAAAGTGCTGGACAAGCCCTCGCTTTCGTGCTATAATGCAGTCAAAGCAAGGGGATTGTAAGTATGAGAGGACAGGGGAAGCAAAGAATCGGAAACGGGAAAAAGGCCGGAACCGTTTTGATGCTCTCGCCGGACGAGATTCTGCCCAACCGGCATCAGCCGCGGCGGGTCTTCGACGAGAAGGAGTTGCAGGGCCTGGCCGAGAGCATACGCGAGAACGGCATCCTCCAGCCCCTCACCGTGCGCAGGGGGCAGGGCGGCTGCTACGAGCTCATCGCCGGGGAGCGGCGGCTGCGGGCCGCGCAGCTGGCGGGCATGGAAGCCGTGCCCTGCCTGCTCACCGAGGCCGGGGAGGAGCGCTCCGCCGTGCTGGCCCTGGTGGAAAACCTGCAGCGGCAGGACCTGGGCTTCTTCGAGGAGGCGGAGGGCATCGCCCGGCTGATGGTGACCGGCGCCTTCACCCAGGAGCAGATGGCGAAATCGCTCGGCCTCGCGCCCAGCACGCTCTCCAACAAGCTGCGCCTGCTCAAACTCCCGGCCGGGATGCGCGCGGAGATTGACGCCGCGGGCCTCACCGAGCGCCACGCCCGCGCCCTGCTGCGCCTGGCGGACGCGCAAAGGCCGCAGGTTCTGGATACAATCATCGAAAACCACCTGAACGTGCAGGAGACCGATAAGCTCATCGACTCCCTACTTACTGCGCCCGTAAAGCTACCCAAGCCCCCCGCGCGAAAACCGGCGATCACCCTGGTGCGGGACGTGCGGCTGTTCGTCAACACCATTCACCACGCGGTGGATACCATGCGCCGCAGCGGCATCGCCGCCCTGGCGGAGACCAGCGAAAGCGGCGAATACCTGATCTACACCGTGCGCATCCCCAGAGGCGATGCCATCGCCTTGGGCTCTGTTATGGCCCAGCAGCAGCGCCGCAAGGCGGGGTAGGACGGCCTCCCGGACGTCCCTGGCCGGGAAAAATTGTTTCACGTGAAACATAACGTTTTGCCACTCGGGCGGCAACTACTTTTGCGCAATAAAGGTTCGAAAAAGTGCCGCCACTACAGCGGGGATCGTCCCCTTTACATCACATTCTTCTTTCTCTTTCACACCCCCACATCATCCGGCGGACGGGCGGGCGAGCAATCGCCTGCCCGTTTGCCGGTGTGTGATACCTCTGCATCCGAAAGCGGTCAGCCGCTCACGCGGAACCCCTCTGCCGCTGCGCGGCATCTCCCCCAAGGGGGCGGACCCCTGGCGGTATCCACAGGTTTCGGTGGAGCACTAAAGTCGCCCCCTTGGGGGAGATGCCGCGCAGCGGCAGAGGGGTTCCGCGTGAGCGGCTGACCGCTTTCGGATGCAGAGGCACAAGCAGGGCTCTCTAAGGAAGCAGCATGGGAGCACAAAAAATGCAGGCAGCGAGCACAGCAAACCCCCTGCTCTCATCAAACAGGGGGCCTTTTGCAAAACAGGGGATGCCTACCCGACCCTCTTCCCGTCCTTCATGGTGAATTTGCCCATGAACGGCACCTTCATGAAGCCGCTGGCCGCGTCGCCGTCGAAGGTGATGGAGAAGGGGATGTCCTTGCCGCGCAGCAGGTCGGTCTGCACTGTGCCGGTGATGGTGCCGGCGGTATCCGTGTTGCCTTCGTCGCCCTCCAGGCTGGTGACCTCAAAGGAGGGCACATCCATGCCGGGGATGTCGATACTGATGTCGTACTCCCCGCCGTCCTTTTCCGCCACCATGAGCAGCACCCTGCCGCGGTAAAACATCGTGTCCACATTGAATTCCCAGGTTCCGAGTCCCAACATAACCGTTTTCTCCTTTCAAAATTTGACTAACATTAGAATACAGGATTTTTTGCGTCTTGTCAAGCCCTTTCTTTTGTGATATACTCAATAGGGAAGAGAGGTGTCGTTTTGGTTCGCGTGATCGGCGGGGGCTTCGCGGGCGCGGAGGCTGCCTGGCAGCTGGCCCGGGCGGGCATCCCCTGTGTCCTGAGCGAGATGAGGCCCGCACGCCAGACCCCGGCCCATAAAACCGGCAACCTGGCAGAGCTCGTGTGCTCAAACTCCTTTAAGGCGCAGCGCCTTGGGAGCGCGGCGGGCACACTCAAGGCCGAGATGGAACTGCTGGGTTCCCTGTGCGTAGAAACAGCGCAGCGCACCAGGGTGCCCGCCGGAGGGGCTTTGGCCGTAGACAGGGAGGCGTTTTCGAGGGAAATCACCCGCCGCGTTGAGGCCGAGCCCCTGATCGAGCTGGTTCGGGAGGAAGTAACGCGAATCCCGGAGGACGGCATGGCGATCATCGCCGCCGGGCCGCTCGCCTCCGACGCCCTTGCCGCCGATATACAGCGCCTGTGCGGCGGCGGCCTGCACTTCTACGACGCCGCCGCGCCCATCGTCGCCGCCGAGAGCATAGATATGCGCCGCGCCTTTTTCTCCTCGCGCTATGACCGGGGCGGGGAGGACGACTACCTCAACTGCCCTATGAATAAAGAGCAATACGAGGCGTTTGAAGCGGCATTGCTCTCGGCTGAAAGAGCCTATATACATGCATTTGACGTTCCCGGGGCCCCCGCAAAGCCCGCAGGCTTTGTGGGGTGGGTTTACGAGGGCTGTATGCCCATCGAGGTTCTGGCCTCCCGGGGGAAAGACGCCATCCGCTTCGGGCCCATGAAGCCAGTGGGCCTGCGCGACCCCAACACAGGCCGCAGGCCCTGGGCCGTGCTCCAGCTGCGCCGGGAGAATACCCAAGGCAGCTTGTATAATCTTGTTGGCTTCCAGACAAATCTTAAGTTTGGAGAGCAAAGGCGCGTGTTTGGGATGATCCCCGCGTTGGCACACGCCGAGTTCGCGCGCTACGGCGTGATGCACCGCAACACCTTCCTGGATTCCCCGCGTATTTTGAACGAAGATTTCTCCTGCAAGCTGCGCGAGGGCCTATGCTTCGCCGGGCAGATCACCGGGGTGGAGGGCTACATGGAGTCGGCAGCGTCGGGCATCCTCGCCGGGCGCAATCTTGCACGCGCGCTGCAGGGGCTGCCCCCATTGAAACTGCCGCCGGTTACGATGCTGGGGGCCCTCAGCCGCTATATCAGCGACCAGAGTATAAAGGACTTCCAGCCCATGGGCGCGAATTTCGGGATTCTGCCGGGGCCGGTGGAGCGCATCCGGGATAAGAAGGCAAGATACGAAGCGCTGGGAGAGCGGGCGGTGGGAGCGATGGCGGGGGCTTTGGGTGGCGCGAGCCCGGGCGGCAAGAATGCCGCCCCTACAGCCTTTTCGCAACCGCAAGCCCGATTAACGCACATTCTGTAGGGGCGGCATTCTTGCCGCCCGCATCACTGCAAAAAGAGGTAAACACCATGAAAATCATCGTAGACGCATTCGGGGGCGACAACGCGCCGCTGGAGATCCTCAGGGGCTGCCGCCGCGCGGCGGACAAGCTCGGAGTTTCGGTCGTCCTGGCCGGGCCGGAGGACGAAATCAAGGCCTGCGCGAAGGAGAACAAGCTTTCCCTGGAGGGCATGGAGATCCTCCACGCGGCTTCGATCTTCCAGATGGAGTATGAACCGGTGACAATCCTGCGCGAGCACAACGACACCTCCATGGCAGCCGGCCTGAAGGCTCTGGCCGGGCAGGGCTGCGATGCATCGTATGACGCCTTCGTCAGCGCGGGCTCCACCGGGGCGCTGCTGGTGGGGGCCACGCTTGTTGTCAAGCGCATACGCGGGGTGCGGCGCGCGGCGATAGCGGCAGTGATGCCCACGGGGGAAAGGCCCTTCGTCCTGCTGGACGCCGGGGCCAACTCTGAATGCACCGCCGAGATGCTGGGCCACTTCGCCCTGCTGGGCAGCACCTACGCCAGGCACGTGCTGGGGACGCAAAATCCCCGCGTGGCCCTGGTCAATAATGGCACAGAAGAAAATAAGGGCGGCCCCCTGCAACAGGAGGCCTATGCCCTGCTAAAAGCCAAGGCGAATATCAACTTTATAGGCAATATAGAAGCCCGCGAAATCCCCCTGGGCGGCTGCGACGTGGCAATCGCCGACGGCTTCACGGGCAATGTGATTCTAAAGCTCTACGAGGGCATGGGGAAGCTGTTCATGGGCGGGCTGAAGGGGCTGTTTTTGGGGAGCCCCATGGGTTGGCTCGCCGCCCTGCCCGCCGCGCCGGGCCTGCTGAAGCTGAAGAAGCAAATGGACTACAAGGAGTACGGCGGCGCGCCCCTGCTGGGCATCAACGGCGTGGTCATCAAAGCCCACGGCTCCAGCGACGCCAAGGCGATCTTCCACGCCATACGCCAAGCCAAAGCCTGCGTGGAGGGCGGGATTGTGGAGAGCATCAAGGAGGGGCTGAAGGCATGACCGACAAATTCACCCTAACCCTGGAACAGAATCTCTTCGCCGCCAAGCGCGGCATGGTGGACTACATCTATCACAGCGCGAAGCTGGAGGGCTGCAACGTCACCTTCCCGGAGACCTACACCATCCTGGAGGGCGTGAATGTCGGCTCCGTGACCCTGGACGACATCCAGACGATATTAAACCTGCGCGACGCCTGGCGGTTTGTCATGTGCACGCTTGAGGAGGCATTCACGCCGACGTATCTTTGCAAAATCAATGAATACATCTCCCGCAACGAGAGCCTCGCCTGGGGCGTGCTGCGCACGGGCGGGGTGGGCATATCCGGCACGGAATACAAACCGCCCCTCCCCACGCCGGAGAGCGCGCAGGCACTGATTGACGGCCTTACGGGCACGGCGACGCAGCGGGCAATCGCGTTTTTCCTGCTGGGCTGCAGGGCGCAGCTGTTCTGGGACGGCAATAAGCGCACCAGCACCCTGGCGGCCAACAAGATACTCATGCAGGCGGGCGCGGGGATTTTTGCGATCAGGGAAAAGGACGCACTGGAGTTCAACACGCGCCTGCTGGACTATTACAACACGGGAGACCTGTCCGTGATAGACCGCTGGCTCTACGACAACTGCATCGAGGGGATTGAATTATGACCATCGCGGGCCTCCAAGCCGCCATCGGCTACGCATTCAACGATGAGTGCCTGCTGGAGCGGGCGCTGACCCATTCCTCCTACGCCAACGAGCGCAAATCCCCCCACGGCAGCAACGAACGCCTGGAGTTCCTAGGGGATTCCGTGCTGGGCTTCCTCGCGGCGGAGTTCTACTATTCGAATTGCCCGGGAAAACCCGAGGGCGCATTGACAAAAATGCGCGCGGCGGCGGTGTGCGAGCCCGCCCTGTTCGCCTACGCGCGGGAGATCGGGCTCGGCGAGGCCCTGCTGCTGGGGCGCGGCGAGATTGCCATGGGCGGCGCGAACCGGCCCTCCATGGTGGCGGACGCCTTCGAGGCCCTGCTGGCCGCGATGTATCTGGATGGCGGCATGGAGCCCTGCCGGGCCTTCGTGGAGCGCTTCCTGCGGGAGGGCGTTGGCATCCCCGTGGAGGACTGCAAGACCGCGCTGCAGCAGATCATACAGCAGAGCCCGGAGGAATCGGTGGACTACGTCCTGGTGGACGAGGCCGGCCCGGACCACGACAAGGTGTTCGTGGTGGAGGTGCGGCTGCACTCCAACGTGCTGGGCACGGGTCGCGGGCGCAGCAAAAAGCTGGCCGAGCAGGCCGCGGCCGGGGAGGCGCTGAAGCTCATGGGGGTGCGGGGGTAGGGGCAATCGAAAAGAAGGCTTGACTTATCGCTTGCGCTGTACTACAATATAAACATAATGACATAGGGGGTGCGATCCTTGGCTCATACGGAAAAAACGGCGCAACGGTACAGTGCGGAAAAAGCCGCGTTTCACGCCGCCCTATCTGCATTTGCGCCAACGCTCGGACAGTTTATCGCGCGCGGCGGCGAGTGGACCGTGAAGGGCTTTATCGACGTGTTTCAAAATATCTACACCATTTCAGCGGATACGAAGGTCATCTCAGAGGTTCTTGAGTTGCATCTATTTCCGCATTTGTACGATTTCGCACGGAGCATAGGATATTCGCTGGAGCCAGCCACGCATCAAAACTGGTATCCGGACTTGACGTTTGTGAACAAGGAAAACAGCGAAATAAAATTTGCCGTTGACCTTAAAACAACATATACCGACGCAAGCCGTCCCGGCTTTTGCAACGGCTTTACGCTTGGCTCGCATGGAGAATATTTTATAAACCGCGACAGCTCGAAGAATATCCAATACCCATACAGCAAGTATTGCGCGCATTATTGTCTTGGGATCATATATACGCGGGCACAGCTGGCAGCGGAATTTGAGATGCGTAAATACTCGATAGGCGAGTTATCGGATATTCCATCCGTGATAAAGCGTTTTACCTTTTTCGCTGCGGAGAAATGGAAAATCGCAAGTGACAAGGGCGGCAGCGGCAACACGGCAAACATCGGAAGCATAAAAAGCATACCTGACATACTGGCGGGCAACGGCGTCTTTGCGTTGGCGGGCGAAGAGATATTTGATGATTACTGGGCCAACTTCGGGAAGATTCAGATAGAAACAGCGGACGGCAAGCGCAAGCCCATGACCTCGTTTGATGAATACATAGCATACCGCGGATTGGACTCCGATATCAAAAATGACAGGACTGCGGCAAGCGGGGTGCAGATATGACAAACGAAAAGGTCTTCATACCGCCTTTTAAAACGCAGGGAATAAAATCAAAGCTTGTACCCCTGATTAGGTCCACGGCCAATGTTGAGCCGGAGACCGCATGGGTGGAGCCGTTTATGGGCTCCGCTGTCGTAGGCTTAAATCTCGCGCCGCGCAACGCGATATTTGCGGATTTGAACCCGCATATTGTCTGCTTTTACAATCATCTTAAAGCCCGAACGATCACGGCGGATATAATTAGGGCTTATTTGGAGGAGCAGGGCGCGCTGCTGGCCGAAAAGGGCGATGCGCATTACTATTTGGTACGCGACAGGTTCAACAAGGAACACAATCCCCTGGATTTTCTTTTTCTCAATCGCTCCTGCTTCAACGGGATGATAAGATTCAACAGGAGCAATAACTTCAACGTCCCCTATGGACACAAACCGGAGCGGTTCGCAAAAGCGTATATTACAAAAATCGTAAACCAGGTCAGGCACTTTGAACAGATGCTGATGATCAACAATTGGGTGTTCCTGTGCCAACCTTTTGAGGATACCATCGCGATGGCGGGCGAAAATGCGTTTATATACTGCGACCCGCCATACATCGGCCGGCACGTCGACTATTACGACAGCTGGAGCGAACAACAGGAACAGCGGCTGAAGGACTGTTTGTTCGCGTCGGGCGCAAGGTTTATGCTGTCCACCTGGAATCGCAATCAATACCGCACGAATCCATATATTTCAACGCTGTGGAGCAGCTGTTCTATGGTAACGCAGGAGCATTTCTATTTTGTCGGCGCGAGAGAAGAAAACAGAAACGCAATGACCGAAGCGCTGCTGACAAATTACACAAGCAACACTCGGCCGCCAAAGCACGAAATTGCCTATGAACAGATGAAATTTGCTTTTTCATAGTGCCCGCCACCCCCCATACCCCTCCGCAACCCCAACAACAAACCTCTCCACCTCCTCCGGCGGATAAAACGCCGAGCACGGCGCACCGGCATTGTCCTCATGCCAGGCAAAATTGCGAGTAAGATATTCGCGAATATCCTGTTTCTCCATGCAGGCCAATGGGCAATATTGCGCCTGCGGCACGGCCAGCAGCTCCTCCCACAGGGGGCGGGCCCAGGGGCTGTGGCGGTAGATCCGCGCGGAGGCCAGGGCGATCTCGCGCCGGTAGGCGGGCACCCACTCGCCGCCCTCGGGCCTCCCGCCGAGCGCGTCCCAGTAGCGCCGCAATTGATCACTGTCCCAAAGCCAATCGCTATACATATGCAAAAGAACCCCCTCGGCGAAGTCGTCGCGGGGGTCTGTCGTCTGTGCGATTTCCAGCAGGGCGCTAGCGCGGTCTTCGGCCTGCCGAAAATGCGTGCGGTCCTTCACCCGCCAGTCCTCGATGGCGTCGGGCGCTATGGCCCCGAGGCAAAACAGCACGCTTCGTTCGCCCCGCAGCAGGCGCGCGGTTTGCAGGTGGATCATACAGGAGGGCATGGGTGGCTCCTACCTCTTCATCGTAACCTTCATCGCCCTGACATTGCCGCCGACGTTGCCGCATTCGATGTGGCTGCCCGCATTGGCGTCGCCGCCAACATCGTTGCACTGGATGTGGCTGCCCGCACCGGCGCTGGCGCTGACGTCGTTGCAGTGGATATGGCTGCCCGCCGTGGCGCTGCCGCCGATGTCGTTACAGTGAATATGGCTGCCCGCCGTGGCGTTGCGCTGGATATTGCCCTCCACCTGGATGCCGCACTCGGCGGCCACGTTGAGGGGGCTGTAGCGCAAAATCCAGGTGTAGTCCGAGGCGTTGAAGGTGAACTTGCGCTTGGGGATGTGGTCGTGGCACAGGAGCTTGCGCCCCCAGTACACCACGCCGCGCAAGGTCTGGTCGTCGGGCCAGGGGAGGTCGAAGCCGGTGGCGAACACGGGCTCCTCAATGATCACAGGCGCGGGCGGGGCCTCTGCGGGCGGCGCCTCCGGGGCCTGCCTGCCGAACAGGCTGTCAATCGTGACCTCGAAAATTTCGGCCAGCTGGGGCAGCAGGGCGATGTCGGGGCAGGACTGCTCGTTCTCCCACTTGCTCACAGCCTGGAAGCTCACGCCCAACTGCTGGGCAAGGGCCTCTTGGGTCAGGCTCTTTTCTTTGCGCAGGGAGAGGATGCGCTCGGAGAGGATCTGCGCGTAGTTCGGGTTTTCCATGGGGTGCCTCCTTGCTTTTGATGGGCCCATTGTATCGCACGGAGGGCATCGCTGTCTATCATGGGTTCGTTGAAATAGGGGGCAAATCGCTCAACCGTTGGTTGAATCCGGGTGGGAGAGCGCTGATTCCCTTTTGTTTGGCCCCACTCTCAAAAAGTATAGCCAATTCCCCCGGCCTTGTCAATGCTAATATAGATTTTTTCCCAATACTTGTGTGCATTAAAGCGATGAACTCCCATATCTTGTGTTTGGCCGCAAAAAATCTGGACATTATTTTCAAAAAGCATGGACAAAGCCCGCCGTATGCGTTATAATATAGCCGGATTATGATAGGAGGTTCTTTCGAATATGGATCAGGAATACCCCTTCCGCCCGCGCGGCCGGCACGGCTTTGACCGCGACGACGTCATCAACTATATCGCCCAGGCGCAGCAGCGCTGCAACGAGCACCTGGCCCGCATGGAGGAGCTCGAGGCCGCCAAGAACGCCTGGTATACCCAGGCCAAGGGCATGGAGCGGGAGAAGGCCGCCCTGGTGGCGCGCACCCGCGAGCTGGAGGAACAGCTCGAGCGCGGCGGCGCGGCCCTCCCCGTGGGCGGCGAGTGGTTCCAGCCCGAGCTCACCGCCTTCCAGGAGTCCCAGGAGCTGGCCGCCGTGCGCGCGCGCTGCCTGGAGCTGGAGGACCGCCTGGAGCAGCAGAACATACGCGACGCCCAGCGCGAGCAGGCCATCGCCAATGCCCTGGAGGCCGCAGCGGCCGCGCGGCAGGAGGCCGAGGCCCTGCGCGCCCAATCGGCGGAGGACGACGGCCTCCCGCGCTTCAGCCTGCAGCAGCAGGAGACCGCCGCCCTGCAGCAGGAGAATGCTGCCCTGCAACAACAGGCTGCCGCTTTGCGGCAGGAGACCGACGATGTACGCGCCCAGCTGGGGCAGCAATACCAAGCCCTCGCCGACGCGACCCAGGCCTGGGAGGCGCAGGCGGCCTCCTTGGAGCGCGAGAAGGACGCCCTGGAGCAGCAGCTCGCCCTGGCACGCCAGGAGAACTACGCGCAGGCGCAGAGGCTCGCCACCCTGGAAAGCGAGCACAGCGCCTACGCCGCGCAGATGCCCGCCCTGCAGGAGCAGTTGGCCGGCCTTTCGGAATCCGCCGGGCAGATCGGCGCCCTGGAGGCCTCGAAGGCCTCCCTACAACAGGAAAAAGACGCTCTGCAAGAGGAGAAGGACGCCTTGCAGCAGGATAGGGACGCCCTGCAAGAGGAAAAAGACACATTGCAGTTGGATTGGGACGCCCTGCGGCAGGTCAAGGACGCGCTGCAATTGGATCGGGACGCCCTGGGCCAGCGCTGCGCCGCCCTGGCGCAGGAGGAGGCCCTGGCCCGGCAGAAGTCCGCTGCCCTCTCCGCCGAGGCCGAAGATTTACGCACGCAGATAAGTGAACTGGAGAACCGCCCGGCCCAGCCCAGCGAGGAGGCCCTGCGCTCCATGGTGCTGGCCAGCTTCAACTACTCCAATTTGTACGTGGACAACAACCTGAAGACCGCGCAGTTCATCTCGGAGGCCACCAGCCGCAACATCGGCCGTGTGAGCGATTCGGCCAACTCCCTGCTGGACCAGCTGGACGCCGTGTCGCGCTCCTTCCACGAGACCACCGACGGCATCCGCCGCGACCTCGCCTCCTTCCAGCGGGAGCTCGGTACCATTCAGACCGGCATGAACCGCCGCCTGGGCAAGGACCGCTTCGCGGCGCTGCTGGAGGAGAACGAGCGCCTGCGCGTTCGCCTGGAGACAGAATTGCTCGCGGAGCTCAGCGGCGAGGAGGAGGACGCGTCCGCCCCGTTATCCGGCGGCGGGGGCGCCAAGCTGCCCTTCGCGGAGGACCTGCCGAAGGACTACCACGAATATCTGGACGGCTGATTGCGCAATTTCAACTGAATATCGTTCTTCAGGGGGTGGTGCAATTCCACACCGGCGGTGATGCGAGTGATCGACAAGCCCGCCAGTTCAGCTTGAACAGACCCGGTGCGAACCCGGGGCCGACGGTAAAAGTCCGGACGAAAGAAGAATTGGCGCAATTTTTGCGCCGATCAAACCCCCAAGGGAATTTCTCTTGGGGGATATTTATTATCAGGAGGAGAAACCCAATGCAAGCATCCATCAGCACGCGCAAGCTCGTCGCCATGGGGACCATGGCCGCGCTATCGGTCGCGCTCGTTTTCCTGGTCCACTTTCCCGTCTTCCCGCAGGCCCCTTTCCTGGAGTATGACCCCGCGGACATCCCTATCCTGATCGTATCCTTCGCCTACGGCCCCCTGGCCGGGTTGATCGTCACGGCAATCGCGGCGGTGGTGCAGGGCCTGACTGTCAGCGCGCAAAGCGGCGTCTACGGCATTATCATGCACCTGCTTTCCACGGGCTCCTATGTCCTGGCGGCCGGGCTGGTTTACAGGGCGAAGAACAGCCGCCTCGGGGCAATCGCAGCCCTCGTGTGCGGCGTATTGGCCAGCGCCGCCGTGATGGCCGCCGCCAACCTGGCCGTCACCCCCCTATTCATGGGCGTCCCTGTGGAGGCGGTGAAGGCCATGCTATTGCCCGTCATCATCCCATTCAACCTGATCAAGTCGGGCAGTAACGCCGCGCTCATGGCCCTGATCTACCTGCCGCTGCGCCCCGCCCTGGAGAAATTCCTGAAAGGCCGGTGAAGCGGGTGCCCCAATTGCCCAAATAGCAAAATTGCCTTCTTGACATACGCGCCTGTCCATGGTATACTGAAAAGCGGCGGGCGCGCGCGCCCGCCCAAAGCCCCAAGGATTACGGAGGCGCGCCGGAATGGCGAAAAAAACCAAACGATTCCTCTACCGGGTTTTCTGCGGGTTCGTCCTGGGCCTGAGCGTTTTCGCCCCCGGCTTCAGCGGCAGCTTCCTCGCCATCGTGCTGGGCATCTACCGGGACATCCTGCGCATCGCGTCCAACCCCTTCAAGCAGCTCAAGGCGAACATCCTGTTCTGCATCCCGCTGGGTATAGGCGCGGCCGCCAGCGCGGTGCTGTTCGTGCTGGGCTTCAACTACCTGTTCCAGCGCTTTGAAAAGGCCACGCTCCTGCTCTTCATCGGCCTGATCGCCGGGAACCTGCCGGAGATCGTCAAGCAGGCCAGGCGCTGCGGCTTCAAAAAACGCTACCTGATCGGCGGCGCGTGCGCCTTCGCGGCGGCGCTCGCCCTGGCGGTGCTTGCCCCCGTCTCCGTCACCGCGGAGAATATGCAGGCGGGCCTGCCCCTGCTGGCCCTGGGAGGCCTGGCGGGGGGCGCGGCGGCGCTTGTGCCCGGCATGAGCGTCTCCATGATCCTGATTCTGCTGGGGGTCTACGGGCCGCTGCTGAACGCCGCGCAGTCCTTCCTCCAACTGGATTTTACGTTCCTGCTGCCCTTCGGGCTGTTCGGCCTGTGCGCCCTGGCCGGCCTAATGCTGGCCTCCAGGGGGATCAAGGCCATTTTCGATAGGATTCCCGGCTTCGCAAACGCCATGGTGTTCGGCTTTATGGCGGGCTCTCTGGGGGGAGTGCTGTGGCAGGCCCTGCGCATGGCGGACGAGAGCTTCACCTGGGCGCTGGGGGGCGTCATGCTCGCGGCGGGCTTGGGGGTCTCCATGCTGTTCGTGCTGCTGGGCAGGTCCATGGAGAAGCTGGAGAAAGCGGAGAAAGCGGAGAAAAACGAGCAACAGGGGTGAGGCTTTGACTGAAACAGTGCAGCTGCAATATTTCGGCTCCGTGCGGGCCGCTGCTTGCTGTGCCGAAGAGCAGGCCCCGCTGGCTGAGAACACGAGCGTGCTCCAATTGCTGCACCAGCTCGCCGATGCCCACGGCGAGGCCTTCCGGGGCGAGGTGCTCTCCGGCGAAGCGCTGCGGGACGACCTGACGGCCTCGGTCAACGGCGCGATCATACAGCACGCCGCCGCGGAGGACATTGTTTTGCAGCCGGGCGATACGGTTGCGCTGTTCCCGATTTTCCCCGGGGGGGGATGAACAGTTGACAGTTGACAATTGACAATTGACAGTTAATAATGAACAATTCGATATGCAAAATACACACAGAAATGGCAGGTGAAGACATCCTTGAATGCGTACACCGGAAAAATCCTCTATATCGACCTCACGTGCGGCAGCTGTAAAACCGGCTTCTACGACGAGGCGATGGCCGGGGACTACATCGGCGGCACGGGCTTCGGGGTGAAGATGCTCATCGACCACCTCAAACCCGGCCTGGACGCCTTCGACCCCGGCAACCCGCTGATTTACGTCTCCGGCGCGACCACGGGCACCATCGTGCCCTGCACTGCCTCGAAGTTCGGCGTGTTCGCCAAGTCCCCGGCCACGGGGCTGCTGGGCGAGGCCTACTCCACCGGGCAGTGGGGGGCGGAGCTGCGCGCCGCGGGCTATGACGTCCTGGTGATCACGGGCAAAGCGCCCAAGCCGGTCTATCTGTTCATCGACGACGGAACAGTGCAGATCCGAAGCGCGCGCAAGCTCTGGGGCAAAAGCACCTGGGAGGCCGAGCAGGCCATACGCGACGAGCTGGGCGACCAGAACATCCGCGTCTCGGGCATCGGCCGGGCCGGGGAGAACCTCAACCGATTGGCCTGCATCATCAACGACAGGTTCCGGGCCGCCGGGCGCACCGGCCTCGGGGCCGTGATGGGCTCGAAGAACCTCAAGGCCGTGGCCCTGCGCGGCACGCAGGACGTGAGCGTGGCCGACCCCGAGGGCCTCATGGCGTTCTGCAGGGACCTCTTCGAACGCGCAAAGGGCCCCGCCACGGCGAAATACAGGACGCTGGGAACCCCGGCCAACATGCTCACCATGAGCGCCCAGGGCGCGCTGCCCACGCGCAATTACCGGGAGGCCGAGTTCGAGAAGGTGGAGAACGTGAGCGGCGAGCGCCTGAACGAGCAGTTCATCACCAAAATACAGGGCTGCTCCGCCTGCCCCTGCCGCTGCGAGCACATCGCCAAGGCCAGGGAGGGCAGGTTCAAGGGGGCGGTCTCCCGCATGGAATACGAGCCCATGATGGCCTTCGGCCCCTACTGCGGCGTGGACGACATGAACGCCATCATAAAGGCCATAGAGAGCTGTAATATCTACGGGGTGGATGCCATAGGCGCGGGCATCGTGGTGGGCTTCGCCATGGAGTGCTACGAGCGGGGCCTCATCACCAAAGAGGACGCCGGCGGGCTGGAGCTGAACTTCGGCAACGGCGAGGCCATGGTGGAGATGGTGCGCAAGATGTCCGAGCGCGAGGACATAGGCGATATTCTCGCCGAGGGCGTCATGCGCGCGGCGGAGAAAATCGGCGGCGGCGCGGCGCATTTCGCCATGCACATCAAGGGCCTGGAGCTCACCGGCTACGACATCCGGGGCCTGAAGACCGCCGCGCTGGGCTACGCGGTCTCCCGCAGGGGCGGCGACCACCAGCGCCACGGCAGCTACGGCTGGGACCTCAGCGGTAAGGTCGACCGCTTCAAGGCGGAGCCGGGCCGGGGGGCCCTGGTGATGGGCGACGAGGACATGTACGCCGTCATCGATTCCATGATCATCTGCAAGTTCACCCGCACCATCTGGCAGGGCTACGAGGACATCGCGAAGGTCTACAGCCTGGTGACGGGCATCCCCATGGAGGCCGATCAGCTGCGCCTGTGCGGCGAGCGCATGAGCAACCTCGCGCGCCTGTTCAACATCCGCGAGGGCATGACCCGCCGCGACGACGAGCTGCTCCCGGCGCGCATCCACGAGGACCCCATCCCCGGGGGCGCGGCCAAGGGCTCCGTAGTCACGCCGGAGGACATGGCCATCCTGCTCGACGGCTACTACGCGGCCCGTGGCTGGGATAATCAGGGCGTGCCCACGGATGAAAAACTCGATGAACTGGGCCTTGGGGCCTATGCAAGCATAGCAGAGGGGGTGCGCGCGTGAATAATAAATACAAATTCGTCAGCGTGGATATAGGCAAGTGCGTGGGCTGCCGCGTGTGCGAGTACGCCTGCTCCATGGAGAAATTCAAGGCCTTCAACCCCGCCAAATCGCGCATACGGGTGGTGCGGCTGTACCCCCACACCAACGCGGCGCTCAACTGCCGCATGTGCCAGGACGCCCCCTGCGTCATCGCCTGCCCCCGCAAGGCCCTCACCCAATCGCAGGAGAACGGCGTGATCCACGTGGACGACAAGCTGTGCGACGGCTGCGGTTGGTGCGTCAAGGCCTGCGAGTTCGGGGCCATCGCCCTCGACCCCAAGCCCACGGTGTGCATCTGCGACCTGTGCGAGAAGCGCGAGGGCGGCCCCACCTGCGTGGAGTGGTGCCCCGAAAAGGCCCTGGAGCTCACCACCACAGACGGCCTGTCCCAGAAGGCGCGCATCGAGGCCGTGGAGAAGCTGGCGGAGGCGATGGAGTAATGCAGAATGCAGAATGCAGAATGCAGAATTATCTTGCCGCCGCGAAGGTGCTCGATGAACTGATGCTGGCGCTGCTGGGGAAGGGCCTGACGGCGCCGCCCCATGTGGTGGAGGATTTGAAGGCCGGGCGCGCGCTGGCGAATATGTCGGCACGGCAGCAAGCAGCTTCTCAAGAACCGGGCAACGCCGAGCTGGAGGGAAAAATCGCGCCCGCGCTGGAGCGCGTGGAGATGAACCTGCTGGCCCTGGCCGAAATGGCGGAAGGCGCGGCCTTTGCCGACCTCTGGCAGGGGAAAATCGCCGGGGCGTACCAGTCGCCCCCGCAGGCCCCGCCCCTCGCCGGGAAGATGCAAGGCGTGCCCAGGGACGCCTACCCCATACGCATACAATCTTCGGCGCTGGCGGGCTGCGCGCCCGCGGAAGCGCTTGACCTCACCGTAACAGCGCAGGAGGACGGCTACACACTGATTTACGGCACAAAAGAGAATATATCTGTTTTCCTGAAGGACATCAGGCGACAGCAGGAACAACAGGGAAAGGTGGGATTCAAACGGGACAGCAACTAGTTAAGGAGAAAAAGGCCGTGCGGACCGACCCGGCCTTCCGGCACAAGGTGGAGAACCTCCAAAGCGGCGAGACGCTGAAGTTTTGCTACCAGTGCGGCATATGCTCGGCCGCCTGCCCCATCTCGAGGTTCATCAAAATCTACCGGCCCAACAAGATCCTGGAGCTGGCCAAGCTCGGCATACGGGGCCTGCCCCAGAGCAGCGCGTTCCTGTTCTGCTCGGCCTGCACGCTGTGCACCAAGCACTGCCCCCAGGGCGTGAAGGTGCACGAGGTGATGCAGGCCCTGAAGGACCTGGCCGGGGAGGACGCCAACGTGCGCGCCTTCGTCACCGACGGCTTCAGCGATGTGCTCGACGCCCTGGGCGAGGGGATGCCCCTCCCGGCCACCTACGGCTGGATCTGTATGCGGCCAGGGGAAGGGGAGCTGGGGGCCTTCATCCTGGAGGCCTTCGACCGGCTTCTCGCCGCGCCCGCCGCGAAGCTTGAGCCCGCGGCTGACGCCAAGCCCGTGGCCGTCATCGGCTCCGGCCCGGCGGGCCTCACCGCCGCCTGGGCCCTGGCGAAGGCCGGCCTGAAGGTGACTTTATTTGAAGCCCAGGAAGAGCTCGGCGGGATGCTCAAAAACGGCATACCGAGCTATCGCCTGCCGAAGGACGTCGTAGACAAAGAGATAGGCAAGATCGCGGCCCTGGGCGTGGAGATGCGCGTCAACGCGCCTGTTGACAAGGCATTCTTCGACGGCCTGTTGGAGCAATACGCCGCCGTGTTCATCTCCACGGGCGCGATGGCCAGCCGCAGGCTGCGCCTGGAGGGCGAGGAGCTGCCCGGCGTCGTGCCGGCCTTGGACTTTTTGAAAGAGTTCAATCTGACGGGCAAGTCAGAAGCGATAGAGGGCAAAAAGGTCGTCGTCATCGGCGGCGGCAATGTGGCTACTGACGCCGCGGGCGCGGCCATCCGCGCCGGGGCGGCTAGTGTGCGGCTCTTCTGCCTGGAGGACCGCGCCGCCATGCCCGCCCACGAGTGGGAGATCGAAGAAATCGTCGCCGACGGCGTGGGGGTCAACCCCGCCTGGGGGCCGAAGGCATTGCTCAATAATGGAGAGAAAATCACCGGCGCGGAGCTGGTGCAGTGTGTCTCAGTTTTTGATCAGGACGGCAGATTTAATCCAAAGTTCAACGAGAAGAAGACGCAGGCCATCGAGGCCGACACGGTGATTACGGCCATAGGCCAGGCCCCGGACCTGGGCTTTTTGAACGAGGCCGTGGGCACCGTCCGGGGGGCCATTGAGGTTGACCCCTACACCCTGGAGACCGGCCTGCCGGGCGTGTTCGCGGGGGGCGACGCCATCGCGGGCACGAGCTTGCTGGAGGCGATATCCACCGGCAAAACAGCCGCGCAGTCCATCCTGGATTATCTGAAAGGAGGGGCCGCATAGCCATGAAACGCTACAAAAAAGAAGAGAACGGCAAACTGGAAATCGGCCAGGTGATGTACACCAAGACCTTCACCCTCACGGTGGATAGAGCCCTGTGCAAGGGCTGCCAGCTGTGCAGGCTGGCCTGCCCCCACCACGCGATACGGCTCATCCCGCAGGAGGATGTGGACGGAAAGGCCGTCGCCCCGCTGCTGGACGTGGACGAGAACACCTGCGACTTCCACGGCATCTGCGCCGTTGTTTGCCCGTTTTCCGCCATCACCATCACGGTGGGCGGCCTGAACGAATCCCCCGCCGTGGCGAAGGGGGCCTTCCCGGAACTGGCGCGGGACATCGCCGTGTGCAACGAGAGCTGCGTGCCCGGCTGCACCAAGTGCGAGGAGGCCTGCCCCCTGGGCGTGCTCTCCGTCAATACTGAAGCCGGGGAGGTCGCGGTCAAGAAGGAGCTGTGCGCGGGCTGCCCGGCCTGCTGGATGGCCTGCCCCGAGGACGCGGTGGAGGTCAGCAAGTTCATCGAGGGCACAATCCAGATCAATGACGAGCTCTGCCCCGCGGATTGCAAACGCTGCCTGGACGTGTGTCCCGTAAACGCCCTGGCCCTGGACGAAAACGGGAAAGTCCTCGCGAAGGAGCTGCTGTGTATCTACTGCGGGGCCTGCAAGGAGGTCTGCCCGGTCAGCGGCGCGCTGAAGGTGACGCGCAGCGCCATACGCCACACGCCCGTGAACTCCGGCGCATGGCACAAGGGGCTGGAGCGCCTGACGTCCAAGGCGGCGCTGCAGCGGGAGCTCGCGGCCGGGAACGCGGCCAGGGCGCGCACGGCGGTACAGAATCTGGAAACGGAGGTGAACGCCTGAATGGAAGAATTGAGAATCGGCGTATTTATCTGCTACTGCGGGGCGAACATCGGCGGGACGGTGAACGTGCCCGAACTGACCGAATTCGTGAAGACCCAGCCGGACGTGGTGTGCGTGATGGAAAACCGCTACACCTGCGCCGATCCCGGGCAGAACGAGATCAAGAAGGCCATCGCCGAGCACAGGCTCAACCGGGTGGTGGTGGCGGCCTGCTCGCCCAAGATGCACGAGCCCACCTTCCGGGTGTGCGTGCAGGAGGCGGGGCTCAACCCCTTCCTCTTCGAGATGGCGAACATCCGCGAAATGTGCTCCTGGTGTCACAAGGACAAGGCCATCGGAACTGAAAAAGCGAAAGAGATCATTCAGATTTCCCTGGCGAAGGCGCGCCTGCTGGCTCCGCTGACACGCTTCAAGGTCCCCGTGACCAACCGGGCCATGGTGGTGGGCGGGGGCATCGCAGGCATCTACGCGGCGCTGGATATGGCCAATATGGGCTACAAAGTCTATCTGGTGGAGAAGGACGAGAGCATAGGCGGCCACATGGCCCAGCTGGATAAGACCTTCCCCACGCTCGATTGCTCCATCTGCATTGAGGGGCCGAAGATGGTGGAGGCCGCCCGCAACCCCAACATCGAGGTCATATCATTCGCGGATATTATCAACGTAGACGGCTTCATCGGGAATTTTAAGGTCAGGATTCGCAAGAACCCGAGGTACGTCATAGCGAAAAACTGCACCGGCTGCGGGGAGTGCGCGGACGTGTGCCCCGTGGAATACCCCAACAAGTGGGAGATGAACCTCGGCACCCGCCGGGCGATCTCCGTGCCCTTTGCCCAGGCCGTGCCGCTGATCTTCTCCATCGATAAGGAGCACTGTATCGACTGCTACAAGTGCGTGGAGGTCTGCGGGGGCCGCAACGCCATCGACTTCGAGCAGCAGCCGGAGGAGATCGAAATCGAGGTGGGCACCATCACGGTGGCCACCGGCTTCGACGAATACAAACCCACCGACCAGCCCCAATGGGGCTACGGCAGGTACGCCAACGTGGTCACCGGCCTGGAGGCGGAGCGTCTGATCAACGCGGCGGGGCCCACCGGCGGCGAGGTGGTGCGCGCCTCGGACGGCAAGCACCCGAAGAGCGTGGCCTTCATCCAGTGCGTGGGCTCGCGCGATGTGAAGAAGCACGAGTACTGCACGGGCTTCTGCTGCATGTACGCCATCAAAGAGGCCATTCTTATCAAAGAACACGAGCCCGACACCGAAATCTATATTTTATATATGGATATGCGCACCAACTTCAAGGGCTTCGAGGAGTTCTTCCGCCGCGCGCGGGAACTGGGCGTCACCTTCATCCGGGGCAAGCCCCAGCGCGTGGTGGAGGACAAAAACACGAACAACCTGATTATCGAGCTGGAAGATACTGTTTTGGGCGAGAACATCGAGGTGGAGGCCGAGATGGTGATTCTCAGCACCTCGGGCGTGCCCTCCGCCGGCACGGACGAGCTCTCCCGCATCCTCCACGTTACGCGGGACACCACGGGTTTTTTCCTGGAGAGCCATCCCAAGCTCAAGCCCATCGACGCCCCCGTGGACGGCATCTTCTACGCCGGGGCCTGCCAGGGCCTGAAGGACATCCCCTACAGCGTCTCCCAGGGCAGCGGCGCGGCGGGCCGGGCGGCCACGATTTTGTCCAAGGACATCGTGGAGATCGAGCCCATCGTCGCGAAGGTCAACCCCGACAAGTGCCTGCACAAGAAGGCCAACTGTACCGTGTGCCAGAAGGTGTGCCCCTACGGCGCGCCCTCCGCGGCGGACAAAGAGGCCGCCGTAATCAACCCGGCCATGTGCCACGGCTGCGGCACCTGCGTGGCCGACTGCCCCGCCGACGCCATCGACCAGATGCACTTCTCCGACGCGCAGATTTTCGCGCAGATCAGAGCGGCCCTCGCCGACAGGCCCGAGGAGAAGATCATGGGCTTCCTGTGCAACTGGTGCTGCTACTCCGGCGCGGACCTCGCGGGCACCAGCCGCTTCGAGTACCCGCCCCGCATCCGCGTGGTGCGCACCATGTGCGCGGGCCGCGTGGACAAGGACTTCGTGATGGAGGCGCTGCGTTTGGGCGCGGGGGCCGTGTTCGTGGGGGCCTGCCATTTGCCCACCGACTGCCACTACATCGAGGGCAACGTGTGGATGAAAGAGCGCATGGAGGCCCTGCAGCGCAGCCTTGTCAGCCAGGGCATGAGCCCGGAGCGCCTGCGCATCGCCTACGTCTCCGCCGCGGAGGGCCTCATCTTCGCCAACATCATGAAGGAGATGGACCGCCAGCTGGCGGCGCTCGGCGCGGAAAAAATCCAGGCCGAGAACGAGGCCCTGCGCCCGGGGATTGAGAAGATTCTGGGGAAGAAGGGGCTCATCTAGCACTGACTGGCATACAAAAAACCAAGCGCCCGCCATCTCGGCGGGCGCTTGTATTTTGTGTGGGTCAGACGGCACGCCCTGCCGAGGGGAGGTCGGCGGGGGGATTTCAAACTTGCCGATCCACAAGCCGTTAATACTATTCCCGTTCTAAAAACAGCCCACTGCTATGTTTCTTCCGCCGAAAGCGGCTGATTGCTTTGCTTCTTTAGAGAGGGAGTAGTATAAGTTCTGTTGCGCCAAAAGTAAAGGCGGGGGCGGAAATTCGCAAATCAATGGGACTGATCACCGGCACCCGATTGGCCGTTATTTACGATAACGGGCGGTTGATGCTCATGAATCCCATGCAGTACGCATTCGACGAATTTCATCGCGGAATGGAAGGCGAGTGGGAAAAAGGCGGTATAGAGTCCGAAGAGGATTGGCTGCGCTCGATGAAAGCTATGCGGAAGGAACGCCGTGCGCAATGAAGGTTCTTTTTGACACAAACATCCTGTTTTCGGCACTGTACAGCCCAAACAGTCTACCGCGCCGGGTGTTTCTGAAGGCGAGCGAGGAGCCATTTCAGGCGCTTATCTGCGAGGAAAGCCTGAAAGAGCTGCGGCGTACCTTTCTTCGGAAATATCCTGCAAAAGCGCCGTTGCCTGATCGCTTTGTATTGCTTTTGCTGGCCGCCGCCGAAATTGTCCCGATGCCGGATGAAGCGTATCCCGAAGAAGAGATGATCGGCGACCCGGATGACTGTCTGTTGCTGCGGGCGGCCATCTATGAGGGCGCGGTCTATCTTTTTTCGGGCGACACGCATTTCCTTGACAGCGGTGTGCAAGGCCCCGTCATTATGACGGCGCGGGCGTTTTTGGAATTGGATGGCTAAACCGGCACCAGATCATCTCAAGCCCTTGCCACTGCTTGGCCGTTCTTGCCACCCGAATCCAATCCATGCATTTATATATCCGGGCGGCAAGAATGCCGCCCCTACAGCATCGTTTTGCTGACGCCAGCAAAAATGATCGGTCTCACCCCAGCAGCTCCTTCAAAATCGCCGTGACCTCCTGCGCGGGGGCCTGGCCGCGCAGCGCCTTCATGCTCTGCCCGATGAGGAATTGCAGGGCCTGTGCTTTGCCGCCTTTGTATTCATTGACGGATTTTTCGTTCGCGGCAAGCACCTGTTCGATCGTGGCGCGAATGGCGGCGTTGTCTGTCACCAGGGCGAGGTTGTGTTCTTTTACGTAGGATTCAGGATCGACATTATTTGTAAACACCTCGGCGAAGACTTTTTTCGCCGTACCCCTGTTGATCACATTTTTTTGCACGAGTATAATAATTTTCGCCAGGGAATCAAAATCGAAGGCCATATCCTCGGGGAGAGTCTGGGTTTGTTGCAGCAGGCGCAGCGCCTCGCCCATGACCCAGTTGGCGCTTTCCTTCGCGTCGCCGCACAGGGCATAGGTGCGCTCGAACAGGCGCACCAGGTGCACCGAGCCGGTGATGATATTCGTGTCGTAGGCCGGCAGGCCGAGCTGCTCGATATAGCGGCGCTTCTTGGCCTCGGGCAGCTCGGGCAGATTTTTTCGCACACGCTCGATCTCTTCGTCTGAGATGACCACCGGCGGCAGATTGGGGTCGGGGAAATAGCGATAGTCGGCGGCGTTCTCCTTCGAGCGCATGGAAAAGCTCTCGCCCGCGTCGTCGTCCCAGCGGCGGGTCTCCTGCACCAGCGCACCGCCCTCCCCGATGACCTCAATGTGGCGGGCGGACTCAAACGCGATGGCCCGGGCCATGGCCCGCGTGGAGTTGATGTTCTTCATCTCCGTGCGCACGCCGAGCGCCGTTTCCCCCGCGGGCCGCACGGAGATGTTGATGTCCGCGCGGATGGAGCCCTCCTGCATCCTGCAGTCGGACACGCCGGTGTATTCCAGGATGGCCTTCAGGCGCTCGAAGTAATCGATGGCCTCCCCGGCGCCGCGCATATCGGGCCGGCTGACGATCTCCAGCAGGGGCATGGAGCAGCGGTTCTGGTCGGCCAGGGAGGCGTCCTCGAAGTCGTCGTGCACCAGCTTGCCCGCGTCCTCCTCCATGTGGATCTGTTTTATGCCCACACGCTTGCCATCGGCCAGCTCCACCCACCCGTTCGTACAGACAGGCATGTAAAACTGCGTCACCTGGTAGGCGGCGGGCAGGTCGGGGTAGAAGTAGTGCTTGCGCTCAAAGCCGTTGATCCTGTTAATATCACAGTTGATCGCCAGCCCCGCGCGCATGGCGTACTCCACCACGCACTTATTCAGCACGGGCAGGGTGCCGGGGAAGCCCGCGCAGCCCGGGCACACGTGGCTGTTGGGCGGCCCGCCGAATTTGGTGCCGCAGCCGCAGAAAATTTTCGATTGCGTGGCCAGCTCGCAGTGGACCTCCAGGCCGATGACGGTTTCGTATGGCATTTTATTGTCCTCCATGAGAGGTATTATATCACTTTTGCGGGGCGGGCGCAAGAAAAAAATTGGGCGGCAATTAAAATGTGCTGCAAGCGACGTTGACTTTTCCGGAAATTGCGGTTATACTATAGAGGATGGCTGTGCCATCGTAAATGTCCGCCGCGAACCGGAGCGGGGTATAAAAAAGGGTCGACAAATTTCCGCCGCAAACCGGAGCGGGGTATAAAAAGGGTTGAAAATGCAGCCCTCGTTGATAAACGGGGGCTTTTACAAAGGAGGACGCGATGGCTACACCGAACATAGAGCCCGGAAATGTTTACCACATCAAAGACAGCTGTTTCGACGCAGTACAGGACGGGAAGCTCATGAGAAATCATGAGGGAGGTGCATTACGGCCAACCCATTTTTGCCTGCGGGACCGCCTGGAGCGCCTGATGCTTGAAGAATCGGCAGAATAAAACACCCCGGCGGCGCAGGTCAAACCCGCGCCGCCGGAATTTTGGTTGGCTCTTCAACCTGTATGTTTCTCTTTACGGCCCCAAGGCCATAGGGCCGTTTCTCATCCAGGGAGTTGCACTCACTTGGCTTTCCGATTCTTGCTCCTACATGCCAAACCGCTATACGTTTGGCATTTACATGCTGAACTGGTTCAGCATTCCTGTCAGCACGTGCAGCCGCAGCCGCTGGTGTTCGGCCCGAACAAGCCGTGATCCGGGCAGCAGTTGGCGTTGCCATTGCCCAAGGCGCCCAAGAGGAGCAAGAGGATGAGCAGAGGCAGGAGCGAGTTGAGGTTGCAGTTCATGAGATGACCCCCCATTTTAGATTTGTGCATCTGCACACACCCCATGGTATGCGGCGTGTCCCCGCAGTATGCACGCGCGCCGTGATTTTTGTGTCTTTCGCGATTAGCCGCTGCAGCAACAATTGTCGTAATTGCTGGAGCAGTTGTTGTTGCTGCCGCCGCAGCACAGACAGAGGATCAGGATCAGGAACAAGATGTTATTGCATCCGCCGCCACCGAACATAGTTGTGAACCTCCTTTCCTGTAGCTTACACTGACATCATATGAAGCCCGGCAGAAAGGGTGCAAGGTTTTTCGAGGACGTGAAGACAAAAAAGAGAAGGCTCTTTTCGACAATTGTATTGATGGTCAAATGTTCGCATAGTATAAGGATCCATTGTTGATTTCCCCCTAATAATATTGTCCGAGAGGAGCTTTCAACTCCGAGGGCAGAAAGAGCTTGCTCTTGGAAGGTAAGCCTCCCCAAGACCCTCTTCTTCGTCGGCACATCCATTATACTCAATATATTAGGCATTGTCAATACGTTAAGTATGTTATTCTTATCATGGGGTGAAATTCGTGATAAGCTACGAACCGTTTTACAAGACGCTAATAGACAAGGGCGTAACCGAATACCAGCTTATTTTCAAGCACGGTTTCTCCGCGAACATACTGCATAGGATGAAACACGGCGAGGCTATTACCACCAAGACGCTGGACACTTTATGCTTTATCCTGGAGTGCAAAACCGCCGATGTGCTGGAATATGTTGAAGATAGGTAAAACCAAAAGGGCAGTTCGCCTGCCCATCAAAAAAAGAAGAGGCCCAATTGATGATGCCTCATAGAAAGGTTGATTGAAAGAATGATAGAGGCATTCACGATTGAAGACCGCATGGCAAGCCGCCTTTCAAAATTTAAGATTAGATGCGACAGCATTTTACCATAACGTGGTTAGATTGTCTAGCAAAATTGATTTCCGTGTTTTTGTGCTGTTTCCTCTTGACACCGGGGCAAAATGGGGGTATACTACATATATCCTCGCAACGTTTTATTGTGGTGCGAAACTATGCCGTTTTAGACAAAAGGCCCCACAAAATCTTCGGCATTGCGGGAGTCCCAGAAGAAATGGAGAGTTGTCCGAGTGGTCGAAGGTGCAGCACTCGAAATCATGTTACAAGTGCCTAAAAGTGAATAAATATGCCGTGGAGGGGTATCGAAGTGGTCATAACGGGGCTGACTCGAAATCAGTTTGGGAGCAATCCCACGCGGGTTCGAATCCCGCCCCCTCCGCCATCTACCCACCACACAAAGGAGAGTGGGTAAGCAAACAGGAATTCTTAATTACTGGGATTCCTGTTTTGCTTTTGGAGGATCACAGGCTAATCAAAGACGGAAAAAGAGCCGACCCCTACCTGATTTTCGGTTTCTGGCTCGACCTTGCACCACACTGTTAAACGCTTCCCTCGCCACGCATCTGCTTTTGGTGCACTGTTGAACTATTCAAAAGTTCACTAAATATTTAGATTGCCTTGGGCGCTCTCGTAGGAGCACAAAACATGCCCGGTCATCAAATTACTCATGTCATCATTGCATGATCCGGGGAGATCGGTACAGTAGACAATGTTGTAGGCATTGCGATTGGCTTGGCTGGGGCCGCTGCTGCCCGCGCCAACATATCGGACGCGGAGCTGTTCCATCAGCCGGGAGGTCATAGTAGTAAACTGTACGTCCGCGTTGCCGGCAGTGGGGCTACAAGTCGGCAAGGCCAAAAGTCCAAGATTATTGCCGAGGGTCATCTTTGAGGTGGTGCAAAGGGTAGCGCTCCTGTCTGCTGCCGTATTCCCTCCGAAACCTTGCAGGCCGCCGCTATAGGTGACCGCACGGGTGGTATATCCTGCGGGGGGCACTTGGTAGCCAAAGACCGCGCCGGAGCCGAATTCAATGACAGCAGCACTATCTTCGAGAGAAAGATTTGATTCAGATGGCGTTACCATCTTCAAAATTGTTTTTGGATAGATGATAAAACGGCCATCACTTGCACGTTCACCGGGCATGGAATAAGAGTTGCCCGTAAATGTCCCATCAATGAACTCAACGGTCAACGAACTAAGTGTACCATGAAATATAATCTTTGGCCTTGTCGCCTTGCTCACGCTATCCCCGATCTTCCCCATGGCTTACACCCCCTGTCCCTGGTCTTGATTTTGCGCTGGAGCTGCCGCTTTGCCTACGGCCTGCGCCACGCCGGAGTCCTGGCCTCCCAGTTTCTCGCCAACCTTCTGGGCAACATTCATCGCAATCTTGCCAGCCTGCTCCGCGATTTTCATCGCGGTATCAACCTCTGATCCCATATGCGTCTCCTTTCGGTCGGCGCTGCCTGCTACGATGCAAGCAGTACCGACTGCATGTTAATCAACCTTCCATTTGTCTATGCCGAAGTCGCCAAGCTGTTGAATACCTTTTGATCTTTTCCCTGCGTTCGGCCAGCTGTGAGATGAGCTGCTCCCCTTCCGTTAAGCTTGCCGCACACACGGCATTTTCATCCGAAAAGCGAGTAGCTAGAAACGCTTGAAAACGCGCTTTAGCTTCGTGGGCACCGACCGAGAACAAAACAATAATTGTCCGCGCGATGCCGCTGGTTTCATCCACCCTTGGCAACGCAAAACGAATTTGATTATTGATTTGTTCAACTAAATCCACGCTTATCCGAACCCTCCACGCCGTTTACTGACCTTAGAGCGCATCAACGCTCATGCGGTAGAATTTACGCAGTTCATCAACCAAATCAGCATCGCCCGCAGCGTTCTTGAGCCGTTGTGCGGCTGCATTAGCCTTCAACGTATCAGAGATTGTCTGCAATTGCGCTTTTAAAGCTTCCTGTCGTTCTGATATCTCGCTTCCCTTTTCTTTAACGAGATCGCTGAAGCGCTCCTGCCAGTATTCAAACAGATCATCGGGCAAAGCATAAAAACGCTCCATCATATAGTAGTAGTGATAGGGACGCTGATAGGCCAACAGCTCCAGCGAGTTGAGCAGTTGATCTTGGTCGCCGTCTTCATTTTCGTAGACCCAACAACCGCTTTCATCATCATATCCGATCAACCCGCCGCCGTAGTATTGCGCAAAGCGGTTGCGGCGGTCTCTCTCCGCGTTCAACAGGGCAAGCTCCTCGTTTTGTCTTTCGGCAAGCGAGCGAAGCACCTCCATTACGCCCAAAGTACGCTGGAGTGATAGGCAGGTCAGGTACATCTTGCGCATAAAACGGCAGGTCAAATCCCAATCCCAGTCGGCTGGCGGCTTGGTGCCCTCCGGACCGGCGCTCATCGTACTATTGGAAGGCATTGTTGCTGTTGCGGACAGCGGTAGCTTGTCTGTCAGCCGCGAAAGATCAATGATCCCGGCATCCTTTATCCGGCTTTCAAACAGCTCCTCCGCCACCGTATGATATATCTGGTAGGCCTGCTGTATCCTTGTATCGCTCGTGCTGGCACCGCCAAGTGGTTGGTGTGCGCCACCAAGAGGGGTCCCCTTTTCGTCGTCAAGCAACAGCACGTCGAAATTCCTTGTGTTCCGCACGACGTCAGCTAGGCGCTCCTGGATGAGTCCATAGAGCCTCCGGCCTTGGCAAAGCCTCCTTGCCATTTCAAGCAGTGAGCCAGCGTCAGTATCGCCTTTGCCGTCAATAATCAGCATGGGATAGTGATGCTTGGCTCCGCTGGCTAAAAAGTTGGAAAGAGCCACGGTCTTACCACTGCCAGTCGTACCGCAAATAAAAACGTGTTTAGCATCGCTGGGGATAAACACGCTTCGATTAGATGATGTCCCGATTAATACGGCTTCTTCTGTCGGCTTCTCGCCTTGATAGACTGCCTTTTTAAGAGCTTGCTCATGGTCACGCTCAAAATCAAAGACAGCATCCCCCTGTGATTTCCTGCCCCGGATAAATTCCATTAAGCTCACGAAGATAACCCCCGTTACAATAATTATAATGATACTAGCTATATCTAGCGTTGACATACTCCAACACATCCTCTAAGCGCAAAGCTTCAATGTTAGAATATGTCTCTCCAAAATCTTTGATTAATGAATTTACCTTGCTGTTGTTCGTAATCCAAATTTGCCGATCGTATTTCATGTAGTTCTCCCGGATATTTTCTTCCATACGAGATTTAGCCTTGGGGCTTAGTTCCACCTCAACGGCGATGCGTTCATCAGCAGAAGAAGAAAAAACAACAAAATCAGGCTGGTGCTTTCTCAGGCCGAAGCCGTCTTTGATATGCAGTTCCTTTTCACTCTCGATGCCAGAGAGGGGGACACCATATTTAAGGACAAAATAGATAATTGCCTCCAAGATATAAATATCGTGCGAGATACGGTCAACCCGGATTTTTTCTTCTCGCTTGTTTACACCGAGGAGTATCCTCCCTTTGTGGTTGAGAGTGTACATATAGGGAATGCCATACAAATATTTTTGCCTCTCCAAGTATTTGGCTTCAACCAATGCCTTTAGCCTTCGGTTCGATGTCGTAGCGCCTGAAAATCCACACAGAACTTGAATATGTCTCCCAAGGCAAAACCGAAACCGAAAAACTAACCTCAGAATTTCAAAATCTCTTTCTTGTAGCTCTAAACCCTTAGCACTCAAAAAAACACCCCCATCAAAAAATACCCTCGTCAAAAAAACAAAAAATAAAACCTAATACCTAGGGCCTCCTGAACAACCCACAACTCCATATACTACTTGAAAATCTGGCCTCGATGTGATATAATAAAGGAAGAAAAGCAGAAAAAAGGGGCAAAAAATGTACAAGAAGGCAGACAGGGCGCAG
>WRDW01000006.1 GCA_009779995.1 Oscillospiraceae bacterium | reverse complement strand
CGCTGCTGCGCACTTAGCATGATCACCGTGTTCTCCATATGACACCTCCTACAGTTCTTACCGTAAGTTTATCATATGTTGCATTGATTGTCAAGTATTAGTGCGGACTAGGTACTACAGGTTTTGCGTGTCGCACGAGGAACGCGGCGCTTCGCGCGTGCCCTGCACCACCCCCTCGGTGCTTCGCACCGGCCCCCCAAGGGTGGCATCCTGACGAAGCGGGCAGTTTTTCAACAGACTACACATTGTAGCCGGTTGCCGTCATGCGCTGTCATTTTCAACTGGTAACAATTTGTTGCCAGTTGATGACGTTGAGCTTTTTGTATCGCTTGCCAGTCGACTACATTTTGTAGTCCCCTGCCGCCAGCAGCGCCGCCTCCCCGAACGCCCGGCCGATCCGCTGCGTGCCATCCGGCAGGGCGAGGGCGGGCAGGCCCGCCAGGCTGGGCGTCACCAGGCTGCTTGGGTCCTCCGCGCAGGCGGAGAGGGCGTCGCAGGTTGCGAGGGCCTCCAGCAGGGCCTGCCGGACCAGCCGCCGGGCGCGCATGGCCTGCACGTAATATTGCTCATACTGCCCCGCGCTGAGTACCAGATTCCCCAGCAGGACGCTGCGCTTCGCCTCGGGGCCGAAGCCCTCGCTGCGGCTGAGGACGTAGCTCTCGCGCAGGTTTTTGGCCTTTTCGCTGGCGTGGCCGTACTTGATGCCGTCGAAGCGCGCGAGGTTGGAGCTGGCCTCGGCGGCGGCGAGGACCTCAAAGGCGGGGAGGGCGTAGTCGAGATTGGGCATGGGCAGGACACGCCCCTGCGCGAGGACACCCCCCTGCGTCAACGCTTCTGCGAAGCGCTGACGCTGTCCCCCCTCGCAGGCGAGGGGGGCTTTAGGTGCGTCTGCGGACATGCTGTCGCGCTCATCCTTGCCCTTGATGATGGCGAACAGTGCCGCGCAGTCGGCGGCGCTGCGGGCGATGGGGCCGATCTGATCCATCGACGACACATAGGCCACCAGGCCGAAGCGCGACACCGCCCCGTACGTCGGCCGCAGGGCGAACAGGCCATGGCGGGCAGCGCTGCGCCGCAGAGCCCCGCCTGTGTCGCTCCCCAGGGCGATGGGGGCCTCGCCCGCCGCGATCGCCGCCGCCGCGCCGTCGACGGCGTTCGTCATGCCGAACTCGCTCACGCGGGTTTTGCCGATGAGAATCATGTCGGCGGCGTTGATTTTCTCTATCACAGCCGCGTCGTAGGGCGGCACGAAGCCCTCGAGCGCCTTCGAGCCCGCGCAGGTCGCGATGCCCTTCGTGCAGATGAGGTCGTCCACGGCCACGGGCACGCCCGCCAATGGCGAGCGCACGTCGCCGGCATCCAGGCGGGCTTGGATTTCAGCCGCCCGGGCATAGGCTTGTTCGCGGCATAGCGCGGCAAAGTTGGCCTGGCCCCCGGCCTCAATGGCGGCATAGCAGGCGTCCAGAGCCTGGGTGATTTTCAGCTCTCCGGTGCGGAGCTTTTGGGCGAGGGTGAAGGCGGTGGTGGTGATAGGCATGTGGTTCATCCTTCTTTGTCATTGGGCTTGTCGTGCTTGGCGGGTTTTGCGGCTTTGATTTTCTGGATGTTGAAGAGTTCGTCTATAACTTTGGCGTAAGCTTCATCCTGTTTTTCTATGGTGGAAATACGTCGAATAATATCTACTGTGGAAAGGAAAACTTCGACTTCATGAAGAGAGTCATAATACCTATTTAATTGAGTAGTAGATTTGCGATGCATCCAAAAAAAAGTTGCTGTAATGAATGCAGAAACTGCAGAACCAACCGTGGCTATGATCACAGCATCGGTATCCTTTTTGGTTGCTGCCCAGATGCCATAGCCAATCGCAACTAATCCTCCAATGCAAGCGAGAGAAGAAAATGCAAACGATAGATTTGCATGCCACTTGCTAATTCGAAAATAAGCTTTCGCACCCCTCAGGTTCTTCATCTGCAACCGTTGGAGATCCAAATCCTGTATCTGCTGCTTGAGCGCATCAATTTCTTGCTTTTCCTGTGTTTTTTTGGATTCTAATTCATTAAGGCTTTCCAGCAGCTTATTACGCGTTGCATCGACTGCTATATCTTCACTTTTTTCCCGATTTTTCTGCGCCCACAATACCACTACCGAGCATAAAACAACCATGCCAACTAACAATCCAAAAATCTTTGCCAGAGTGATCCACATGGATACATCATTCACAGAATCTTCGATAATCCACTTAGGAAGTGTTAAAGAAAATACTATTCCCATAACTAAAAATAAAGGCAATGACGCCTTATCAATGGCATTACTTGTTTTTTCTTTCATCTTAATCTCCTTCCCATCATTCCACCGCCCGGTGCACAACAAACGCCCCGCCCTTGACCCTTGCCGCATTGGACAGCAGCAGCTCGTTGTCCATGGAGGGCAGGGCGACGTCCTCGCGGGTGACGTTCTCCAACGGAAGCACGTGCGTGAGGGGCTCCACGCCCTGGGTGTCCAGGGCGGCGAGGGGGGCGAAGCTGTCCACGGCGGATTGCAAATCGGCCAGGGCGGCGGCGCGCTCGGCCTCGGTTAAGGCGATGGCGGACAGGGCTTCGAGGGATTGGACGAGTTCGAGATCGATGGTCATAATGCACCTCATTTGTGGATTTAAAGCCCCCTTCGCTTGCGAGGGGGGTGGCGCCGCAGCGCCGGGGGGAGTGCGTGTCTACAATTATATCACACCGAAAACCAGATTGCAACGAAAAAATGCTTGCCAGCCGCTAACTTATGTTCATTGCATGGTGGTTAAGCGACGCGGGAAATTTCATGCCCATGCGTCTGTGCTGCATAACGCATCGGCGCCCGCAAAGCCGTGCCGCCTGTGGCGGCAGTGCTTGGCGGGCGCCGATGACGTCGTGTCATCAGGCAGGAGACGCATTGCTTTGCGTTTCGGATTCTTCACAGCAGCGCCTGGATCACCACCGCGATGGCCGCGCCCAGGCCCGCCGAGGCCAGCAGCGCGCCGGCGGTCATGAGCCTGGACTGCGCGATTTTGCTGGGGGGCGGCGCGCTGGTATTGTTCGCCACGGCATTGGCGCGGTCGCGCAGCGTGCCCTCGCTGAGCGCCGAGTACTCCGGCTTCACGAAGAAAATCACCCGCTCAAAATATTCGCAGCCGCTTTCCATGACCTCGATGACCCTGTGGTTGACGCCCTTGATCATTGCGATGCCCCCGCTTTCCCCATTGGTATTTATTTTAGTCTTGGCGGGAGAGGGGGCGGATATGCATGCGTTTTTCTCTGCAGCGTTTTGGGGAATTTGAAAAATCCCCCTTGACAACTGCGCATAGCCGGTGTATAATACAGTTGCAAGGGGTTGCCGTTGCAGGCGGTTTCCCGCCGAATAGCATGACTAAGCCGCTTTACTTTTGACGGGAGAGCGGCTTAGTGCTTTTTGCTGTCAAACAGCTTTAGCACCAATGTAGCAAACGCAATGAGCATCAGCATCAGACCGATAAAGTCTTGTAGCGTAATATTCTCCATCACGTACCCTCCTTTCTATTGGACTTCGTCAAAGACTACATCCCTGGAGGGCTTGGCGGCCGGGTTCCCCACCGGCGACCGCCTTGCATGAACCGCCCGCATTCGGAGCGCAGGCGCTCCTATGCAACATGGTGATTATATCACAAATTATTCCAATACGCAAGGGCTTTTCACAAAAATTGTCGATTTAAAGCACGCCGCAAATCCATCAACTCCGACCTTGCATTTGCTTGAAACTTGTGCTATACTGTACCACAATGAATCATCAGGAGGGCATCATGAAACTGCTCATCACGGGCGCGGCCGGGTTCATCGGCAGCAACTTCAGCTTTTACTGGCGGAAAAACCGCCCGGAGGACAGCCTGGTCCTGCTGGACGCGCTGACCTATGCGGGGAACCTCAATACCATCCTGCCGCTGCTGGGCGAAAACCTGCCCGTGAAGTTCGTGCATATGGACATCACGGACCGGGAAGGCATCGACGCTCTGTTCGAACGGGAGGGCTTCGACGCCGTGGTGAACTTCGCGGCGGAAACCCATGTGGATAACTCCATCACCGGGCCGGAGGTGTTTCTGCGCAGCAACATCCTGGGCACGCAGGCGCTCATGGAGGCCTGCCGCAAGTTCGGCGGCCTGCGCTTCCACCAGGTGTCCACCGACGAGGTCTACGGCGACCTGCCCCTGGATAGGCCCGATCTGTTCTTCACCGAGGAGACGCCCGTCCAGGCATCGAGCCCCTACGCGGCCTCCAAGGCCGCCGCCGACCTGCTGGCGTTGGCGTACTTCCGTACCTACAACCTGCCGGTGACGATCTCCCGCTGCTCCAACAACTACGGGCCCTACCAGTTCCCCGAGAAGCTCATCCCGCTGATGATCATCCGCGCGCTGCAGGATATGCCCCTGCCCGTCTACGGCACGGGGCTCAATGTGCGCGACTGGCTGCACGTGGACGACCACTGCCGCGCGATCGAGGTCATCCTCATGCGCGGGGCGCCGGGCGAGGTCTACAACATCGGCGGGCACAACGAGCGCGACTGCCTCACCGTGGTGCGCACGATACTGGAGCACCTAAACAAGCCCGAAAGCCTCATCTCCTTTGTGGAGGACCGCGCGGGGCACGACCTGCGCTATGCCATCGACCCGGCGAAGATTCACAACGCCCTGGGCTGGCTGCCGGAAATCCCCTTCGAGCACGGCATACGCCAGACCGTGCGCTGGTATGTGGAGAAACCCGGCTGGTGGGGCGCGATTTTGGACGGGAGCTACCGTGAAGTTTAGAATCACACGGCTGCAACATAAAAAGAGAGAGGGCACCTCCACCTGGCGCATACAGGCCGGGAAGGCGAGCTATATCATCAAGCACTTCTCCAAGCCGGAGAACAGGCGCGAAATCGAGAATTACCGCATATTGCAGTCGCTGGGCATACCCACGCCGCGCGTCATCGCGCAGGGCAAGAGAACCCTTCTGCTGGAGGATCTGGCGAACGGCCCCTGGCGCCTGGGCGTGAAGGAGGACATGGACGACCCGGCTGTGGCCGTTCTGGTCGCCGCATGGTATAGGCAATTACACGAGAATGGCAGAGCGTACGCGCAAACCCATGATCTCTATGACGAAACGGATTTTTATATTAATCCGAAAAACCTGGCCCTCATCGGCCGGAAAACCGGCGCGGAGAGCCTGCCTATCTGGCCTGTGCTCACAGAGAGGCTGCCGCGCATCAAGCAGGCCGCCATGGCCCTGCCCCGCACGCTGACATACAACGATTTTCATTACAACAATCTTGCCGTGGCCAAAGACGGCAGCGCAGCGCTTGTGTTCGACTACGACATATTGGGCAAGGGCTATGTGTATGGGGACATTCGCAATATCTGCTATAACATGGGCGAAGCGGCGAAGGAGGCTTTCTTTGCGGCCTATGGAGAATTTGACAAGACAGAAATCGTGATAGACGACATAGCCGGCGTGCTGGTCTCGCTGGGCTATATCTGTCATTTGGACAAAGAAAAATTCCCCCGCTGGGGGGAAGGGGTGTTAGGTGTTTTGAAGGGGTGGACGGAAAAAGATTTATTTCTGCCTCTTTAAAAACCCATACGCCCTGCGCATGGTGTTCCTGTCGTTGTCAAACTTGAGCATCTGCATGGCCTTGTGGTAGTCCACCCAGAGATAATCCTCAATCTCGGCCTCCTGCACGGTGATGCGCCTGTCGTGCGCCTCGGCCAAAAAGATGGTGACGCTCTTCTCGATCACGCCGGAGATCACGTACTCCGACTGGCACGAGAACCCGGGCAGCAGCCGGATGCGCAGGCCGGTCTCCTCGCGCACCTCCCGCCGGGCGGTCTGCTCGGCGGTCTCGTAATTTTCCACGTGGCCCTTGGGGAAGCCCCAGTTGGCGCTGCGGCGGTTCTTGATGAGCAAAAAGCGCGGGCCCTCCGGCGTGCGGCTGAACACCACAGCCCCGCAGGAGCGCTCGTAGAGGCAGTGGCAGCGGCAGTCCGCCGGGTCCAGGGCGAAGCGCAGCGCCCGGCGGATCTGCCCGACGATGTAGCGGCTGCGCCCCGGCGCGGCCACGGCGATGCGGCGGCCTTCGCCGCAGTAGATCATGGCGATCACGCGGCCATCGAAGAGCTTCACGGGGTGGCGCGGCCCGAGGATGAACACGCCGTCCGGCCTTTCGCCCTCCGGCGCGGGGCCCACGAGCTCGCCGTAGTTCGCGCCGTATACCGTTCCGTTCTCGTCGAAGGGCGTGCCCAGCGGGTGCGTCACCTGCACGCGGACCAGCTTGCCCAGCAGGCCCGGCCCCTGGAGGGGGGCGCCGTCCATCTGTTCCATCTGTGCCTCCATGCGGCTCTTCTGCCGAACCCGGTTCGGCATAGGGAAAATTATACACGGTTTCGCCGGAAAACACAAGAGGAAAATTCGCGCCTCTTGACTTTTTCCCGTTTTCTGATATAATTAAGAGAGAAGGGCAACACATGGGGGATGGCCGTGAAAAAGCATCACATAGGGGCATATACGGCGAGCCTGCTGGCGCTGGTGCTGCTGGCGGCGGTCTCGCTTGAGCTCGCGCGCAGGAGCGCCAACCCGCCCGCGTTTCTGGAGGCGCTGATCAACGTGGAAGCGACGGCGCCGCCCGAGACCGTGCCGCCGGAGCTCCACGGGGTGAAGGACATCGTGATTGGGCTGTGCGGCTCGCCGGCCTACCGCGCGGGCGTGAGCGCCACCGGCGGCGCGGGCGAGGCCACCCTGGAGGTGGACAGCGCCGGCGTGGATACGAACACGCCCGGGGAATATACCGTCATCTACATCGCGCGCGACGCCGCCGGCAACGAGACCAGGCGCGAGGCCAGGGTCACGGTCACCTCCGTTACGGAGGAGCAGCTGAGGGAGCTGGCGGACCCCATCCTGGAGGAGATCCTCCTGCCCGGTATGAGCGACACGGAGAAGGCCCTGGCCATCCACACCTGGGTGCACGGCAACATCGCCTACACCAACACCGGGGAGAAGGACAGCGTGCTGGACGGGGCCTACAACGCCCTGCACCTGCGCTACGGCGACTGCTACACCTTCTACGCCCTGGGGAAATATTTCCTCGCCCGCGCGGGGATAGAGACCATCGACATGCGCCGCGTGCCGCAGGCCGAGACGAAGCACTTCTGGCTGTTGCTGAACTTGGGGGAGGGATGGCGCCACTTCGATACCTGCCCCGTGCTGCGCGAGCACGCGCAGGACCGCGCGCGCTACGGCTTCATGATGACGCAGGCGGAGGCCAACCACTTCGCCGAGGCCTACGACCGCCCGGACTACTACAGCTTCCCGCCGGAATGCCTGCCGGAGGGCGTGGAGATTGTGCCGTGACGGCATTGCCGCGCGAAGCCTTATTTTTTGCTGGAGGTGTCTTATAGTGATATTTGACAAAAATCAAACTGTATTCAAAGATTGCATACAGGAAAAAGTATGGGAAATCGGCACGGGCTTGCTTCCTCTTGAGATTACGCTGCCGTATGTGCCCGCTGAATACAAATCCGCTTGCGGGGATTTGTATCATTTCACACATACATTGCTTGCGGACATGTATGAAAACCCCGATCTTTTCGGGTTTGCGGTTGATCCATCCAAGCAGGATTATGAGAATAAAAAACAGGTTGAATTTTACTTTTGGTTCCTCGGCGGCCTGATAAACCTGGTCGGGAATCAATACGAAATGCCGTCGGATAAATTTTATAAGCTGATCAGGAAATTCAATCCATTGAGCGTAGAAATGCTGAAAAAGCACGGATTTATCTTTGAAGACAGGGGCGGCGCCGTAGTTGTCAGCAACGGCATATATCCCGATATGCTGGCAGGATCCAAAGCGGTTATTGAAGCGGGATATGCCAATTATCAGGTGAATCGTGACAATTTTTTGATGTACTGCGATTTTCGCGCGTTCGCCAAATACAAACGCACGTATGAGGACCTGCATTTTGTCTTCGGTGATGACACGCGCAGGCTGGCGCAGCAGCTGCATGCGTACAACGTAAGCCAAAAAATAGCGCCGCAAAAGTGTACTTATTTTTACAGGGTCGAATACAAGCAGAAAGGCAAAATTGTCTATATTTCAAATTTATCTCCAAAGAATCAGCTTAGAATCTACATAGGCTTCGCCGAAATAGACGGAGAAGCGTATAAAATGATGGAAGACGAAATCCGCCGCTATGACGACTGCGATGAATTCGCGGAATTCTGTCGGAGCAACCTAAAAAAATGTACAAATTGCAGTCCGGGTTGCAACAAAAAGAATAGTACAACAGAAATATTTGGCAAAAAAACATTCGTGAGCCAGCCATACATCAGGATAGTCGCTCCAAAAGAACAGGACTTGAAGCATATATTCAGGTTGATTGAACTGAGGTCTATGCTGATAAAAGCGGGAATATCGGAGACATTTTATCCGGGCAACGGTTGAAAATAAGCATCGAGCAATATGGAGGGGCTATTCATGACGGAACGCGAACGTTTCAACAAAACCCTGCGCCGGGAACCCGTACCGGGGCTCGTGCCGACTTTTGAGCTGGAATTTTATCTCACCATGGAGGCCTTCGGGCGCGTGCACCCCAGCCACCGGCGCTACGGCCAGTGGAAGCAGATGAGCCGCAGCGAACAGGAGCTGCACCTGCGCGACATGGCCGAGGTCTATGTGGGCTTCGCGCGGAAATACGGGCACAGCGCGATCCACGTCAACGCGGCGCCGGGCGGCACGGAGACGAAAATCCGCGTGCTGGAGTACATGCGCGAAATCGCGGGCGATGCGTTCGCCCTGCTGGTCTACTGCGACCCGACGTTCAGCATCCCCGGCGGGGGGCAGATGATGGCCTTCGCCGAGCGGCTCTACGAGGACAGCGGCGGCCTGCACGCCGAGGCGACCGCGCGCACGATAGGCGCGCTCTACGAGACCGAGCGCATCGCCGTGACGGGCCTCATCGACGGGGTGTGCATGTGCTCGGACTACTGCTTCAACGCCAACCCCTTCTTCAGCCGGGCCATGTTCGCCGAGTACATCGTGCCCTATCTCAAGCAGAGCATCGAGGCCTGCCACGACATGGGCCTGCTGTGCATCAAGCACACCGACGGCAACATCATGCCCATCGTTGACCTCATGGTGGATTGCGGCCCCGACGCCCTCCACTCCCTGGACCCCCAGGGCGGCGTGGACCTGGCCGCCGTGAGCCGCGATTACGGCGACAAAGTGGCTCTGTGCGGCAACGTCAACTGCGCCCTGCTGCAAACCGGCACCCTCGAGCAGTGCGACGCCGACATCCGCCGCTCCCTGCGCGACGGCATGGCCCGCGGCGCGGGCTATGTCTTCTGCACCTCCAACTGCGCGTATACGGGCCTCCCGCTGGAGCGGTACGAGCGGATGGTTGGGATTTGGCGGGCGGAGGGGCAATACGCCAATGCATAATCTTGTCGGTGTATCCCGTAAAAAACGGCAACTTCAACAGGCGGTTCGCAATTTTACATAAAGAGGTGGTTTTTTTGTTCGCGCGGGTGAACAGCACGGGCTGCTATGGCATGGAGGCCTTCTGCGTGGAGGTGGAGGCCGATTGCTACAACGGCCTGCCGCGCTTCGACATCGTGGGCCTGCCCGACGCCTCGGTGAAGGAGAGCTGCGACCGCGTGCGCGCCGCCATGAAGAACTGCGGCTGCCACTTCCCCGTCAGCCGCATCACGGTGAACCTTGCCCCGGCCGACCGCCGCAAGGAGGGCCCGCTCTATGACCTGCCCATGCTTGTGGCCCTGCTGGCCGCTTCGGGTCAGCTCAAACAGATGTCCCCCAAGAGCGCGTTCTTTGGCGAGCTCTCCCTCGACGGCGCGGTGCGGCGGGTGAACGGCGCGCTGCCCATGGTCATCCAGGCCAGGGACGCCGGCTGGGACGAAGTGTTTCTCCCCGCCGGGAATGCCGCCGAGGGCTCTGTTGTAGAGGGCATAAAAGTATATCCGGTTGCGCATTTGAAGCAGCTGCTGGCCCACCTGCGCGGGCAGGAGAAGATTGCCCCCGCCGAGCCGGTAGAGGCTATGGCCTCCCCCCTCGCCCTGCCGGACTTCGCCGACGTAAAGGGCCAGCGCGAGGCCAAACGCGCTTTGGAGGTCGCCGCCGCGGGCAACCACAACGTGCTGATGATCGGTCCGCCGGGCTCCGGCAAGAGTATGCTGGCCAAGCGCCTGCCCTCGGTGCTGCCGGGGCTCTCCCCGGCGGAGAGCCTGGAGACCACCAAGCTGTATTCCGTAGCCGGGGAGCTGCCCTCGGATGTGTCGCTGCTGCGCGAACGGCCATTTCGGTCACCCCATCATACCGTCTCGGCGGCGGGGCTCTCCGGCGGGGGGAGCATCCCCCGGCCCGGCGAGTTGAGCCTGGCCCACAACGGCGTGCTCTTCCTGGACGAGCTGCCTGAATTCAATAGAGTTGCCCTGGAGGTGCTGCGCCAGCCCATGGAGGACGGCTCCGTATCGATTTCCCGCGCTGCGGGCACGGTGCGCTACCCCTGCGCGGTGATGCTCGTGTGCGCGATGAACCCCTGCCCCTGCGGGTTCTTCGGGCATCCCACCCGGCGCTGCACCTGCCCGCCCGGCGCGGCGCAGCGCTATTTATCGCGGGTGTCAGGCCCTCTATTGGACAGGTTGGACATTCACATCGAGGTTCCGCCGGTGGATTTCAAACGCCTCGCCTCGGAGGAGAAGAGCGAGGCGTCGTCGCTCATTCGCGAACGCATACAGCGCGCCAGGGATACGCAGCAGGCGCGCTTCAAGAACCGGGGCCTGCACGCCAACGGGCAGATGGACGCCGCCCACACCCGCGAGCACTGCAAGCTGGACGGCGAGGGCCGCCGCCTGCTGGAGAGCGCCTTTGCCGCGCTGGGGCTCTCGGCCAGGGCGTATGACAAGATCCTGCGCGTGGCGAGAACCATCGCCGACCTGGAGGGCAGCGAAGCCATCGCGACGCCGCACCTGGCCGAGGCGGTGCAGTACCGCAGCCTGGACCGGAAGTTTTGGGCGGAGAGATAGACCATACTTCAAAACTCTTAGGGAGGACATCACATGCCCATCCCCCCCGGCGTGTACCCCACCATGGTGACCCCTTTCACCGGGGACCTGCGGGTCGACTACGGGGCCCTGCCGCCGCTGCTGGACTGGTACGAACAGCGCGGCGTGGCGGGCCTGTTCGCCATCTGCGCCTCCAGCGAGATCGCGTATCTCAGCTTCGAGGAGCGGCGGCTGATTCTGCGCGCGCTCATGCGGGCGAAAAAGCCCGGCACGGTGATGCTCGCCTCCGGCCATGTGGAGAGCGACCCCGCGCTCTTCATCCGCGAGGCCCAAGGCTTTGCAAATGAAGGAATCGACGGCTATGTGTTCATCGCCAGCCTCATCGCCGCGAAGGAGGAGGGCGAGGACGCCTTCCTGCGCCGCCTGGAGAGCGCCGCCAAGGCCCTGGGGGACATGCCCCTGGGCATCTACGAGTGCCCCGGCCCCTACAAGCGCCTGCTGCCGCCTGAGACCATCCGCCGCATGGGGGACATAGGCAATTTCGTCTTCCTGAAGGACACCACCTGCGACGTTGACAAAATCAAAGCCAAGCTGCCCGCCGCGCAGGGCATAGGCATGGGCCTCTACAACGCCAACACGGCCACGCTCCTGGGGAGCCTGCGGGCGGGCTGCGCGGGCTTCAGCGGGGTGATGGGCAACTTCCACCCGCAGCTGTACGTCTGGCTGTGCGGGCACTTTGAAGAGAATCCCGCCCTGGCCGAGCGCCTGCAGGCATTTTTGAGCGAGGCCTTCCTCATGCGCCGCGCCTATCCCGCCGACGCGAAATACTGCCTGCACCGGGAGGGCGTGCCCATGGGCTGGGCCTGCCGCAGCGGCAGGGTGCTCACGCCGGAGGACAAGGCGGGGATGGAGCAGCTCATGCGGCTTGCGCGGGAGTTCGAGGAGATATACGGTACGGCTGCTGCGAGTGATACTCGCCGCCCGGAATGAACCGCGGGGCCGGCACGGTTCTTGTCGGCCACAACTGAGCTATGAACTACCTTCACACATACTGGCAAAAATACAAAACCCTCTTCCTGCTGTCTGTCGCCTGCGTGGCCTGCGAGGCGGGCTGCGATCTCTTGCAGCCGCGGCTGATGTCCCGCCTGATCGACTGGGGCGCCGCCGTTGGCGACCTGCCCACCGTGCTGCGCTTCGGGGCGCTGATGCTGGGCGTCACCGCGCTGGGGGCGCTGTTCGCCATGAGCCGCAACCTCACGGCCTCCTACGCCTCCCAGGGCTTCGGGGCCGACCTGCGGCACGACCTGTTCGCCAAAATCCAATCACTGAGCGTGTCCGATATGGACCGCTTCGAGGGCGGCTCGCTGGTCACGCGCATGACCAACGACATCACCCAGCTGCAGAACTTCATCAACGGCATGATGCGGGTGTTCTTCAAGGCCCCGGTGATGTGCGCGGGGTCCATCGTTATGGCGGCCACGCTGAACGTGCGCACGGCCTATATCATCGTGCCCGTGGTGATCCTGGTGGGCTTCGTCATCGCCGTCAGCATGAGGATGACCTACCCGCGCTTCGCCCGTGTGCAGCGGGCCCTGGACAGGCTCAACACCTCCATGCGCGAATACCTGGCGGGCATACGCCTGGTGAAGGCCTTCAGGCGTTTCAAAGAGGAGGAACATCGCTTCGCTTCCGCAAACGATAGTTTAACTGACGTGACCGTGAAGGCGGGGCGCGTACTGGCGGTGCTCTCCCCCTGCATGGCCCTGGGGGTGAACCTGGGCCTGGCCGCGATGCTTCTGCTGGGGGCGCGCTGGGTGGGCTCTGGCGACATGCGCGTGGGCGAGATCGTCGCCTTCGTCACCTACATGACGCAGCTGCTGAGCAGCCTGGGCCATGTCTCCAACGTGCTGAACATGTTCGTGCGGGTGAAGACCTCGCACGAGCGGATCGGGGAGGTGTTCGGGGCGGACGAAACTGTAGGGGTGGCATTCTTGCCACCCGGGCGGCAAGAATGCCGCCCCTACAGTTCCTGCGCTGAAAACAGCGTTCTTTTGTTTGATGCTGTTGGCTTCTCCTACCCCGGTTCCACCGGCCAGGCGGCGCTGGAGGGCATCGGCTTCTCTCTGGAAAAAGGCGAGACCCTCGGCGTCATCGGGCCGACGGGCTCCGGCAAAAGCACCCTGGCGGCGCTGCTCATGCGCTTTTACGAGGTCTCGCAGGGGAAATTGTACATTCATGGTACTGTATCGATTGTGCCGCAGACGGCCATGCTCTTCACCGGCACCGTGAAAGAAAATTTGCTCTGGGGCAATGAAAACGCCACGGTCGGGCAGATAGAACAGGCCGCGAAAGCGGCACAGGCGCACGACTTCATCGCCGCCATGCCCGAGGGCTATGACACCATGATAGGCCAGGGGGGCGTGAATCTCTCCGGCGGGCAGAAGCAAAGAATTTCGATTGCCAGGGCGCTGCTGCGTGAGCCGGAAATCCTGATCCTGGACGACTGCACCAGCGCCCTGGACAGCCTGACCGAGGCCAAAGTACGTAAGGCCCTGCGGGATATATCAACTGACATGGCCTGCGTAACAATCACCCAGCGGGTGAGCGCCGCCATGGCCTGCGACAAAATTCTCGTTTTGGAAAACGGCAGGCAGGCGGGCTTCGGGCCGCACGGCGCGCTTATGGAAAGCTGCCCGGTGTACCGGGACATTTACATGTCGCAGATCGGGAAGGGGGCGGCTTGATGGCGCAGCAGGGTCAGACGGCAGACAGGCCGGCGGCGCAGGCGGCCCCGCCCTCCATCGGCAGGCCGGGGGGCTTCAAGGTCGGCGGGATGCGCTTCGCCGAGACAGAGAAAGCCCACGACGCGAAGGGCGCTTTTCGTAAATTGCTGCGCTTCTATTTCCGGGAGGCCAAGCCCCTGTTCGCCGTGCTGGTTTTACTGCTGTTGGACATGATAGTAACAGTCTCCGCGCCGTATATCATAGGCAGGGGCATCGACGCCCTGGATATTGGCAATGATTTGAACCTGGTTTATATTTGCGCCGCTGCGCTGGCGCTGGCGTACCTCGCCAGCTGGGCGCTGACCACCGCGCAGGGGGTGATCATGAACGCGGCCTCCCAGCGCATCGTGAAGACCCTGCGCGCGGCCCTGTTCGATAAGCTCCAGCGCCTGCCGCTGACCTACCACGATACGCACCCCCACGGCGAGCTGATGAGCCGCATGACCAACGACATCGACAACATCAGCGTCACCATCGCGCAATCCACCACGCAGCTGGCCGGGGCGGTGATCACCGTGTGCGGCTCCCTGGCGATGATGCTGGCCCTCAGCTGGCAGATGACCCTGGCCGCGCTGGTCTGCGTGCCGCTGGTTTTTTTATTGACCAAGGTCGTCGCGGGCAAATCGCGCAAGATGTTCACGGGGCAGTTCCGGGCGCTGGGCCAGCTCAATGGGCTCACGGAGGAGGCCGTGGGCGGCCAGCGCGTCATCAAGGCATTTCATATGGAGAAAAAAATCGTCGCCAGCTTCGATGAGATCAATAAAGACCTGCTGCACTACTCCACAAAGGCGCAGATCTGGGCGGGCATTTTGATGCCCTTCATGAACGTTATCACGAACCTCGGCTACGCGGGCGTGGCCCTTTTGGGCGGCGCGCTGGCGGCGCGGGGGACAGTTACGGTTGGGGCGATCGGCAGCTTTGTCACCTACGCGCGGCAGTTTACGTTCCCCTTGAACAGCATCGCGGGGATGTACAACAGCCTGCAATCGGCCCTGGCAGGGGCGGAGCGCGTGTTTGAGCTGCTGGAGGAGCCCCAGGAGCCCGAAGACGCCCCGGACGCCATCGATATAGGCGTGCCCAAGGGCGAGGTGCGCTTCGAGGACGTGACGTTCTCCTATGTGCCGGGCGTGGACGTGCTGAAAAGCGTGAGCTTTGAAGTTCAAGCAGGGCAAAAAGTGGCCCTGGTGGGGGCCACCGGCGCGGGCAAGACCACCATCGTCAACCTGCTGGCGCGCTTCTACGACGCCAATTCTGGCGTTGTGTATATCGATGGCCTGGACATCAAGCAATATAAGCGCGACAGCCTGCGCAGGGCCTTCTCGGTTGTATTGCAGGACACCTGCCTGTTCACCGGCATCATCGCCGACAACATACGCTACGGCCGCCCGGAGGCCACCGATGAAGAAGTCGCCGAGGCGGCCAAAGCCGCCAACGCGGACGCCTTCATCAGGCGGCTCAGGCATGGGTATGAGACGATGGTCAGGGGTGGCAGCGACTCGCTGTCGCAGGGCCAGAGGCAGCTGCTGGCCATCGCCCGGGCGGCGCTGTGCCGCGCGCCGATCCTCATCCTGGACGAGGCCACCTCCAGCGTGGACACCCGCACGGAGCTGCGCATCCAGGAGGCCCTGCTGCGCCTGACGGCGGGCTGCACCTCGTTTGTCATCGCGCACCGGCTATCGACGATACGGGATGCCGACGTGATCATGGTGGTGGAGGGCGGCCAGATCGTGGAGAGCGGCTCACATGAGGAGTTGCTCGCCCTGGGCAGGATTTACGCGAGGATGTATGAGAGCCAGGTGGCGGGGTGAAGGCTGCAGAGACGCACGGCTGTGCGTCTCCGAGTCACCTGCCTTCTTGCTGCATGCACCTCAATACGGCCTTTGCGTTTGGGGCGCCGCGATCTCCTCCTGCAGCTCTAGCATGTTCTCCCAGTAGCGCTTGGGGCAGTGGGTCATGCGGCAGCGGTGGTTTTTGCGCGGCTGGATCGCTACGGCATGATAGAAACTCTTCCACAGCGCCCGGTACTCCTCCTCCTGCTCCGAGAACGCGGGGAACTCGATGTCCTCCGCAGGGACGATGCGCACATGCCGGTTCTCGTGCAGCAGGGCGGCCTTGTGGGTCTTGTCGAAAATCAAAAAATTCTCGTTTCTGTAGCGCGTGGCGAAGTGCCCGGCGATGTAGGGCAGCACGTAGTTCTTCGGCGTGATGGTTGCAACCAGGCTGCCGCCGACGTCGGCGAAGCGGATGAAGCCCTTGAGCAGGTGAGCTTCCCCCATCAGATGCCTGCGCGCCCCCAGCAGGATAGACATTTCGGGGTCGCTGAAGCCCGCCCTCAAAAACCCGCAGCCCTGCTTGAAGCCTCTCAATAAAAAATACAGCAGATGCGTCTCTTTGTCCTCAAGATAAGAGCAGAACACGGTCTCGACAAGGTCCAGGGCCTCCGGGGAGATCTTCGCCGGGATGGCCTTTCGCACCCGCTCGGCGCGTTCGGGGTCGGTCTCGATGTACCGAGGCGGGAACAGGCGGCACTGGGCCGCGCCCTCGGGCTCCACGGCCTCGGGGCGCTCTTTTTGATAGACGCTCTCGTACACGCAGCAGAAGAAGCCCTCCAGCGTGCCGTCGTATTGGTAGACGAGCATGGCGCCCCTCGCTCTCGAATGTTTGTTTACCAATATTATAGCATAAACTTGGAGGAATGCAAGATATTTTTTCACAAAAAACCCCCGGCGCAAAAAGCCCGGGGTTTTGCAGGCAGGCAAGTCCATCCTACCACCGCAGGTAGTCTGTCGAGACCTCGCCGCTGGTTTTATATGTGCGGTTGATTTCGAGGGTGTTATCGTCAAGCCAGGTGAGGGTGACGTCGTAAACGCGCGGGATTATGCAAATGCCTTCATGGTTCTTGTAGAATAAAAACGACTTCACGGGATAGATGTACTCTTCTGATCCCCATTCGTTCATAACTACCGCCCTGTTTTTGCCGCCCGGGGATTTCAGGTAGCGGTCTACTTTTTGGTGCCGGGGAAGGGTTACAACAAACCCCAAAAGCGAAGATGCAGCCACAATAACCGCTGTAAGAACCAAAATGGCCATCAAAATGGACGGCTTGCGTGGGTTTGCGGCCTGTTCCTCCTTTGGCTCTTCGGCGCTCTCTTTCTTCTTCTTTTTGGCAGTTTGCGGCACAAGCATGTACACAAGCATATAAATCGGCGCGCACATAAACAGCGCAAACCGCATCCAGTCATGAATCCACTCCGTGCCGCTTGGCGGCAGTATAAGGCTGTATATCGGCAGGGAAGCCGCAATTATCCAGCCGGCAGCAAGGACCTTTCGCCATGTTGTTTTTTCCATAAAGACAACCTCCTGCATCGTTGTGGTTATTATAGCATGGAGGGAGGGGGAATGCAAGCGTTATTTTCGCAAAAAAGCCCCCAGCGCAAAAGCTGGGGGCATGGACGCAAAAAAGCCTTGCAATTTCCGTCAAACCTGCTATAATTTATGTAGCCGGTTATCAATATGTGGATATACTGCGGAAAGAGGTGGTTGCGTGGCTAAAAAAGCCAAGAAGGAAACAATTGCGGAGAAGGACATAGGCAGGCGGTACGTCGGCACGGCGGAGACCTACGGCTATGTGTTCTTTGACATGGCGACAAAGATCCCCATCAACCCCAACGCGGAGTGGACCGACAGGATACTCAACATAGACAAGGGCGTGCAGGCGGCGCTGCGGCCTATCGGATTGATATGGGACCTCGTCGACGACCTGTTCGTGGCGGCCTGGGTGGAAAAAACGCGCACGCGCTTCGGCAAGTTCCGGCCCTACCTGATCCTCTATCCCCTGTACGGCATCCCCGTGGCGCTGCTGGTCTACCTGCTGCCCTACTTTTTCTGGGGCACGGACAATACTTTCCTGCCCAAGATCGCCTCCTGGTTCGCCATGGGCCTGTTCAACGAGCTGACCGGCACCATCGCCGGCATCGCCCGCACGGGCCTGATGGTCAACCTCACGCCCAACCCCGACGAGCGGCTATCCATGATCACGAAGGCGAAGTTCCTCGACATGTTCGGCTCGGATTTCCCCAAGCAGCTGTTCGATATTGTGCGGGACGTCATCTCCCGCAACAAAGTAAAGACGGCCATAGAGGTCAACATGAGTATGCGCTCGATGTTCCTGTGGTTCGGCCTGGTCACCACGATCATCGCGGGGCTGTTCTCGCTCTATTTCGTGCTCGTGTGCAGGGAGCGCGTATTCGGCGCGGAGGCGCTGCGCGAGAAGCCGCCTACGATAAAAGAGTCCTTCACCGCCCTGCGCAAAAACCGCCCGCTGCTCATGCTGACGCTCGCCGACGTTCTGGGCGGCTTCACCCTGAAAAGCCAGAAGGATACCTACATCAAGTCCGTCCTCAACTTCGCCAACTTCGGCGTCATTTCCGGCATCCCCGGCTCGCCCGTGAGCTACGCCAGCTTCGCCTACATCGGCTGGCTGCGCCAGCGCTTTTCCACCAAGACGCTCTGGCTCATCGGGGACTACATCAACTTTCCGATGAACCTGCTCATCTACTTCTTCGGTATGCTCAAGGTGAAAAACCCGGCGAAGCGCGCCGAGGGCGTCACCTACATGTTCATGGACCTGTGGCCCATGCTCATCGCCTACGGGATACAGAACACCATCGATATGACGATCTACGGCACCAGAAAGGTGATCCCCAACGAGATACGCAACGAGTGCATAGACTACGGCGAGTGGAAAAGCGGGGTACGCAGCGAGGCCATGACCGGCGTGCTGCGGCAGCTGCCGCCCAAGGTCACCGGCGCGATCGGCGGCTCCATGACCGATTTCGTGGTGAAGCTCCTGGGCTTCCAGACGGGGGAGAACTATCTCTACCAAACAGAGAAGACCAAGATCGGCATCTTCGTCATGGCCACGCTGGTGCCGGAGCTCATGAGCCTTGTCACGCTGATCCCCAAGCTGATGTACAACATCAACCAAAAGGACCGCGAGCAGATGTACGTGGAGCTCCACGAGCGCCGCGCCGCCGCCGCCGAGGTGCACTCAGCCCTGGCGGAGGATGCTGAATAAGCCATTCGCAAAAAAATATGCGTAAAAACAGGCATCCCCCTTGACAACCTGTTGCTGCCGGAATGCGGTTTGGCTCCCCTTCAGATGAACATCATAGATGTTTTGCTTTTCCGGAGAAAGGAGTGCCCATGCGCCGTATCACGGGCCGCACCCTTGCCCTGGTCTTCATCCTCCTCGGCTTTGCCGCCGGGGTGGGGATTCTCGCCTTCAGCTTTGCCCTCAACGGGGCGAGGTGGGCCACCAACCGCGCCAACGGGCACATCTACACCGGCGGGGCCATCGCGCGCGCGGGCTCGGTGCTGGACCGCAACGGCGTGATTCTCGCCGAGACAAAAAACAAAAAAAGAGACATGCCCGGCGGGGCGACCCTGCGCCGGGCCACGCTCCACGCCGTGGGGGATCCCCAGGGCTTCGTCTCCACCGGGGCGCACGCGGCCTTCCGCGGCGACCTGACCGGCTACAGCGCAATCAGCGGCATCTACAACGTCGTGCGCTACGGCAGGGGCAGCGACGTGAGGCTCACGATAGACGCGAATCTGTGCAAAACCGCCTGGCAGGCCCTGAACGGCCGCAAGGGCACGGTGGCCGTCTATAATTACAAGACCGGCGAGGTGCTGTGCATGGTCTCCTCGCCGAGCTACGACCCGCTGAACAAGCCCAAGGACATCGACACGAACAAGGCCTACGACGCCGTATACCTGAACAGGTTTTTGCATGGCCTGTTCACCCCGGGCTCGACTTTTAAGATAATCACGGCTGCCTGCGCCATGGAGCATATGCCGGACATCGACAATCGCACGTTCACCTGCACGGGCAAATACGCCACGGGGGAGGGCTACGTCACCTGCCGGGAGAAACACGGCTCCCTGGGCTTCGAGAAGGCTATGAACGTCTCCTGCAACAGCGTGTTCGCCCAGCTGGCCGTGGAGCTGGGCGAAGCGAGGCTCAAAAAAACGGCCGAAGCCATGGGCTTCAACCAGACGTACCAGGCCGACAAACTGCCGCTGGCCATCAGCCGCTTCCCGCCGTCTCCCGGGGAGACGGCCAGGCCCAGGAACCCACTGGAACTCGGCTGGACGGGGGTGGGGCAGCACACGACGCTGGCCAATCCCGCCCAGATGCTCCTGCTCATGGGGGCCATCGCCAACGGCGGGCAGGGCATCGCGCCCAAGCTGGTGCTGAACACCATCACGCCGAACGGCACAACCATGCCCGCCTCCCGCGCCCGCGTGGCTCTTCGCATCGACCCCACAATCGCCTCGCGCCTGCGGGTGATCCTGCGCTCGGACGTGACCCGCACTTACGACCCCTCGGGCAAGAAGACCGGCGACCTGCAGCTGTGCGGCAAAACTGGCACCGCCGAGGTGGACGGCAAGCAGCCGCACGCCTGGTTTGTGGGCTTCGCGCTGAACCCCGCCAAGCCCTACGCCATCGTCGTCGTGGGCGAGAACGCGGGCGGCGGGCAGGCGGTTGCCTTCGAGATCGCGGCGGCGGTGATGCGGGAGATCAAGTGACCATCCGCATCGATATATTCGCCGCCTTCACCGAGTGCGTCAGCGCCCCCAGCGAGAGGATGTTCACGCCGGTCAGCGCGATTTCGCGGGCGTTTTCCAGGGTGATGTCTCCCGAGGCCTCCAGCGGCACGGGGGCTTTTTCGTTCGCGCGGACATATTGTACCGCCTCGCGCATCTCGTCAACGGTCATGTTGTCCAGCATGATCACGTCCGCGCCTGCGGCCAGGGCCTGCTTGACCTCATCCAGATTGCGCGTTTCCACCTCGATTTTGAACATGTGGCCGATTTTGGCGCGCACACGCTGTACAGCTTGGGCTATGGAACCGCAGGCGTCTATATGATTATCCTTCAACATCACGCCGTCGGAGAGGTTGAACCTGTGGTTGCGCCCGCCGCCGCAGGTGACGGCGTATTTCTGCAGCGCCCGCAGGCCCGGCAGGGTCTTTCTTGTGTCGCACACAAGCGCCCCCGAGCCCTCCACGGCGCTGACAACTTGGGATGTCAGCATCGCAACGCCGCAAAGGTGCTGCAGGAGGTTGAGCGCCGTGCGCTCGCCCTGGAGCAGTACAGCGATGGGGCCTTCAAGCTCCAGCAGGGTATCGCCAGTTTGGAAGGTCCCGCCGTCCTTCACGAGCACATTCGCCTCAATTGAGCTGTCCAACAGCGTAAACACGCGCGTGAATATTTCCCCGCCGCACATGACGCCGGCTGCGTTGGCCAGCAAGTATGCACGGCCTGCCTGCGCAGGCTCGAAGAGATATGCGCAGGACAAATCAAGATAGTGCGCGTCTTCTTTCAAAGCGCGCTGTATCACCTCGTCGGCGACATACCATGGCAGCATGGGCAGGCCTCCTTCTTTTACGCCACCTTCACGCCGTCCTTCAGCTTCAGCTTGCCGATGAAGGGCACCTTCATGAGGCCCTCCGCCTTGTCGCCGGTGAAGGTGAGGGAGCAGGGGATGTCCTTGCCCTGAAGCAGGTCCGTGTTGGCGATGCCGCTGAGGGTGTCGCCGTCCTCGATGACGTCCTTCAGGGCGACCTCCGGCGCGCCGCCGAGGTCCGGCAGGGTGGCCGTGATGGCGTATTCCCCGCCCTCGTCCCGGATGTCGATAATCGCCGTGCCGTTGTAGAACATGGTGTCCACGAGAAATTTCCATGTGCCAAGTCCGATCATGGTGCGGTCTCCTCTCTGTTCGTTTTGTGTTGTATTCCGGGCGGCAAGAATGCCGCCCCTGCAGTCTGCAATCGTTAAAACAGCGGGATTTCCTCCAGCCGCAGCCGGAAGGCCTCGATGCTGTCCTTGCTGACGAACATCGTCAGGTAGGGCAGCGCCACGCTGAGCGGGTAGCCCCGCCCGAGCTCCAGCAGAGGGTTATCGGCCAGCCCGGGGAGCAGCTCCTCCATCAGGGCCAGCGTGCGCGGGTTTTCCGCCAGCTCGCCTATGGTGTTTTCAAATGAGAACAGGGGTACGGCGCTTGTGGCTTGGTTGGGCATGGCGGGGCTCCTTATCGGTTTATACGCATAGTTTACCATATAAATATGGCAAAGGCAAGAAAAGATTTTGTAAAGGCCTGATCAAGAGTTTTACTGTTGCATTTCGCGCATGGGCATGATGCAGCGGGTAAAAAACACGGCCACGCAAGCCCCGCGTGTGCGCCGCACCCAGCCGGTAGCAAGCCCGGCTGCAGCACTTCCCTTACGCTTACGCCATAAACTTCGCGGGCCGGGCGCTTTTGCCCGGCCCGCTTTTGCCACGCCTATGTAATCTTATGCTTCCGGGTCTTTCTTGATCCTGAACAGCACCCTGAGAATTCCGCGCAGTACCTTGGGGCTGCGCACCACAACAACCTTCATGCATGAATCCCCGCTTTCTTTTTTCGATTTGCGCCGCCGCGCGGATCAACAGCGCAGCAGCTGGATGAGCATCATCAGGGCAAGGCAGACCACAACGCACAGCAGCAGGATGGCCGCCCAGGGCAAAAACAGCGCCAGCACCAGCCCGAGCAAAAATGTCAGGCACAGGGCACCGAAGCCGAAGTTCCTGCCGCGCACGCGCGGTCCCCCCTTTCCACCAATGTGCTGTTATATCTTATTCCGGAGCGGGGGAAAGGGTGCTTTTAATGATACTGGCACGCAACAAAAAGCATTTAATAGCTCGGCCGCGGACGACAAGCATGTTTTTGTCGCGGAACAAAAAGCCCCCGCCGCACGGGCGCGGCGGGGCCGTTTCACGGGGGGGGCACCTCCTGAGCGCCCCAAAAACAAATATTTATCGCCTTTGCATCAGCTCGCGGCTCAGGTCGCCCAGCTGGTCGTAGAGCTTATCGAGCAGCGCCACGGTGTCGTAATCCACATAGGCGGGCTGCTGCGGGTAGCCGTAGCCGCGTATGCTTTCGAACTGGTGCAGCTTCGAGCGCACCTGCGTGATGGTCTGCAGCACGGCGCCGATGTTATCCCCGAGGCCCATGCCCGGGTACGCCGGGGGCTGGGGGGGATACCCGCCGGGCTGTTGCCCGAAGGGCTGCTGCCCAAAGTGCGGTGCCGCAGGCGGGAAACCCGGCTGGCTATGTGGCTGCTGCTGGGGAGGCATCACCGGCTGGTTAGGAAAACCCGGCGGCATTCCCTGCGGAGGGAATCCCTGCGGGGGCCCGAAGGGTGGCTGCTGGGGAGGCATTCCCGGCTGGTTAGGGGAGCCCGGCGGCATTCCCTGCGGGGGGAATCCCTGCGGGGGGGACCCAAAAGGGGGAGGAGCGCCGTAGGGGTTCTGCGCCTGCGGCGGCATTGTGGGGCGCTGGGGGGGCATCCCCATCCCCTGGGGGGGCATTCCCTGCGGGGGCATCCCCATCCCCTGGGGAGGCATCCCTTGCGGGGCGGGCGCGCCGAAGTTTTGCAGGGTGTAGCCGCCCGGCGCGGCGGGGGGGGGATCGGGCGCGCCGGGAATGCCCGGCATACCCATACCCGGCGGCATCCCGCCGGGTTGCGCGAAGGGGCCCTGCGGGGGCTGCGGGAAGGGCGCGGGGCCGCCGAGGGAGATTGGGCCGGACATGCCCTGCATCTGCTGCTGCTCCGCTTTTAGACGTTCCAGTTCCATTGTCAATTCCTCGTTTCGGCGTTTTTCGTCCTCGTAGTAGGAGACCAGGGCCTGCACCTTGGCGCGCAGCTGCTCTTTCTTCTCAAGCCGCTCGCCGGAGTCCTCCAGGCCGGCCTGCGTATCGTATATCTCGTTCGGATCCATTTTCATCTTCCTTTTTCCAAAGAGGCCCAAGGATGCAATCCCCCTCTCTGTGTATTTGCTCTGTGCTTTCCCGCAATACTCTTTTATTGCGATAAAAGCATTCCGCAAAGAACATCATAGCGCGCTACAGGGGAAAAGTCAACGGCAATCACACAAAAACGAAGGGCCCCGCGAGCACTTTCTATCGCTTTTCCTGTTTTTAGGAGCGCAGCTGCGGCAGGCATGTCAAATCCAGGAAGGCGTAGCCCATGGCCCGCGCGCCGTCGATGATCTCCGCCATGGCACCGGCGTTATCGGAGGACACGCTGTGCAGCAGGATAACCGCCCCCGGGTGCAGCCGCCCGAGCACCGTATCAAGGGCGTAGCGCGCGCCTTTTTGGGCGTTCACGTCCCAATCGGCGTAGGCGCAGGACCAGAACACGCTGGTGAAGCCCAGGGAGGCCACGGCCTCCAGGGCGGTTTCGTTGTACTCCCCCTTGGGAAAGCGAAAATAGGGCGCGGAGTAGCCGAAGTTTTCTCTTAAATAATTGTCAGCGCCTATGACCTCTTGCGCCATGCGGGTTCTGTCCACCTCGGCGAAGGAGGGATGCTTCACGCTGTGGTTGCCCACAATGTGGCCCTCGTTGATCATGCGCGCCACGATCTCGGGGGCGCCCTTCATCTCATCCACCGTGCAGAAGAAGGCCGCAGGTACGTTTTTTTCCTTCAGCACGTCGAGGATTTTGGCCGTGTTGCCGTTCTCGTAGCCGCAGTCAAACGTGAGATAGAGCACTTTCTCTTTTGTGATTTTATCGTAGGCGACGGCGGCGTAGTGCTTGGCCTCGAAGAAGTTCTGGTTTGTGATCGAAATCTCGTGCACCTGCCCGTTTTTCGCCGCGCCGTAGGCGTGCTCAATCTTTTTCAGGGGCAGGTTCTTGCTGTTGTTGGGGTCGGCGATGGCCAGGGGCCGCGCGGGCAGGGGGGCCAGGCCCGTGAACGTGCCTTGGACGCCGCTCACGGAGGGGGGAACAATCCCTTGCGAGGGGGAACCCCGCAGGATTTCCCGGGAGGGGAAGCCTGCGGGGTTGACGGCCACCGGCTGCGTGTGCTCGCTGGCGTACTCGGAGGTGTGCTCGCCGGAGGTGTGCTCGCCGGTCGTCAGGTCCGGGTACGTGGGCTGCACGGAGAAGGGGTCGCCGCCGGGGTGTGTGGTGGTGCTGTGCGTGGCGGGCGGCGGCTGTTGGGCTGTGCAGGCGAACAGCCCCAGGCACAGGCACAGTGCGGCCGCCATGGCCAGCATGGGTTTGGCAAATCGCGCCATGATAAACCTCCTGAACAGTATGGGTTCAGGAGATAGTTTGTGCAGCGGGGGTGGGATTTATGCGTTGTAGAGCTCGGTGGCAAGATTGCCACCCCTACAGGATGTGCGCAAGGGCTGTAGGGGCGGCATTCTTGCCGCCCGCTGCCGATTTCACATCACCAGCTGGAATTCAGCGCCACCGTGCGGTTGAACACGGGCCGCTCCGGCGTGCCGTCCAGGTCGGCGCAGAAATAGCCCTGCCTCATGAACTGCACCTGCGGTGGGCTCGTTCGCTTCGCGGTGCTCTCCGCGAGGCCCTGCGTCATCCATTCCACCATGGCGGGATCGACCTTCGCGCCGGGACAGATCGTCAGCGAATCCGGGTTGATGTGCTCCAGGTAGTCGTCGCCGGTGGGGTTGGGGACGTTAAACAGGCGGTCGTAGAGGCGCAGCTCGGCGTCGATCGACGCCGCGGCGTCGATCCAATGCAACGTCCCGCGCACCTTGCGGCCGTCGGGGGAATTGCCTCCCTTGCTGGCCGGGTCGTAGGTGCAGCGCAGGAGAGTGACCTCACCATTCTCATCGACTTCATAGCCCACGCACTTGACGAAGTACGCCCCCTTCAGGCGCACTTCATTGCCGGGGAACAGCCGGAAATACTTTTTCGGCGGGTTGATGAGAAAATCCTCGCGCTCCACGTAGATTTCCCGGGAAAACGTCACCTGTGAACAGCCCCATTCCGGGTGCTCCGGGTGGCGCTCCACTTCGAGCATTTCAGATTGATCTTCAGGATAATTCTCGATGACCACGCGCAGGGGGTTCACCACGGCCATAGCCCGGGGGGCGTTGGCGTTGAGGCTGTCGCGGATGCAGGCCTCCAGCAGGCCGTAGTCCACCACGCTGAAGGCCTTGGCCACGCCCACCCGCTCGATGAAATCGTGGATTGCCGCCGGCGGGCAGCCCCGGCGGCGCAGGCCGCTCAGGGTGATCATGCGCGGGTCGTCCATGCTGCTGACATGGCCTTCACTCACAAGGCGTAAGCTTCGCCGCTTGCTGGTGACGCAGTAGTTCAGGTTCAGCCGGGCGAACTCGATCTGCCTTGGCGGCTCCTCAAAGCCGATGTGCTTGATGAACCAGTCGTACAATGGCCTGTTATTTTCGAACTCCAGGGAGCACAGCGAATACGTCACGCCCTCCACGGCGTCGCTGAGGGGGTGGTTGAAGTCGTACATGGGGTACACGCACCACTTGTCGCCCGTGTGGTGATGGGAGATATGCGCGATGCGATAAATCACCGGGTCGCGCAGGTTGATATTCGGCGAGGCCATGTCTATCTTCGCGCGCAGGGTCTTCGCGCCGTCGGGGAACTCCCCCGCCGTCATGCGCCGGAACAAATCGAGGTTTTCCTCAATGGAGCGCCCGCGCCAGGGGCTGTTCTTGCCCGGCTCGGTCAATGTTCCCCTGTATTCCCGCAGCTCGTCTGCACTTAAATCGCACACGAAGGCCAGGCCCTTCTCGATGAGCTTCACCGCGCTCTCGTGGCAGAAGTCGAAGTATTCCGAGGCGTAGAGCAGCTTCGTCCAGTTGAAGCCCAGCCACAGCATGTCCTCCTGGATGGACTGGAGGTACTTCTCGTACTCCTTGAGGGGGTTGGTGTCGTCAAAGCGCAGGTTGAACTCCCCGCCGAATTTCTTCGCGGCGTTCCAGCTCAGGGAGATGGCCTTGACGTGCCCGATGTGCAAATGCGCGGTGGGCTCGGGTGGGAAGCGGGTCTGCACGCGGGTGTTCACGCCGTTTGCCAGGTCGGCGGAGATGATGTCGTAGATGAAGTTGGATGTGGGCATGGTGGGCCTCCTCTATTGATACAGAAAATCTAAAATACCGTAATAACCCACGATACTGAAAAACACAAAGCCGATTCCGCCCAGTAAAAGGGCCGGCATAAACAGCAATTTGAAAGCATCCCATATAATGGGGCTCACCGTTCCCATGCTATAGTCCCAGATCCGAAAAATACTCTGGAAGCTATCTCTGGGATTCAGAAAAAATTTCACGATGATCATTCGAGAGGTTTGGCCCTCATCATTGGTGATAACGACCTGGTAGCCCTTTTGTAACCCTTTGATTACGTCGTCGCCGTCACGAAATTCTTCCGGTACCGCCGTCACGGTCAAAGCATTTGAGGTTGCGCCCTCGATTTCAACCCAGCGGCCAAGATACTGATACCATTGGTAAGTTTCGGCCCCCTGGGCTGCCACTGTGATGGTAAAGTCCTCCCCCGCGCGGCCGACAAGGCGCTCCGGGGTGATGTTTTTGATAACAGGCTCAGCGGCAAATCCGGGCAGCGCAAGGGAAAGCGCGAGGGCCAGCGCCAGCGCGATGCTGAGGATGCGTTTGGTGGTTTTCATTGGGGTGCTCCTTTCGGTATGTGAATATGTGAACAGTATCGGACTTGCTTACATTGACCTTCGGCCTTTTTTGTCGTCAAGCCTGAACAGCTTCAACAGCTCCTGTTGATTCTCTCTGAAATATGCGCCGAACCAACCTTCTCCGTTCAACTCCGAGAAGGCGGTGAGGATGTAGGACATTCCCACGTCAATCGACAGTTCATTCAAATGATTGTAGAGCGCGATTGGATCCGAAACTCCTAATTTCTCAAACAGATGCCCTGTGTCCATCACATCCTGATCTCTGGTGCTGCGTAGTTTCATCCCCAACAAGTATTCGGTGATTACCTGGTCTATAATCAGATTGTCAAACGTGTATAATCGTTCATGAAATTTTCGGTCAGGCCAGTCGCTCATCGTAGCTACAGAACGATTCAACCAGGTCGAATACGCTGTATTTAGCTTGAGCTCCACGCCCACCTGGTGTATGAGCTTCTCTATCTTTTCGTTCTTTGTGTAGAACGCATCCACGTCCGTTGTACCGCGTATGCCCATGCGTTGCACCAAGTAGCCGCCGCACACGATGATGTGCAGGGACAGGCCGTTCTCGCCCAACAGCTCGTCAAGCCTTCGGAACCCCTGTTCGAAGGCTTCAAGGGTATGCGCGCCATGCTTATGATTCTGTCTGCCCATATTCACCGGCCTTCAACCTCTCTATCATCTCCAGAATATGCGAGTTGTCATAGGGCTGCCTGAGCTTGATTACATATGCATTCGTTGGCGTGCCCGGTTTGATCGCCTCGGCCAGCACCGTTTTTTTCATAAATGAAATGCTGTTCTCGCCCTGTATCTGGGCTATCTCCCGGTCAGAAAAAATATGGCCCGAGGGATTGACCCATTTGCTGAGGTATCGCAGCCACAGCACCAGGTCGTTCCCCGCGTGTTCGGAGGCCCGCACGATATAGCTCACGGTTTGGCTCTGTTCCATGTTACATCGCCTCCTCCATCCTCCCCCGCACCCTTGCCTCCCCAATCACCCGCATCACCGCCCACAAATCCGGCGTGTTCTCCCGGCCGGTGACGGCCATTCTAATTGCGCCGCTCACGTCGCTCACATGGCCCTTCCAGGTGTCAGGGTCGGCCTTGTAGGTCTTCACGTCGGGGCAATAGCCCAGGGGCTCGCAGATGGACTTGATTTTCGCGAACCAGGCGTCTTTGTCGTCATTGGGGTCGTAGACTTCGAGGTAGGCCTGGAGGATTTCGGGGGCGCTCACGAGCCGGGGCTCGAAGAGCTCGTCATAGAAATACGAGTAAAGTTCGCGCAGCTGGCCCCAGCGGGCGATGTCCTTCCGGGGCTTTTTGTTGCCCCGGTCTATGGAGAGCATGGCGATAGAATATGCAGGGTCATTCGAGAGCAGGGAGGCCAAGTCGGGGTCGAAAGCATTCGCCCAGGCGAGGGCCTGCGCATATACCTGCTCGGCAGTCATGCGGGAGATGACTGTTTTGCTGACGTCCTCCAGCTTTTGCAGGTCGAACAGCGCGCCGCTGGGCTGCATTTTCTTCAGGGAAAAGGGGAATTTCGCAAGGGGCGCATCGGGATTCGCCCGCCGCCAGTCCTCGAAGCTGGAGTTGAGCAGCGTCACCAGGTATTCGTGCAGGGCCGCGTTGGGGTAGCCCGCGCGCACCAGGGCCCCCACGGCGGCCTCGGGGTCCTTGCGCTTGCTCAGCTTGCGCTTGCCGCCGGTCTCGGCGTCCAGCTTCATCATGGGGGCGATGTGGGCGTATTTCGGCGGTTTGAAGCCCAATAGATAGAACAGCTGCGCGTGCAATGGCAGGCTCGCCAGCCACTCGTCCCCGCGGATGACGTGCGTCACGCGCATCAAATGATCGTCCACGGCGTGTGCGAAGTGATAGGTGGGAATCCCGTCGGCTTTGAGCAGCACCACGTCCATGTCGTATTCGGGCAGCTCCAGTTTTCCTCTGACTAAGTCATTGACGAAAATCTTGCGCGAGGCGTCCCCCGGCGAGCGCAGGCGCAGGGTGTATGGCTCGCCGGATTTTAAATGCGCCAATTGCTCGTCCAAAGACAGATTACGGCACTTTGTCCACTGGCCGTAATAGCCTTTATTTACACCAGCTTGCTCCTGCTCATTGCGTAATTTGTCCAGGTCGTCTGCGGAGCAGAAGCAGGGGTAGGCCAGGCCCTGCTCCACCAGGGCCTTGGCGTATGTGTGGTAGATCTCTCTTCTGTGGCTCTGGGTGTAGGGGCCGTAAGCGCCCCGCTCCGTGCCGAAGCCCGTGACGCCCTCGTCGATGGCAAGGCCGAAGGCCGCCATGTCGTTCACAATGCCCGATACGCCGTCCCCGGTCTCTCTTTTTTTGTCGGTGTCCTCCAGGCGCAGGAAGAACACGCCGCCGCTTGTGTTCGCCAGCAGGCGGTCCACGAAGGCGGTGAGCAGGTTGCCCAGGGTCAAAAAGCCCGTGGGGCTGGGGGCGAAGCGCGTGACCATGGCGCCCTCGGGAAGGCCGCGCACAGGGAACCGTGCCTCCCATTCTGCAGGGGATTTTAGTCCGCTTTCAAAAATGGCGGCTGCCAACCGGGCGGCGGAGACAAGATTTTCTGTCATGATCTGGGGCCTCCAGGACGATAATTTCTCATGCTTTACCAAGTATCCACCGCGCCAAGGGCGGTTTTTTGGGCTTTTGAACGAATTGTTATCCACATTATCCACCGAGTTATTCACCCAGATAAGGGGAATTGGCACACATTGGCAGCACCATGTGTTGTTTTTCCCAGTTACGGGCGATGCAAGTTTCCCGTCACCCAGATTTTCCCTTGGGAGGAGATTGTCACAGCCAGGCCGTTCTCCCGCACGCCGGAAAACAGAGCCGCGCGGGCGTAAAAGGCCAGGTTCCAGTGCACGTTGGGGTAGACGCGGCCCCTGTCGTTGGTCACCACGGCGAGCTGCGGCCGTGTCTCCCGCAGGAAGGGAATCGAGCCGCTGAGGGTGTAGCCGTGGTGCCCGAGTTTGACGACGTCCACCGGCCCCGCCTGTTGGCCTATCGCCCGCTCCAGGCCCGCCATGGTGGTGACGTCCCCGCACAGCAGGGCCTTTTTTCCCGCGCACTCGATCAGAACGACAATCGAATTGTCGTTCTCCCCCCGGGCCTTCGGGGCCTCCTCCCGGTTGAGCAGCGTGATGGTCATGTCCCCCAGGGCGAAGGGCCTGTCCGGCAAATGGGTCTCAATGGAGAAGCCCCGCGCGAGCGCGGCCTCCTCTATGCGCCGCCGGTTCTCGCCTATCCCCCAGGAGCCCAGCTCGTAGGGCCGGGGCTCGCCCCACATCTCCCGCAGGTAGACCGTGCCGACCTCGACGGCGGGGTCGGCGAGAATCGCCGGGAAGCCTCCCGCGTGGTCGTAGTGGTAGTGCGTGGGCAGCACGAAGTCGAGGGAGACCCGGCTGTCCGGCCCGGCGGCGTAGGCTTTGAGGTAGTCCAGCACGCGCTGCTCATAGCCCGGCCGCAGGGAGTGCTCGTTGGGGTTGTCGCTGCCCCAGCCGCTGTCCACCAAGGCGAAATGTCCCCGGCTCTCCAGCAGGATGCAGTCGGAGTTGTCCGTGTTGAGGAAATGGATAATCCCGGCCGCGCCGTCTTTCCAGGCCAGCACTTCCTCCGTGCTTAGGAGGGCCGCGTCCGTGACGGGCCAGCGCCTCTCCCAGGCGTTGGCGAGCAGCACGGCCAGGGCGTCGAACAGGAAAATGGCGGTCATCCCGCCCACGACAACCCACGTGGCGATCTTTTTGGCCTTTTTCGTCGCTTCGCTTGCGCTGCCGCCGGTTTTGTCCGTCACGCCGTCCCCCGCGTCCGTCCCCGGCCTATTCCATCGCATCGAAGTCAATGCCCGCCAGCAGGCGCTTGAGCTCGGCGCACTCGTCGCCGCTCAGGGTGACGCCCTTGCCCATCTTCTCGTGCTCGGGGGCCCACTCGCGTATGTCGTACTTGGCTTCGCGCTTGTTCCAGGAGATCAGGTTGAGCTCCTTGGTCCAGCCGCGCGCGGTCTCGCTGAGCACGCCCAGCTCCTCCACGATTTCATACGTAAATTCCGCCATTGCGATCTTCCTTCCGTATCGTACAATCTTATGTCACACTGCATGGTATTCATGCGGCGCGCGGGGCGCTACATATTATAATTTAACATTTTAGCATAGGATGCGGGGGAATGCAAGGAAAATTTTTTAAGCTCTCTTAGCTTTCCGCCCTGTGGCCCGTTTATTCGCAGGCCGGGGGTGCAGGCTCCGGGGCATGAAATTTTCATACCATTTGCAACGAAAAATGCTTGACATCCCGGCAAGGAATATGACATAATGCTGGTGACAAGATCATGGGAGGTGTTTGGATTGGGCAAGAGGCGGTTTTGGCTGCCCAACGGGCATATGGTCGCCGCGTGGCTGCGGGGGGAGGCGCGCGTCCCCAGCGTGCCTGCGGGGCAAAAACTGGATTTGGACAAATTCGAGCTGACCTGGAGCGACGAGTTCGAGGGGGACAGCCTGGACATGGACAAATGGGGCGGGCACCTCCACGGGCAGGGTAGCTTCACCGAGGGCGCGCACAGGCGGCGCGGCGGCTGGTGGTGCATGGACATGGCGCAGGTCAGGGACGGCAAGCTGCATATCCCCACGGCATACCTCGAACAGGGCATGGGCGGCGGCGAGCCGGGCTGGTACACCGCGGGGATCGACACCAGGGAGACCTTCCGCCAGCGCTACGGCTACTTCGAGGCCCGCTGTATGCTGCCCCGTGGCGTGGGGCTCTGGGGCGCGTTCTGGATGTACACCGAGACCGTCGGCATCAAAAACGGCACGGGCCTGTGCGGCACGGAGATCGACATCTTCGAGAGCCCGTACTACATCTGCCGCGTGCCTCTTTTGAAGAACTCGATTTCATCGAACCTGCACTACGACGGCTACGGCAAAGAGCACCGGATGGTGAACGTGGGCAAGTTCCGCGTGAGCGAACCCTATGATTCTTTCCACACCTACGGCCTGGAGTGGAACGAGCGCGAGTACATCTTCTACATCGACGGCATGGAGGCCGGGCGAAGCTCCTTCGGCGGGGTAAGCCGCGTGCCGCAGTTCATGATCCTGAGCGTGGAGCACAACCTGGGCAAGCTGGACGGCTGGCCGGGGGACATCCGCAAAAACAGGCCGGGCGAGATCACGGATTTTGTGGTGGATTATGTGCGGGCGTATCAGTATAAGGAGAGGTGACACACCGGACCGGGCAAAAGCAATGATAAAATAAAGAAAAAAGAAAAAGAAAATTAACCTTGAAAGCACAAAAACGCATTGACATTTCCCTTCACTGTGGTATAATACTTGGAGTTTGTGAGGGGGGCTTTGGCAAATGAAGCAAAACGACTTAAAGAAAACAACCCTGCGGGCCGTCGCTGGCCTGACCGTGAGCGCGATGTTGGGCGTGCTGGCGCTGATTCTTGAGCGCCGGGGCCTGGTGATACGCATACTCAGCCCGGGCCAATCGCTTATGCGGCTGCTCATGCTCACGATGTTCAGCGTGGCGTTATACCATGGGATCACCCTGCTCACCGCCGCGCGCATCAACCTGCGGCGGGGCACGAATGTGGATGTGGTCATGCTCAAGGGCTTTTATAAGGTGCTGTGCGGCCTAAGCATCGCTATAGGGCTGTGCACGGCCTACGGCATCTTGGGCAAAGTGGGCGGCGTATTCTCGCAATATGGCAGCATGATGCTGGGCTGGTCGCTGCAGGCTCCGGTGTCGGGCGTAGCGGCCTGGGTGATGATCCTCATCACGCGGCCCTATAAAATCGGCGATAGGGTCAGCTTCCCGCAGTACGGCCTCATGGGAGACGTCATCAAATTCAACCCGCTGTACCTCACGCTGAACCAGGTGGGCGGCACGGTAGGCTCCGAAGACCCCAGCGGGCGTATGCTCAACGTGCCCAACGCCCTGCTCTTTTCCGCCATGGTCATCAATTGCTCTTACACCCACAGCCGCGAGGAGTCGGCTTTCGTGCTCGATGAGGTGCTCTTCCGTATCACGCTTGACTCCGACTGGGACACGGTGGAGGACATCCTCATCACTACGGCCCGGGAGGTGACGGCGGACATCATCGAAAGCACTGGGCAGGAACCCTTCGTGCGGGCCGACACCTGGGAATACGGCACGCTTTTCAGGCTGCAATACATGGCGGCCTCCACCGAACGGGCCTACATAAAATACGAGATCGCGAAAATCGCTACGAAAAAAATCCAGGCCAACCGCAATATCGATTTGGCCATCCCCTATGTATACTCCTTCAAACGCGGCCTGGAATCCGCCGACGCGGGAGGGAAGAGCGCCGCGCCCGCCTTTGAGCAGGTTGAAATCGCGGCTATCTACTGCGAACTCGTGCATTCCCCGGCCTTTTTTGAGGAAAACAAGGCCGAAATCCTGAGCCTGGCGGAAAGCATTAACCGCGATGGCCTGCTACAGCCCATTATCGTCAGCCGCGATGCGGATAACAGCGGGCGCTATACGCTGCTTTTCGGCGAAAAACGCCTCAAGGCCTGCATGATTCTTGGATGGACACGGATCCCGGCCGAGGTGAAGAATAAGTACGGGATTGACATCAAGGCCATGAACAAGACCATGCGAACGGGAGACGTCAACCTCGCGGTGCTTGTATCGTAGAGAAAGCATATGGGCAGGGGCGGCCTGCGGGCCGTCCGCGTATTCACGTGTTACACAAAAGGAGAATCCTATGGCCTGGAATTATTTCAACCCGGTCAAAATCCGTTTCGGTCCCGGCACGGCGGCGGAGACTGCCGAGTTTCTGCGCGAAATGGGCGCGAAGCGCGCGGCGCTGGTGGCCGACCCGGCGGCCCTGCGTTTCGGCCTGATTGACGCCGTCACCTCCCCTGCCCCGGAATTATTCATTCTGGACGAGATCTTCGCCCGGATGCGGCCCAACCCCACCGTGCAGAACATGATGGACTGCGCGGCCTTCCTGGCGCGGGTGCGGGCCGACGCGGTGGTGGCCGTCGGCGGGGGCAGCGCCCTGGACTGCGCGAAAGCCGCCGCCGGGGGCCTGCCTGTGATCGCCCTGCCGACCACGGCGGGCACGGGCTCCGAGGCCACCTGCATCAGCGTGCTCACGGACGACGCCGGGACGAAGATGCCCCGCACCGACCCGTCGTATTTCGCGAAGGTGGCCATCGTTGACCCCGAACTGACCCTCAGCGTGCCGCCGGGGGTGACGGCCTCCACGGGGATGGACGCGCTCTCCCACGCGGTGGAGGCCCTGTGGAGCATCCACCACAGCCCGGCAAGCGACGCCCTGGCCCTGGCCGCCGTGCCGCTGATCCTGCAAAATCTCGAAAAAGCCTATGCCAACCCCGGCGGCCTCCCCGCCCGCTGCGCCATGAGCGAGGGCTCCCTGCTGGCGGCGCTGGCCTTCTCCCAGGCGAAGACCGCCGCCGCCCACGCCTGCTCGTTCCCGCTCACCGCGCGCTGCGGCCTGCCCCACGGCACGGCCTGCGCCTTTACATTGCCCGCTTTGTGCCGCCTCAATGCCCCGGCGGAGGAGGGCCGCCTGCATGGCATTGCACGGGCGCTTGGGTTCGAAGACGCCTTCGCCTTCGCGGACGAACTCGACAGATTGAACGCCGCCCTGGGCCTGCCGCGCACCTTGCAGGACGCGGGCATCCCCCTGGCCGACCTGCCGGAACTGGCCCTGGAGTGTATGGTGCCGCCGAACATGGGGAATAACCCGGTTCCCATGGACGCGGGAAAGGTGGAGGGGTTGTTTTTGGGGCTGAACGTATAATGCTGAATTATTTTCTGGACAACGCATTAAGTAGGGGGCGGCGTCCCCGACGCCCCGGACGATACGACCAGGGACGTCCGGAGGCCGTCCCCTACGATTTGCGCGCAAAATAACAATGATTGGACGCCAACCCATGACCCTTATCGCCGCCGTGGATCAAAACTGGGGCATCGGCATTCGCGGTGCTCCTTTATTTCGGATACCCGCCGACCTGCGGCGCTTCCGGGCCGTCACCATGGGGCACGCGCTGCTCATGGGACGAAAGACGTTTGACAGCCTGCCGGGGCTTTTGCCCGGGCGGGCGCATGTTGTGCTCAGCCGCGACCCCGATTTTTCGCCCCCCGGCGTGATTGTGCTGCGCAATCTTGACCAGGCGAGGGAATTTGCGCGGGAACATGAGACTTTCCTGATTGGCGGGGAAGAGATTTACGCCGCCCTGCTGGATAGCTGCGCGCGGGCGCTCGTCACGAAAATCGACGCCGCCCGCGAGGCGGACGCCGCCCTGCCCAACCTGGACGCCCTGCCGCACTGGGCCCCGGTGCGCGAGGGGCCCTGGCGGGAGAGCGGCGGGCTGCGGTTCAGGTTTTGCGAGTACGCACGGCATGGCGGCGCTGCGTGAAAAGCCTCATGAAATTATTTCTTGCAATTTCAATAAAAATGGATTACAATAGCCTCACAAGAAAAAATCGGGAGGATATAGTATGGCACGAGTGAAAGTGGACCGCGCAGCCGCCCGCATTGAGGCCTCGCCCGCCACCGTCCAATACATGATGGACGGCGTGCGCCACGTGTGCGAGACCTTCAAGAACCGCCTGCCGGGCTCGCAGCCCGAGCGGGACGCCCAGGCCTTCTTCAAGGGGGAGCTGGAGGGCTTCGCCGACGAGGTGACCATGGAGGACTTCACGCTGCACCCCCACGCCTTCATGGGCTTCATCCCCATGGCGGCGGTCTTCATGCTGGGTACGGTGGCGATCTACCTCTTCGGCGGCACGAGCGTGTTGCTGGCGCTGCTGGGGGCCGCGCTTTCGGTGTTCAGCGTTCTCATGTTCATCTTCGAGTTCCTGTTCTACAGGGAGTTCGTCGATTTCCTGTTCCCCAAGCGGGTGTCCCGCAACGTCTACGCCGTGCGCAGGGCCGCCGGGGAGGTCAGGCGGCGCGTCATCTTCGGCGGGCACACCGACGCCGCCAACGAGTGGACCTACTCCTGGCTCGGCGAGGCGACCGCCCTCGCCATCGCCATGGTGGGCGCGATCCTGAGCATGTTCATCGGCCTTTTCGCGGGCATCGTGAATGCCGTGTACGTCATCGCGGTCAACGTCACGGGCGGCGCCCCCGCCTCCAGGTGGGAGGGCGGCTGGCTGGTGTGGACCATTATGCTGCTGTGCACCATCCCCTTCGCCTTCGCCATCATGAAATTTATTAATTATAAGATTGTGGTGGAGGGCGCCAACGACAACCTCAGCGCCAACTACGTGGCCATAGCGGTGCTCAAGGAGATGGCCGAGAGCGGCATGCGCTTCGAGAACACCGAGGTGGGCTGCCTGCTCACGGGCTCCGAGGAGGCGGGGCTGCGCGGCGCGCGTGCCTACGCCAAGGCGCACTTTGCCGAGCTGAACGATCCCAACATAGAAACCATCTTCATCGGCCTGGAGACCCTGCGGGAGATTGAGGAGATGCGCGTGAACAGCATAGGCTGCACGGGCACGGTGAGGAACGACAAGGCTGTGGGCGAGCTGATCCGCGACGCGGGGCGCGCCTGCGGCGTCGAGATCCCCGACACCGAGCTCTACCCCGGGGCCATGGACAGCGAGGCCTGGACCCAGCTGGGCCTGCGGGCCAACGCCTTCGGCGGGGTGAGCCACGAGGCCAAGCGCTATTACCACACCCGCAAGGATACCCCCGACAACATGGACGCCGACTGCCTGGCGCTCTCGCTGAACATCTGCAAGGAGGCCGCGCGGCTCTTCGACAAAGAGGGCATGGCGAAGTACGACGCGGCGTGAGGAGCATTCAAAGCCCCTGTGATCATACTTTTATCACGCTATTTGCTGCCCCGCACTGTGCCAAAGGCAGCGCGAAAGGGTTTGCTGTATGAACGTTTTGCTTGTCAGTCCCAACAGCGGCTTCGAGCCCTCCATGCAGTTTACGCCGCTGGGCTTGCTGTGCATCGGGTCTTATTTGAAAGCGCGGGGCTATTGCGTCCGTGTCTATGACCGCAATGTCGATCATGGTTCCCTAAAGCATGTCCTGCAGGCCTTCCGGCCAGACGCGGTGGGCGTTTCGGTGATTTCGAGGCGTGCCGTGAACGACGCCATGGATATCTCCGGCCGCTTCCGGAAAGAGAAAATCCCCGTGATCTGGGGCGGGCACATGGCTACCATCGCGCCGGATCTGATTCTGGAGGAAAACGCCGCGGACTATGTTGTGATGCGGGAGGGGGAAATTTCATTTCACGAGCTCCTGCAATGCCTGCAAAATAAAACGGATATAGCGCAGGTCGAAGGCATTGCCTACAAGGATAGCTCGGGTGCCATCCATCACACGCCGGAGCGGGCGTTTGCCAATCTGGCCGATTTCCCCGTGACCGACTGGTCGCTGGTGGACCCCCGGAAATATTTTGCCCCCCATATCCGCTGCCGGAAGATGACGTTTCTATACAGCTCCAAGGGCTGCCCGAGCCGCTGCGCCTTTTGTTATAACAAAGAGTACCACCGCTGCCAATACAGAAAGCGCCCCAACGCATATGTCATCAGCGAAATCAAGGAGCTGGTGACAAAATATGGGATGGATGGAGTAGAATTTGCGGACGAGCTGTTCGGCGCGAACAAAAGAGAATTGTATGACCTGTGCGGCCAGCTGCGGGAACTGCGCCTGCATCTCGCCTGGGGCTTTCAGACGCGGGTCGGCCTTCTATCCCGCGAGGATTACGAATACATGTATGAGGCGGGCTGCCGCTGGGCCTTCTTTGGCGTGGAAAGCGGTTCGCCGGAAATGCTCAGGCGCATCCATAAGGACTGGATTGACCTTGAGACAATAGACCGCGACTTTGCGTATTGCAGGGAGCTGGGCATCTCCACCTACTGCGCCATTATCATCGGGTTCCCGGATGAAACGCAGGAGCAGCTGCGCGACACCGTGCGCCTGATGCTGCGCCTGAAAGCGGACTATTACCCGGTCTCCATGTTTTACCCCAACCCCGGCGCGGAGCTTTACGACGATTTGGTGGCACAGGGGCGGGTAGCCCCGCTGTCCTCCCTGCGGCAGAAGGGCAGCTTTTTCCCGACGCTGGGCTTGGCCGCAAACTATTCCAAGGTATCGGCGCGTGAGCTGATGGTCATACAAAGCTTCTTCAATTGGCGCAACTTCTTTCAGAAGAGTGTCTCCAAAGAGAAAACCCGGTACAGCTTCGCGCAAAAAACAATCGTTACCTCGCTGAAGCAGGCGTGGAAACAGGGCTTTTTTATGATGTGGAGGTATCTCATTTCGTCGGCCCTGCTTTTTGCTAAAATTGCGTGGAACCGATATGCCTATCCGGGCATTCGCAAAAAATACGGCCTGTACGAGAAGCGGGACAGGCAGTAAGGGTCACATCGGCCGCCGCGCAGGCCCGCCGCATCAGGGCCAGCGCGGCGGGCATTTTTGCCTCGTCGAAGATCCCATGCAGCATCATGTCCGCCGGATAGGGGACTTCGGCCAGCAGGCGGGCGAACAGTTCAAAGTCGACGATCCCCTCGCCCGTCCCGCAGAAGTCTATGCCCTCCCCCTCCCGGATGTCCTTGCCGTGCGCGACGACGACGTCGCTGCCGAAGACGGCAAAGGCGTGGCGCATGGCGCTTTCCACGTTGGCGCGCCGGGCCTCCCCGGCGTGGAACAGGTTGGCGCAGTCCATCACCATTTTCAGCCGCTCGCTGCCGGCCTCCTCCATGGCGCGGCGGGCCTTCTCGGGGGTGTCGACGACGTTGGCCGCCTCGGTCTCAATGGCCAGCGTGACGCCGTGCCGCTCCGCGATGGCCGCGAGGGCCCGCATGACCTCTATCATGTCAGCCCAGGCCGCCTCTTCGCCGTTGGCGGCGTGGGGCGACCACAGGTAGTCCGGGTTGCGCGTGCCGCTGCACAGGGTGATGATGGCGCAGCCCAGCTGCGCTGTGGCGGCGGCGAGGCCCTCGAAGCGCCGCACGCCCTCGGCCCGGATGGCCGGGTCGGGGTGCGCCGCGTTGAAGGTGCCGTTGACCGCGCCAATGGGCAGGCGGTTGCGACGCGCTTCGGCAGCGACGAGACTGACCAGCGAATCGTCTATGCGCGCGGGTATCTCGATCTGCCCGCTGGGCACGAAGCGCGCCTCGGTCACGTCGGAGAAGGCGAACTGCACCGTCTCAAAGCCGAGCGCGCGAATGCGGCTGAAGAGCGCCGCCGCCGGCATGATACCCATATCCGTGGAGCATACGCCAATGCGCATGGGATGAACCTCCTCGTCATCAGCTGAATTTAAGACAAACCCCACCCAAGCGGCTGTTCAGAGCAACTGCCGCCCTTGCCGCTGCACAACCTCAATTCAGGCAAACAGCGATCGCGCCACGTTGGAAAGGGCTATATACAGATAGATGCCCGGCATCATCAGCCGCAGAGCGAACAACAGCAGGTTCATGTCCCTGCCGCTTTCGGCCGCCGCGGGCTCCGCCGCCGTGCCATAGCCCAATTCCGCCAGAACCGGCAGATAGGCCTTCGCGATGGCAACATGCCCCTTCGCGTTGGGATGTATGTGGTCTTTGGCGATCATTTTCTCCTGCGGCGTCACCGCGGCGCCCGCGTTCACAATCGTATAGCTGCCCGGATGCTCCTCCAGATACCGCGCGTAACCGCCGTTGAGTTTATCCAGGCCGGCCTGATAGACTTCTCTTTTGTATGTAGCCTCGGGGTTGTAGAGGGTCTGCACCAGCAGCAGGGCCTCCGGGTTGAGCGCCTTGATTTTCGCGATGATCTCGCCGAAGTTCACGAAAATGGACTCGATGACACCGTCCATATAGGCGTAGTCGCCGCGCACCCATGCGTCGGACATCATCCTGTACATGTCGCCCAGCAAAAAATCGTTGCCGCCGATGGAGACGCTGATGATGTCCGCCCTAGCCACATCGGCGCTGACCTCCTCCGCCTCCAGGCGCGCGATGAGGTCCGCCGTGCGGTGGCCGCCCACCCCGTAGTTGAGGAATTCATATCCGTTGGTGTTCGCGATAATCGCGCCGTAGCAGGCCGCTTCGGCGTTTTTCAGCCCGGTGCCCGCCGCGATGGAATCGCCCAGTGCGACATAGACGGGCTGCTTCTCTTCCGCGATTGCGGCAAACCCTCCCGCGCCGAGAATTAGCGCCATGGCAAGCGCCAGCGCCATGGCTTTCACCGTTCGTTTCATGTTGGCCTCCTTCTCCTGTTATAGAATAGCTAAAATTATATCACATCCAGGCGCGCTTGTACAGCCGTTTTCACGCAAAGCGACAATTATTCTTGCGGGAAGCGCGGCCCCCCGCCCCGCTTTCACATATACTGTATCAGTATTGCGAAAGGCCGTGGAATCCAAGGCAGGCCTGATCGTCTACAGCGTGGCCACGCAGTCCGCAAGCTGAGCTTCCACTTGCATTTCTTGCAAAAAAATGCTACAATAGATCCATGAAAAACAACAACCTCACCCTCATCGGAATGCCGGGCTGCGGCAAGAGCACCGTGGGCGTGCTGCTGGCCAAGGCCCTGGGCCTGCGCTTCGTGGATACCGACCTGCTGCTCCAGCAACAACACGGCCTGCTCTTGCGGCAGATCATTGATGCGCAAGGCATTGAGGCCTTCCTGGCGGCAGAGGCCGGGGTGATCCTTGCCCTCGATTGCGAAAACACCTGCATCGCCACGGGGGGCAGCGCCGTGTATTCCGAACCGGCCATGGCGCACCTGCGAAACATCTCTAAAATTGTGTTCATCGACCTGCCCTGCGACGAGATCGAGCGGCGCGTGGCGGACTTCCGGGGGCGCGGCGTGGTGATGGAGCGCGGCCAAACCCTGCCAGCGCTCTACGCCGAGCGGCGGCCGCTGTACCTGCGCTATGCCGGCATCGTGATCGATGCGCGGGGCCTGGGGATGGAGGCGCTGCTGGAGGAGATCGCCAGGCGGGCCTAATTGGTTCCGGCTGCCCGAAGGGGTTTCGTTTCCGGTAGATGCAGCCGCGAATATTGCCGTATCGCTTTTTTACACGCCGTCCGCGCCGTTGACATCCAGGACGGTTACGATGCCGTCGGTGTCCTCCTTGACGTCAATGCGCTTCGCGAGGTTATCAAGGGAGATGTAGACGCTGTTGGATGGTGCGATGCGGTTGGCGTCGCATACATCCGCTCTTGTTGCGCAGGATGAGAAAGCGGGGGTTCCTTGGGGTTAAGCGTGGAGAAGTCTATGGCGATCGATGATCACCTCCTGTCGGGCAGAAAATTTGCTGCGATGCTTGCGGTTTTGGATAAAGTGTGCTATGCTTTGTCTGACAAAATAATTGATATGGGAGATGTGCTGCTATGAACTGGCCGAAGCTGCAAAAACCGCTGCCCTTCCTGCTGGGCGCTGTGCTGGCGGGCGCCATGGCCTTTTACGCCGCGGCCTTCCTGGACTGGGGCAAATACGAAAAAATCTATCCCCTCCTGGCGGCGGCCGCGGTGCTGCTCTTCGCCGCGTTCGCCTGCGCTGCGCTTTGGGCCACCGGGGCCCGCAAGAGCAAACTGGCGCTGCGCGTCCTTACCGCTGTCGTGCTGTTCTGCTTCCTCCTGTTCGGCGTATCGGCCATATTGAACAACGTTCTCAACAGCGGTATGACGCCCGGCCCGCGCCTGGCGATCTTCGCCTCGTTCTCCCTGTGCGCCCTGGAGGCGATCTGGCTGCTCTCGCGGGCGGCCGCGTCGGAATGGCGGCCCCGCTGGCGCAAGTACGCTGCCGGTGCATTGGCGCTGGCGGTGCTGGTTTCGGCGGGTATTGTGCAATATCGCACTGTGCGCCTGCCGCTGCCAGAGCCTGTGTTCAGCGCAACTGACCTGATACAGAGCGCGCAGCGAACCACCGGAACGAACGAGTTTCAGCTGGCCGAGGCGCAGACCTTCAACACGGCACTGATTGTGGAAGCGGGCAGCGCGGCGAAATTTACCTACTGGGACTCCATGTTTCGAAAGGACGACACCGGCGCGGCGAAATTCTCCCTTGAGGCCTTTGTGGACGGGGAATGGCAAATGATTCACCGGGGCGAAAAAATTCAGACCCAGCGCCTGTGCAGCTTTGACCCCGTGACCAGCGATCGTGTGCGCGTCCTGGCCGAGACGGCGAACGGCGAGCCCGTGTTGGTACAGTCGCTGGCGCTCTATAACGAGCCGAAGCGCGCAAACCCGGGGCTGCACATGTCTACCTACTACGCACTGGACCCCGTGGCGGACGAGATTCCGCCGGAGGTCGCTATCCTGGCCCAGGGGGAGGCGTATGCACGAGAATACGCGCGCTGGTTCGATGTCTACGACACAGTCATCTGCATCGGCGGCATCGGCATCGGCGCGCAGGGCGTGTCCTACGCCGAGGGGGAGGCGCGCTATACGCAGCGTCTCAACGCGCTCAAGGAGCTCATCGCGCTGCGGAGCAACCCCGAACACGAAGTGAAAATCATTTGCACTGTGTTCGGCGGGGGCTCGGAGTACGCCGACCCCATACTCAAGAATCACATGGACGCGCTGCTGGAAAACATCCTGGGTGTCATCGAAAAATTTGGCTTCGGCGGCGCGGACGTGGACTACGAGACCCCCTCCTCCCGGGCCCATTGGCGGCGCTTCGACAAGTTCATGGCCAGGCTGGACGAGGGCATGAAGGCGGCCAACCCGGAGGCAATACTATCGGCAGCGGTGTTCTCCTGGGGCATGGGGATGTCTCGGGAGACACTGGAGCGCCTGGATCAAATACAGTACATGGACTACTGCGAGCCCTGCAACGAGCACGCCATGCCCACCCTGGAGGGGATGCAGCGCGGCGTCGCGCGGATAATACGCGCGGGCGCGGACCCGGCAAAGATACTCATCGGCTTGGGTACCCACGGCTACGACCGCAACGAGAGCTGGAAACACCTCGAAGGCGCGAATGCTTGGTACTGCATCTACCCGGGCAACAAGGTCGGCTGCTCCCCGGCCCTGGCGGGGGACGCGGCGGCCTACGCGCTCATGAGCGATCTCGGCGGGCTGATGGTGTTCGTCACCCAGGGCGATAGGCCCATGGACGACCCTCTCTGCATGGCCTTGGGGATCGAAAACGCGCTGGGCCGGTATCTGGAGGCCTGGTGAAGCAAAAAAATATAGCGCATATCACACGAAAGAGGTAAGCCCCATGAAAAAGAAACTTTCAAAAATTTTGCCCTTCCTGCTGGCCGCCGTTCTGGCAGGCGTTATGGCCTGGCACTGCAGCGTCTTCATCAACTGGAACCTGAACGCCTTTATTGTCACGTCTATCGTTACGCCGCTGGTGTTCCTGGCCCTGGCGGTCTCGGTTGTCTGGCCCGGCAAGGCGAAGCCAGGCTGGAAATGCCTGCAAATTTTCGCCTGGCTGGCGGCGTTTATCGCGGTGGAACAGGGCGTAACCTATGCCATCAACATCGTGAAGCACAATGCGGGCGGCGCCAAGCCCGCCATGCAAGCGATGCTGCCCCTGCTGGCTGCGCTGGTTCTCCTGCTGTTGATAAAGCCCTGGCGGGCGCTTGGGCGCAGGGCGAAAATCGTATTGAGCATTCCCGCGGCGGCACTCGCGTGCGCCGGGGCTGTCGTCTGGGCCGCACCGCTGATCGTTCCGGCGAAGCCGTTCGAGCCCGTACCCGATCTGCCGCCCGTCCGGGTGGAAAAGCCTTCCGGCAGCGTCGGCCTCTCGCAGGACGAAACCTCGCTGATCATCCAGAACGACCTCGTGACCTATGTGATCACGAAGGAGAACGCGATCGTCACAAGTATTGCCGCAAGGGCGGACGGCACTGAGATTGTCGGCAAAGAAGCGCCCCCGCCCGCCGCTGCGGGCGAGGCGGTGTCGGGGACGCCGCCCGTTTCGGCGGGCCCGCAGGAGGCGCGCTCCCCCTTCTGCTATCTGTATACAGGCGATTTCTCTTCCAGGGCGGCGCCCGTCTCGGCGGCCCTCGAAGACGAAAAGCTGCGGGTCCGCTTTGCGGACGGCGCGGCGATCGACTTTCTCGTGGAGGCCAGGCCCGAATACATCGCCTTCACCCTGGACAGCGATCTGCCCGGCGCGTATACGGGCCTTGTGTTCGCCAACTCCACCCTGGAGTACGACCTCGCCGGGGGCGGCGCGGCGTTCAGCGGCATCGGCTGCGCGATGACCTGGAACGTGGACCCGACCTACTACCCGGACGCGAAATCCAAGCACGTCATGGGCCGCGTGCTGAATAAAACCGGCCCGACGGACAGGGCGCTGCCTGGTTCCAAATTCGCGGTCATCTTCGCGCCGAGGGACCAACACAGGGACATCCTGAAGGCCGTGGGCAGCGACATCGCGCGGGGCGAGGCCGCGAAATCCATGGTGGGCGGGCCCAACGCCATGGACAGTAAGGCGAATTTCGGCAACTATATCATCGTAGGGGACAGCGCCACGAAAAATGTCGCCGGCTGGAAGTCCACCGCCGCCATATACGGCATCGACCAGATCGACTTCCACCAGGGCGGCGGCACGTTCATCCAGGGCTCCATGCGCTTCACGGAGCAGAAAAGCGCGCAGGCTTTCAAGAAAAACATAGCCGCGCCCCTGAAAGAGGCCGGTATCCAGTCGGGGTTCCACACCTACGCGCATTACATCGACAAAAATGACGAGATGATTCTGGCCGACCCCGCGTGGCAGCGGCAGCTGGATGTGAAAGAGACGTTCACGCTGGCGGAGAATATCTCCGGTGCGGCGAAAACCCTCCCCACGCTGGAAAGCACGGCGGATGTCTCCATGAAGACGGGCTTTTTCGACTGCAATACTGTGTATATTCTTGTGGATCAGGAGATCATGAAATACGCACAGGTTGGCTCCAATGAATTCACGGTGGAGCGCGGCCAGTGCGGCACGAAAAAGGCGGCCCACGCGGCGGGGGCGGAGATCCGGCACCTGGGCGGCATGTTCGGCATGTTTTCCCCCGATCTGGATTCCGAGCTCTTTTTGCAGATCGCCCGCCGGACGGCGCAGGCCTACAACGAGGGCGGCTTCGAGATGATCTATCTCGACGCCCTGGACGGGCTGTGGAGCCAGAACCCGGAGGAGGCGTGGTATTACAGCGCGAAATTCACAAACGAAATCGTGAAATACTGCGAGATCGACCCCATGATGGAGTGCTCCGCGATGACACCCGGCTTCTGGCTCTCGCGCTCGCGCATGGGCGCGTGGGACTACCCCACCGCCGGATATAAACAGTTCAACCGCTCGCATGTCCGCGCCAACCTGGACTTTGTCGACGCCTACCTGCCCACCACGCTGGGCTGGTATCACATGTACCCCTCGAAGGACAACACGGCCGGCAGGTTCCAATATTTCGACGACATCGACCATCTGGGGAGCCTGTGCGTCGCCTACGACATGGGGATGGTCTACGCCTCGCCGCCGGACAAAAATTCCGGCGAAGCCTACCTGCGCAACGCCAGGCGGTTCGCCGAGATTTACAGCCCATTGCGCAAAAGCGGCTACTTCACGGAGGAGGCCAAGGCGCGGGTCAGGGAGAACCCGGACAAGGAATACGCCATCGTTGAAACAGGCTCCGGGGCATGGGCCTTCGTCGAAAAACACTACTTACGCACCAAGCTATACGACATCAACGCGCCGGGGCGCTCCGCCATAAAAGCGGAAAACCCCTTCGAGGCGCAGCAGCCCTTCATCAGGGTTGAGGGCCACCTGTCTTCGGCATCTGCCGAAGGCACGGTGCTGCTGCCACTTGATTTCGAGACAGAACTGAAGGGCCAGACCCTCAGCGCGCCCCTCGAAGCCGATCTCAGCGCCGCGCGCGCTCTGCGGGTAAACGTCGCAGGAAACAACTCAAACGACGCGATTTGCATCCGGCTGACAAGCATGTCGAAAGACTTGGGCACGCCCTCCATAGCGGACTACCTCATCCGGCTGGACTTCGAGGGCGCGCGGGAATTCGTTCTGGCGGAGAACGACAACGATGGCTTCGGCGGCCTGGTTTTCCCCGACAAAACCGATCCTTTCGTGTACAGCTATTTCCGCGAGGACTTCGTCTTTTCCAATGTCACGGAAATCCGGGTGTATCTCTCGGGGGCGTGCGAAGGCGTGAGAATGTCCCGCATAATCGCAGCAGAGCATACCAGCAACGCGATTGTGTCGCCCTGTATCTCCTACGGAAGCGCGTCAATAACCTTCCGCACGAGCATAGGCGAAAACGAGGTTCTCGAATATTTTCCCGGCGATGAGACAGCTGCAAAATACGACGGCGAGGGCAGGGCCACTACAGTTGCCGTTGACGGGGGATTGCCGACATTCCCCCACGGCGCGTTCGAGCTGGATGTGGCCGCAGAAAATGAGTTATCGAACGAAAAGCCGCTCCGGACGACGGTTACGCTGGGATTCACGGGGGACTGATTTGTCAGTTACGCAGGGGCACGGATGAAAATCCGTGCCCCTGAAATCTGCGTGCAGGAGCCCGGCAACTATTTGGCGCAGGTTTGCGCCGGGCTTTAAATTCATATCATCCGAAAGCAGGGACACATAAGCGATGCGCCCCTGCCTTTTGTTATTTTATTAGTGGAAGATTTCATCTTCTGGAAGCAGAGCGCGTGTCTTAAAAGCTTATCCCACACATGCAAGTTTTGCATACAATGAAGTGGAACAGGCTTCGATATGAAGTGTTTCAATTTATACTTGGAGTTGATACACCAATGGATATAAATAATCTGCCGGGCATTGGTCCTATTCCTATAGCACAGTTAAATGCCCCACCATGCTACCCGTCCCTTCCGGATCATTGCGGCGGATCAAGCTGCTGCTCCGGCTCCGTTCCAATCGAAGGCCCGCCCGGTCCAACGGGCCCAACAGGCCAAGATGGTATTCCCGGCCCCACAGGAGCAACCGGCGAGCAAGGCGAAACCGGCCCGACCGGCCCGACCGGCCCGACCGGCGTTGGCGTCAATGGCTGCGACCAACCGGCGTACACTTACGTATCGGACGGCGATATTGTCAATGTCATTGATCCGATTACCAAGGAAGTCATAGCTACGATTGATGCGCCCTATGTTGTGCAAAGCATGGGGTATGATCCGATTTTGCGTAAAGTATATTTGCTTTCGGCTGCCGGTGAATTGGCTGTGGTCGATGACATCACAAATACTATTGAGGAAGTGATACTACTTCCGGCGGGTATTTATTTTGACAGCGCAATCGCGGTCAACCCGAATAATCAACTGGTGTATGTTGCTTCGCCGCACAATCTATTTGTTGCTGTCGTGAATGGCCGCAACAACAAATTCCTGGGCGTAATTCCAGGCGACAATACAGGCTCCGTCACAGTCAACCCCAATACGAATCTGGTGTATATCTCCACCGCTGATGGGCTCAGTGTTATCAATGGAAACAGCAATCAAATGATTGGTATCATTGAATATTCGGCTGTATACGGCCTGATTGATCTGGCGGTCAATACCTGCAAAAATATGATTATTGCCCGCGACGGGCAAAACACGCTTGTCGCTTTCGATGGCAAAAACCATGAACTGCTGGAGACCGCCGAAGCTGAAAATGGCATCTATGCCATGGCTGTCGACTCCGGCCTGGGACTGTTGTTTGCCATTAATGCTGCAAGGGATACCGTTGATGTCTATGATGCCTGCTCTCTTGAGCATCTTGGTCAATTGTACCTTGGCGGATATTTGAGCAGCATTTCGATTGACCAGCGCAATCATATCGTTTACGTGACCGATTCCGCCGCCAATCAGACCTTTATCATCGACAGCGGCTTAACGCAAGTGATTGGCACGACGCCGGGCACAGGTATGGGTGATCACTCAATCAATATGGCCTGCAGCAGCACATGCAAGCTGTGCAATGGCGGAGGAGGACGCGGCCCAACCGGCCCCACGGGAGCGGTCTCATTCCCGCCCCAATAAAAGTCCTGAGTTAACCCTGCTTACAGGCAATAAAAATTCACTACGATTTTATCGGGAAACAGATCGTGGAACTCACGAAAAAATATAATCAAACAACTCCCGCGCCCGCTCCAGCCTCCCGCACAGCCACAGCCAGCCGAACAGCGCCTCCAGGGCCGTGGCCAGGGCGTATTCCCCCCGGGTGAAGCCCCGGGGCACATGGCCGGGCTGGGCATTTTGCCCCCGGCGAAAAATCTCTGCCTCCTCCCCGCCCAGCAGGGGGAGGATTTTTTTCGCCAATTCGGCCTGCGCGCGGGCGTTGACACGCACCGCGCTCTCTTTGTGCAGCTGCCGCTGGGGCCGGGCGGGCCCGTCCAACAGGGCTTCACGCACGAGGAGATCGAAGACCGTGTCGCCTATAAAGGCCAGGGCCAGGGGGGGGAGTTGGGTTGGGTTGATCATAGGATGTCTTTCGTATTACGCAAAATCTGTAGGGGCGGCATTCTTGCCGCCCGCATATAGAAAGTGTATTCGATTTTCGGGCGGCAAGAATGCCGCCCCCACAGGCTATCCAAGGTATTCAAACTCAAAGTCATAAATCGAAACCGTGTCGCCCTCCTGCACGCCCGCGTTTTCCAGGGCGGCTACGATGCCGCTCTTTTGCAGGGCCCGCTGGAAGTATTGCAGGGACTCGTAGTCGTCCATGTTGCAGCCGCGCAGGACGCGCAGCAGCCAGGGGGCCTCCACGAAGAAGACCCCGGCTCCGGAGGAGACGGTGCGTTCGCCGCGCACGCCGCCCTCCATGCGAAGCGTGAAATTCTCGCCCTCCCTGGGGTCGTAAAAGTCCTCGGGCAGGGCCTCGGGCTCGTAGCGGCGTATGGGCGGGAGTTCTTGTAATTTATAATACACGGCTTTTACCAGCGCGTCTGTATTCTCGTGAATGGGCGCGCAGATCTCGAAATATTCGTAGCCCCCGCCCGTGAAATAATCGCGCAGGCGTTCAAGCTGCTCTGGCGCGGCCAGGTCGATCTTATTCGCCGCGACGATCTGCGGGCAGTCAACCAGTTCGGGCATGTAAGAAGCAAGCTCTCTGTTGATCAGGGCGAAGTCCTCGATGGGGTCGCGGCCCTCGCTGCCGGCGGCGTCGAGGACGTGCACGAGCATACGGCAGCGCTCCACGTGGCGCAAAAAGGCGTGGCCGAGGCCCACGCCCTCGCTTGCCCCCTCGATGAGGCCGGGGATGTCCGCCATCACGAAGCTTTGCCCCAAGCCCAGCGACACCACCCCCAGCACCGGCGTGATTGTCGTGAAATGATAGTCGGCAACGATGGGCTTGGCCTGGCTGACAGCCGCGATGAGGGAGGATTTCCCCACGTTGGGGAAGCCCAGCAGCCCCACGTCGGCCAGGAGCTTGAGCTCCAGATTGATTTCCAGGGCCTCCCCCGGCGTACCGGGCCGGGCGAAGCGGGGGGCCTGCCGCGTGGGCGTGGCGAAGTGCACGTTCCCCCAGCCGCCGCGCCCGCCCTTCGCGACGCGCACGGGCCCTTCGCCGGAGACGTCGGCCAGCAGGCGGCCTGTCTCGGCGTCCTTCACCAATGTGCCGCGCGGGACACGTATGGTCAGGTCCCCGCCCTGCTTGCCGCTGCGCCGCCCGGATTCCCCGTCGGCCCCGCGCCCGGCGGCGTATTTGCGCCGGTAGCGGAAGTCCGCCAGGGTGGAGAGCTTGTCGTCCGCCAGGAGATACACGCTGCCGCCGTGGCCGCCGTCGCCCCCGCTGGGGCCGCCGCTGGCGATGTATTTCTCCCGGTGGAAGGCCACGCAGCCGTCCCCCCCCGCCCCGGCGGAGAGGGAGACGCGCGCGGTATCAATGAAAGCGGGCATTTAAATTTGTTCTCCTGCATAACATGCTTTTTTATAGTATGGGCGCTTTCCATTATAAAACGCCCCGACCTGCTTGTCAAGGCGTTTTTTGGAAGCGCTGGTATAATCCGCCCGGTTTGTCAGGAACGCCGCTGCGGCGGGGTGGTTGTGCGGAGCACTGCCGCCGAAGGCGGCACTCTATGTGGACGTCAACAAAAGCCGCGGTCTATCCCAAGCTATCCAGCAGCCCGCCGAAGGCCTCCAGCAGCAGCTCGCTGCCCTTGGTGCCCGCCGTGTTGATCTCCTCGTTGCCGAAGAGCACGAAGTTGTGGATGTCGTTGGGCAGCAGGTAGTAGCCCGAATGGTCGTTCATGATGCCGAACACCAGCAGCTTGCGGTTGCCGCGCACAAGATCCTGCATGGGGGTGAACACGAACTCCTTGCCCGTCCAGGCCTCCTCAGCCGTCAGGCCGCCGCCGAAGGCCAGGGGCGGGTCCATCTCGCCGGGGGCGAACATCATGGCGAGGTTCTTGCCCATCTCCATGTAACCCGCCTCGGTGATCAGGTCCATCGCCGGGCCCACGGGGTAGCGCCGCACGCCCTCCGCCTTGATCATGCCGTAGCGGAACAGCAGCAGGTGCAGCGGGTTATCGATGGGCACCCGGAACTCCTTGTGCCTGATATTGAGGATGGGGTCAACCTTCACCTCTTTTTTTATGCCGACAAGCATTTTGCCGAGGTTTCGGCCGTAGCGCTCCACGCGCTGAATGCCGTGGGTATCGCCCTCCTGGGCGAACATGCCGTTGTGCACCGAGATGGCCAGCTGCGCGCCCTGAATCATCTGGAAGTTGGCCTTCTTGCTGATCTCCTGCTCGATGTAGTAGGGGTAGTCGCCCGTGACCTCTCGCGTGCCCGCTCCTATGCCCACGCAGTGGGCGGCGTAGTTCACAAGCCAGGTCTCGCGCGAGCCGTCGTCCGGCTTGAAACGGAAGCGGTGCAGCAGCGGGTCGATCACCTCCGGCGGGCGCTTGTCGTTGATGTACTGCTCGGCGTCCACGGCGGCGTAATAGAGCTCGCCCCTCTTCATGCCCTCCACGGCCTCCATAATCGCCTCGGCTGTGACGCAGTGCAGGTTCGCCATGAAGGCGCTGTTCTTCCCGGAGATGGGCGCGATAAGGCCACCCGTGAGGTTGGCCAGGGGGTTCACCAGCAGGGCCAGGGGCAGCGGCCCGTTCATGCCCAGGGTATCGATGCAGCTGTGCTGGTGCAGTACGCCGATGTTGATGCTCACGATGTTCTTCTCTTGCGCGTAATCGCGCAGAAAGAACCGGATGGCCCGCACGTCGGTGGAGGTGAGGGCGTAGCCGTCTATGCTGGCCAGGACAACGATGCCCCGGCCGCTGCCGTCGCTCAGGGCGGTCACGCGCACGGCCTGGTCGTCCAGGAGCTTCACCGGGTTCTTTCGCTCGGTGAGCTCCAGCCCCCCGCCCATGTAGACGTCGTTGCCGCCAATATAATCACCATTTTTGTCGAAGTAGCCCTCGGGGATCAGCGACCTCTTCGCGTAGCCCAGCGACCACTTCCTGGCCCCCTCGGGCACGTCGATGAAGCGTTCCATGCCGGGGTAGAAGTCCGGGCTCTGTACGTAGCTGCGCGGCATCTTCGCCGGGATGAGCGACGCCCAGATGTTGGCGATCACGCGCAGGGCGAAGTCCTCGATGTTGTAGAGGATGCCCTGGAGCATGGGCGGCGGGCCCTCGGGGTCGTCCGCGGCCAGGGCGGGCACGGCGGCGCCCAGCAGCAGCGCGAGGCAGATGGCGAGCGACAACGCGCGCCTGCGGAATGGTTTCATAGAAATAAGCCTCCCCTGTTTTTTTGTGTAAATTAATAGTAGCACAAAGGCGGGGGCTTGTCAACATCTCACCGCCGCGCAGATAAATTTTGTTGCGAACGCGATAAGTAGAAGCATTAGGCCAATAAAGCAACCAACCCGCCCCTTGACATCCCTCCCTCTACCCGCTATAATAATACTTGTCAAATGAATGAAAGAGGTATCCTACATGAACGCATCGAAGCGCACACCCGTCATCGCCGGCAACTGGAAGATGAACCTGCTGCCCGCAGGGGCCAAGGCCCTGGTGGAGGAACTCATCCCCCTCACGAAAGACGCAAAATGCAAAGTTGTGCTCTGTGTGCCCTACATAGACCTGCCCACCGTGCTCGCCGCAGCCTCGGGCACCAACCTGAAGATAGGCGCGCAGAACTGCCACTGGGCCGCTAGCGGTGCCTTCACCGGCGAGGTCTCCGCCGCTATGCTCAAAGACATCGGCGTGGAATACGTCATCGTGGGCCACAGCGAGCGCCGCAGTCTCTTCGGCGACACCAGCGAGACCGTCGCGCAGCGCGCCCGCGCGGCCCTGGACGCCGGGCTCACGGTCATCCTGTGCGTGGGCGAGGTGCTCCAGGAGCGCCGGCAGAACATCACCCTGGAGGTCGTGCGCCAGCAGACGAAAATCGCCCTGGCCGATGTTTCCGCCGAGGAGCTGCGGCGCGTGATCATCGCCTACGAGCCCGTATGGGCCATAGGCACGGGGCTCACAGCCACGGCCGAGCAGGCCAACGAGGTCAACAGGGCCATTCGCGACTTGCTCGCCGAGCTGTATAGTCAAGACATCGCCGAGAGTGTAATCATCCAGTACGGCGGCTCCATGAACGCCGCCAACGCCGCCGAGCTGCTCGCCCAGCCGGACGTGGACGGCGGCCTCATCGGCGGGGCGTCGCTCAAGGCGGCGGATTTCGCGGCGATTGTGCGGGCGGGGTGAAACGCTGCTTTTGCAGCCGCTGCGCAGGCGGAGGGTGCGCAGGCCGCAGGGGACGGCGTCCCCTGCGGCCCCGGGTGCAGAGAGCAAATCCTCCCGCCGCGCATGAAAAATTGTGCGGGCACATGAAGGCGCATTTTTGAGAACTTGATTTTACGCAAAGGAGCGAATTTTCCCATGAAAAAACAGTCCACGCTGCAAACCATCTTCTCCATCGGCCTGGCGGCCGCCGTTCCCGCAGCCATGGCATGGTACTGCGACACCTACGTCAACTGGCAGCCGGGCGTGTACCCCTTCGCGGTGGTGGCAGCGCTGCTGGCAGCCATGGCGCTGTCTCTGCTGGTGCTGTGGGCGCGGGGCGAGCGCAAAAAGGCGCTTGTTTGGAAGACCCTGCTGTCCACGCTGGTGTTCGCCACGGCGCTCATCGCGGGGAGCGCCATCGTCAACAACTGGATCGGGCCGACCTACTACGGCAGGCACATGGCCGAGACGGCGGCGGCCATCGCCGTGCCCCTGGCGGCGGCGCAGCTGCTGGTGCCCTTCGCGCTGCTGCTGAGGGCGATGTGGAAGCAAAACCGCAAGGGCGTCTGGGCGCTGGCGGCATCCACCGCCGTGTTCGCGCTGGGCTTTGCCGCCTATGGCGCCGCCGACTACGCCCGCAGCTTCGTCCCCGAACAGCCGGTGATCACGCCGGTCTTCCCCGAGCCCCTTGCCGAGCGGGCGCTCATCCCCTACGACGAAGGAGAATTTCTCATGCAGGCTGGCGATATTTTGATTGCCTCTGAAGAAGAACTGTTGGATTTTTTGTATACCCGCACCGGCGATGCGCAAACGACCGTGTGGCTGAAGGGCGGCAGCTACGCGCAGCCCCTGGAACTTGACGGGCTGAAAAACGTGACCTTCCGGAACGTGCCCGGGGAGGAGGTCGTCTTCACCGGCGCGAAAGAAGTTTCCGGCTGGCAGGCGGACGAGGCGAACGGCGTGGCCTGCTGGTCCGCGCAGATGGAGGGCGACTACTTCACCTCGCTGTACCATCCCGACCCGGAAAAGCAATTGAACAGGCCGCGCTACCCGGCGGAAGGGTATCTCTTCGTGGGCGGCGTGGAGGGCGCGCAGATGCTCGCGCACGATACACAGCCGCAATACCACAGCAGTTTCCGCTCCTTTTTTGCCAAGCCCGGGGACCTGCGGCAGTTCCACGCCCTGGAGGACGTCACGCTGCGGGTGCTGCACTTCTGGAAGGACGAGATTACCGGACTGGTTTCCTACGGCGATAGCACGCGGGAGCTCGTGTGGGAGCGCCCCTCCGCCATGACGGTGAATAGGAATGACAGGTACTTCCTGGAAAACGTGTTCGAGGAATTGAAAGAGCCGGGGCAATGGTATTTGGACAGGGACAGCGGGAAGCTCTCCTATATCCCCTTTGAGGGCGAGGATATGGAAAATACAGTGTTGTATGCGGGGATCAACGAGCGCCTGCTGACCATTGACGGCGCGGAGAACGTGACCTTTCGGGGAATTGCATTCAAGAACAGCGCGTGGAACATGCCGGACGGCATAGACTACGGCTGGGGGATGCCCGCCGACGCCGGCTGGGACTATGCAAATCGGGACTCCTCTCAGGCGGCCTACAATGTGCGGCCCTGTGTGCTGGTCACCAACAGCACGGGGGTGCGCTTTGACCGGTGCAAGTTCGAGAACATCGGCGCCACGGCCCTGAAATTCGCAGAAAACGTACACGGCAGCGCTGTAACGGGCTGCGAGTTCACCCGAATCGGCGGCAACGCGGTGTTCATCGAAGGCAAATACGATACGCCCAACAGCAATATTACCGTAAAAAATAATCTTATCGCCCACTATGGCAGGCGCTTCTTCAACGCCATCGGGGTGCTGAACATCCACGCGCATCACGTGGAAATTTCCCATAACGAGATTTTCGACGGCTACTACAGCGCCATTTCCAGCGGCTGGGTGTGGGGCTACGCCGAGAACCCCACCGACTATGTCTCCATTGAATACAACCTGATCTACCAGATCGGCCAGGGCTGGCTGAGCGACATGGGGGGCATCTACACCCTGGGGATGCAGCCGAATTCCGTCATCCGCGGCAATCACATTTACGATGTCGCCGCCGACCCCCTCCAGGGCGGCTACGGCGGCTGGGGCATCTACCCGGACGAGGGCAGCACCGGCCAGCTGATAGAGAAAAATCTCGCTTACAGATGCGGCTCGCAGAGCTTCCACCAGCACTATGGGAAAGAAAATCTTGTTCGCAACAACATCTTCGCTTTCAGCGGCGAGGGGCAGATTCGCGTCTCCCGCAAAGAAGAGCACACCAGCGCCATCTTCGAGCGCAACATCATCGTCAGCGACAGCCAGCCCATCTACACCAGCGTGCAGCAGGGTAAATTCCGCGACGACGGCAATTTGCTCTACGACTACGCCAATCCCCGCAGGCCCCTCTCGGGGGAGAACGGCAAGCTGGCTCTCCCGGAGATGCGACGCCTCGGCTACTACCAGAACGCCCTGTTCGTCGATCCGCTGTTCAGAGACCCCGAGGGCAATGATTTTACCCTGGCGCTCAACTCCCCTGCTGTGACTGAATTGGGGTTTGAGATTTGGGATTATTCGCTGGCCGGGCGGATTAGGGAGCAGGAATAACAGGCGGCGGCGAACCTCTCGATGCGCTCCACCGCAAGCCTGATGTTTTCGATGCTCGTGGCGTAGGAGAGCCGCAGGTAGCCTTCGCCGAAGGCCCCGAAGGCCGTGCCGTGGGCCGCGGCCACGCCCGCCTCCTCCAGCAGCCGGGCGGCAAACACCTCGCTGGGGAGGCCGAAGGCCGAGATGTCCGGGAAGGCATAGAACGCGCCCCCCGGCAGGCGGCAGCGTATGCCGTCGATTTTGTTCAGCGCTTCGACAAGTACGTCGCGCCGCTCCATGAAGGCCGCGCGCATGGCGTCCACGGCCGTCTGCGGGCCGGTGAGGGCCTCGATGGCAGCCACCTGCGAGAAGGCCGCGGCGCAGGAGTTGGAGTTGACCATCAGCATGGACATGTGCGCCGCCAATTCCGGGTGCAAAATGGCGTAGCCCAGGCGCCAGCCCGTCATGGCGTAGGTTTTGGAGAAGCCGTCCAGGATGACCGTCCTGTCCTTGAAGCCCGGCAGCGACGCGATGGAGAAGGCCTGTCCCTCGAAGATCAGCCGGTCGTAGATTTCGTCCGACAGGATAAATATGTCCGGGCGGTCTTGCAGGATTTCGGCGATGGCAAGCACGTCCTCAGGGGTGAACACGCCGCCGGTTGGGTTGGATGGGCTGTTGATGATCACCAGCTTGGTTTTCGGCGTGATGAGCCGCTTGAATTCCTCTATGTCCAGCCGGAAGCCGTTCTCGGCGCTCAATCGCAGCGGCACGGGCACGCCTCCGGCGAAGTTGATGCAGGATTCGTAAATCGGGAAGGAGGGGTTGGGGTAGACCACCTCGTCCCCGGGGTTCACCAGCATCAGCATGGTGTAGAACATCACCGGCTTGCCGCCGGGCACAATCACGATCTCGTCCTCGTTGGTGGCGATGTTCTTCTGCCGGGCCGCGTACCCGGCTATCGCCCTGCGCGCCTGTAGCAGCCCCGGCGTGGGCGTATAGCCGGTGTAGCCCTCGTTCATGGCGCGGCAGGCGGCGTCGATGATATTTTGCGGCGTTTTGAAATCCGGCTGGCCGATCTCCATGTGGATGATATGCCTGCCCCGCGCCTCCAGTGCCTGGGCCTTGGCAAGGATCTGGAACGCGGATTCCGTGTGGAGCAGGGACATGCGTTGGGCTATGGTGGGTTTGGGCATGGGGTGGCTCCTTTACAGGTCGTGAATGAGCTTCTTGATCGCTTTTTGTGCATTGTCCGCGCCGGACATTTGAATTAATTTGTTGTAATCCTCGATTTCGTCTCCCGTGAACACAACATGGATGACTTTTTCATATCGTCCGGCGATATGGTCATAGCCTTCCGGGTATGCCCAAAAGCAGCGAAGGCAAAACGATGCGTCTTTCTTTATCCAGTTTTCGCAGTGCTCACATGACCAGGATTTCGCACGGTTGGCCGAGGGGCACAGCAGCATGAACACTTCGATGTCCCGGACGTCCTGCTCACCATCTATTTCATACGGTACTCTGTGATCCACCTGCAGGATGTTCTCTTCCATGCGCTCAAGGTATACAAAACACTTGACCCCGTATTTTTCAATCAGGGCCTGCTTTATTGCTTTGGCAAGGGCAGTCCGTCCGAACGCTTTTGACAGACTGTTTACAGCCTGGCTCGGGTCGCCGAATTTATATGCGGCTATGCTTCTTCCGTTGCTGCCCGCAACCCGATATGTAATGATCGGAATGCCATAATCACGCACATCTCTGACCGCCCTAGGCGGATGGTCGTATCCGTAGGTATTTTTTAGCTCTTCGGAGGTGATAAAGCCGTTTTGAAGAATGTGCTGTATGACGGTCCTCGGCCTTTTGGCGGAGACAGCATTGAGAATCGCCAGGAACTCCTGTGAATAATTCACTGGGCAACAACCTCCAAAAATGACATTTGACGGGGAACGAACTGCGTATATGGCTGCAGATTCCTACTGATATATAACGCTTCATAGGTGGTGGCTCTTTGGCCGAGCAGCGTGGCTTGCGTCGACCTTCCCGCGTTGAGCAGAAGCTTTTTGCACTCCAGCTCCTTCGGCAGCTCCTCACCGTATTCCTTGCCGCCGCATGCGCCGTCGTAACTGATAAGAAAATCGACGTTTTTACGATTCAGGGATTCCAGCGCAGCGGCAAATTCGGCGAAGGGTACACCGGCGTAATAGCGATTGTCCCGTACATTTGTTGTGCCCTGATATGGGGGATCCATGTAGACCAAATCCCCGGGGCCCGCCATTTCAAATATTTCCCGGTAATCCAATGCGGAAAACGCGCTTTTCCCTCTGAGCAGGGAAGAAACGGCATTTATATTTTCTTTTATATTTTCAGGACTTGTGCCGTGCCGACGCCGATCGGGAGACTGGTTGAAATTCCCATCTTTTCCGTAACGGACAGCTCCCTTGACGCAGCGGGCCAGCAAGTAGAGCATGTTTTCAGGACTTTTCTCGCCCGCGTTAAAGCGCCGACGCACCTCGTAGAAATGCCGCTCGTGCTCTGTACCGTAATCAAATTGTTCCTTCCAAAGAAAGGTATACCTGCTCACGAGCGCGTCTGGCTCATCAATTGCGGCGCTCAACAAGCCCACCAGCGGGGCATTTATATCGTTTATATGATAAATCCCGGTTCGCTTCTCCTGTGCCACGGCAATTGAAATTGCGGCCATCCCCGAGAAAGGCTCATACAGGCGCTCAAAACGGCTTGGCATATACTGCAAAATTTGGGGCGCCAGGATTCGCTTTGAACCCTGGTACTGGACGATATGCGGTGTTCTTTTGTTCATTGAGAACCTCCCCTACTCCACGCTCTTGAGCGCCTCCACCATGTTGATCTCCTTGATGCGCTTGTGCATCAGCAGGTTGATGGCCACGGCGAACAGCCCCGTGATGATGGCCGCCGCGTAGAAATTCGGCGCGGCCAGCTGGCGCACGAACATCATGCTCTCGATCTCCGCGGCGCGGATGACGAAGGCGTGTATGGGCACGCCCACGGCGAGGCCCGCGCCTATGCCCAGGATGGTGGTGATGATGTTCTCCCGGTAGATGAACATGTCGGCCTCTTTGTCGTAGAAGCCCAGCACCTTGATTGTAGCCAGCTCCCGTATGCGCTCGTAGATGTTGATATTGTTCAGGTTGTAGAGCACGACAAACGCAAGAGCGCCCGCCGCAATCGTAAATACCGCCACCACCACGTTGCGCATCACGTCGGTCATGCTGCGCACCTTCTCCACGATGGTGGAGTTGTACACCACCGTGATAACCTCCGCCGTGTCGCCGAGGTCCCGCGCCAGGGCGGTGCGGGTCTCCTTCACGGCGCTGCGCTCCGCGTCGCTGCCCCGGTTGAGCCGCGTGAGCTCCGGCTGCACGCGCATGAGCACCACGTTGTAGGTGGTGGCCGTCCCGAAGCTGCGCTCGTAGACCGTGGGCGTCATATAGATGTAGTGGTACACGTAGTTGCGCGTGATGCCCGCCACCGGAATCTCCGCCTTCTCCGGGCCGGACTGCACCGTGATCGTGTCCCCCGCTTTCAGGTTGTACAGCTCCGCCATCTTGCCGCCGATGAAGCAGCCCTCGTCGGTGACGTCCAGCGGCGCGCCGGTCTTTTCGTCGCGCAGCTTGGCGAAGTCGGGCACGGCGTCCTTGTCCTGCGTCACCACGATGGTCACGTCGATCTGGTGGTCGTAGCCCGGCGCCGCGCCGTACATCTTCTTCATGAACACGGGCAGCACCCCGGCGATGCGTTCGTCGCTGAAGACTTTACCCAGCAGGGCGGGGGCGTCGGCGGGCTGCAGGGGGGCCTGGAGCAGGGCCTGGGCGTCGAAGCTCATCACGCTGTCCGGGCCGAACTGCTTATCGAGCATGGTGCCGATGGAGTTGCCTATGCCGAAGCCCGTGAGCAGCAGCGCCGTGCAGCCCATGATGCCCGCGAAGGTCATCAAAAAGCGCTTTTTGTTGCGCATGAGGTTGCGCACGGTCACTTTCCCGTTGAAGCCCAGCCGCCGCCAGATGGGGGCGAAGAGCTTCCACTCCAGGAACACGCGCTTGCCCGCTTTTGGCGCTTTGGGGCGCATGAGCTCGGCGGGGCGGTTGCGCATGGCCTGGAACACCGAGAACAGCACCGCCCCCACCGTGGAGACCAGCGCGGCCGCGAGGCCCACGGCGGCCGTATCCAGGAAGAAGCGCGGCGTCATGGCGGGGATAAGGTAGAGCACCTGGTAGGCCGTGAAGATCGCCAGGGGGATGAACGTGAAGCCCAGCGCCAGGCCCAGGATACAGCCCAGCAGCCCCGCCGTGAAGGCGTAAAACAAATACTTGAACGCGATGGCAAAGGCGGGGTAGCCCGTGGCCTTCAGCACGCCCAGCTGGGTGCGCTCGTCCTCCACCATGCGCGTCATGGTGGTCAGGCTCACCAGGGCCGCGATGAGGAAGAACAGCACGGGGAAAATCAGCGCGAACTGCTCCATGTTGTCGGCGGTGTCGCCGTAGTTGGTGTATCCCGCGAACTCGTCCCTATCCAGCACGAACCACTGGGGGTTCTCGGCGGCCTCCAGGCCGCTCTCGGCCCGGCGCACCTTGCGCTCGCCGTTGGCCACCTCCTGCGCCCCGGTGATCTCCCGGGTGAGGGCGTTGGCCAGCTTGCGCCCCTCCTCCTCCAGGCGCCTTTGCATCTCGGCCTCGGCCTCGGCGATCTTTTCCGCCCCGTGCTCTATGTCGTATTTGGCCTTCTCCAGCTGCGCAAAGGCCGCGTTGAGCTCCCTGGAGGCCTTGTCGTACTCGTCGAGCTGCTTGATGAGCTTTTCGGCCTCCTTCAGCTGCGCCTTGCCCTCGTTCAACAGCTGCTCCTTCTCGGCCAGCTCCGCCTCGGCCTCGGCCAGGTCGATCTCCATCTCCGCCACGCGGATGCGCAGGCCGTCCACGGTCCTGTCGCTCTCCTCTATGGGCAGGTAGATCGATAATATGTCCAGGGCGTTCTGGATGCGCTGGTCCTCGCCGCTGTTCAGGGCCGATTTGGCCACGCGCAGCGCGCTCTGCCCGGCGATCACCGCCGATTGGGTCAGCTCGAAGCTGTTCTGCTTGCGTTCGAGCTCGTTTTGCCCCGCCTCGTACCTCGCCCTGGCGTCGGGGTTCTGGTCCACGAGTATCTTTGCCTCGTTATATTTCGCCACGCCCTCGTTGTATTTCGCCAGCTCCGCCTCATATTTCGCCGGGGCCTCCGCCAGCTCCCTGCGGGCCTCGGCCAGCTGGCGCTCGGCGTCCGCCTTGCCCCTGGCGTATTCCGCGGGGCCGTCCGCCACGGCCTCCTGGAGCCGCGCGAATTCGATCTTCGCCTGCGCCAGCTCCTGCTTCCCGTCCTCGATCAGGGGAACCAGGGTGTCCTTCATGCGCTGCGCGCGCCGCGTGGCGATCACGGGCCCGGCGGCCTCCAGGCGCTCGGTCACCTGGCGCACCAGTTCTTTGTATGCGGGGGTGTAAGCGGCGTATTGTTCCGCGCCCTCCACGCCCACGTAGAGCGTGGTGTAGTAATCGATCTGGAAGGCGTCGTCGGGGATGTAGATGTAGCCCGAGAGCTCGCCGCCGCCCGCCTGGCTGGCCCCCAGCTCCATGGCGATGAACTCGGGCGTATGCACCGTCCCGACGACGGTGTAGTATTCGCTCTTGACAGTGTCTAAAATGTCCTCGTGGTCGCCGACGATTCGTATATTCTGGCCCACGGTGTAGTGCTGCGGCTCGTTCCTGTTCTCGAAGACGCTCACCACGCACTCGTCATACCGCGCGGGGAAGCGCCCTTTCACCAGCTCCAGCTGGTTGAGCCTATCCGCGCCCGAGCCCACGGCCTGGTCAAAGTCGTAGCCTATCACGCGCATTACGTAGGCGGTGCCGCTCATGCTCTGCTCCATGGAGCCGTCTGGCTTATAGAGGATGCCGTCTACGGAGCGCGAGGGCGTGGCGCTCTCCACCCCCGGGATCGTGAGCACCTGCTTGACCACCTCCTCGTCGAAGCCCACGGTGGTGTTCACCACGAGGTTCGCCAGGCGGTGCATGGCATAGAAATCATTGGCGGCGGCCTTCATGTTGGGGGAGACGGCCTTGAGCCCCGCGAAGAAGCCCACCCCCAGCGCCACGATGATGACGATGGAGATGAAGCGCGAAAGCGTTTTGCGTATGGAACGCAGGGTGTCGCGAAATAGTGCTTTGGTCATGATGTTCCTCCATAACCATGCTGTAATGTTCGAACCAATGAACACAATCCCAAGACCCCTCGCTTGCGAGGGGGGATGCCGCCGCAGGCGACAGAGGGGGAGACGCTCAGCGTCCTACCACTCCAGCTCGTCCACGTCCTTTGGCTCCTCGTTGCGGCGGACTTCATGAATCTTCCCGCTGCGCATGACAATCACCCGGTCGGCGATGGGCTCGAAGACGGCGTTGTGGGTGATGATGATCACCGTGGTGCCGGTCTCGCGGCAGGTTTTTTGAAGCAATTGCAGAATCTGCTTGCCCGTGGTGTCGTCCAGGGCCCCGGTGGGCTCGTCGCACAGCAGCAGCCTCGGGTTTTTCGCGAGGGCCCGCGCGATCGACACCCGCTGCTGCTCCCCGCCGGAGAGCTGCGCCGGGAAGTTGTTCAGGCGCTCCCCCAGGCCCACCTGCTCCAGTACGTCCGCCGGGTGGAGGGGGTCGGCGCTCAATTGCGTGGCGATCTCCACGTTCTCCAGGGCCGTCAGGTTGGGAATCAGATTGTAGAACTGGAACACGAAGCCCACCTGGTTGCGGCGGTATTCGATCAGCCTTTTATTGCCGAAGGCCGTGATCTCCTCGCCGTCCACGAGCACCTGCCCGCCGCTGGCGCTGTCCATCCCGCCCAGGATGTTCAGGATGGTGGTCTTGCCCGCGCCGGAGGCGCCCACGATCAGGGCCAGCTCGCCCTCCTCGATCTCGAAGTCCGCGCCGTCCACCGCG
>WRDW01000005.1 GCA_009779995.1 Oscillospiraceae bacterium | reverse complement strand
GGGGAAAATCGCCCACGGCGGCCACCCGGTGCTGCGCTGGAACTTCGACAACGCCGTGGTGAAAATCGACGAAGCCGGGAACATCAAGCCTGACAAAAGTAAGGCCAGCGACAAGATCGACGGGGCCGTCGCGGCCATAATGGCGGCCGACCTCGCCATGCGCGACGAGGGCAAGCGCGGCGGCTATGCCATGGCCGTGATTGACATCAACGGCGGACAAACTGAATACTATTGATCTGGAGGGAAGTTCATGGCTATCTTTTCACGAAAAAAACAGAAGGCTGAAAATCGTCTCAGCACCAGCGGCAGCCAGAGTATCTTTGTCAGCGGGTCGAGCAGCTCCGGCACCCATGTCAGCGAACATACCGCGCTCCAGACCGCTGCTGTGAATGCTTGCTTGAGGTTATACAGCTCCGCAGGGCGTGCAGGGCCCACGCGGCCCCCAGGGGCAGCAGGGCCCCCGCGGCGCACAGGGAGAGAAGGGCGATAAAGGCGACAAGGGCGATATGGGCCCGCAGGGCCCGGCCGGCAATTTCGACCTGTATATCGCCACCAGCTGCGAGCGCACCGTTCCCCCGCACTATGTGGTCAACGACCTGGTGGCCCAGTGCCCGGCCTGCATGAAGGCAATCAGCGGCGGCTACCAGTCGTCCGACCGCGACATCAGCATCATTCGCTCCGCGGAATCCGCGGGCTACGACGGCTGGGAGGTCTCGGCCTACAACGATTCCGACTGCCCGGCGAAGGTGCAGGCCTACGCTGTCTGCATCGCCGCCAACAAGCTCAAGCCCGCCGGGTGCGTGCACCCCGGCGACTGCGGGACCCTCGAGGCGGTATCCTGCGCGTACCCGCACGATCCCTGGCCCTACGGCAAGCACGGGGACTGCGGCTGCGGGTGCTGAGGTGAAACGTACAGGTTGTAAAAGCGGAGACGCACGTCAGTGCGTCTCCACATGCGATGCACAAAATGTAGGGGACGGCGTCCTCGACGTCCCTTACATTTGCTTGCACGGGCGGTAAAAATGCCGTCCCTGATTCCTACAGCTTCTTGAATATCTCCGCGCTCTGGGCGATTCCCTCTTCCAGGGGGGTCCAAGCGATTTTGCCCACAGCCTTTTCCAGCTCGCCGGTGTCGTTGTGGCGGGGGAAGGGCAGGGGCGCGGGGTTGAACGTGATCTTGCCCGCAGCCTGCGGGCAGGCCGCCTCGATGGCCGCCACGATGCGCTCCATGTGCACCGTGCCGCCGCCAAGGTTGTAGCACGCGGCCCCGGTGAAATCGGCGTCCGCCGCGGCGATGAAAGCCCTGGCCGTGTCGTCGGCATACTGGAACTCGGCCTGCCCGCCGTAGGAGATCTCGTAGGAGCCGCCCTTCACCGCCGCCTTGATGGCGGAGGTGGGGGTGGAGGTCATGCCCTGGTCCCGCAGGGGGCCGTAGACCACGAAGGGGCGTATGCCTATGCTGGCGATGCCTTCGTCGGCATACCACACCTTCGCACAGACCTCGTTGTCCTGCTTGTAGGCGCCGTAAAAGCTCTTGGGGATTAGGGGCGACCAGTGGTCGAACGTAGCGCCCGGGTAGTCAGCCGCGCTGCCGTAAACGGCGGTGGAGCTGGAGTAGACCACCCGCTTCACGCCCGCTTCCTTGGCCGCCTGGAAGACGTTCTGTGTGCCCACCACGTTCACCAGCGAGCCCCGGGCGGGGTCGGCCTTGCAGAAGGGCAGCTGCAGCGCGGCCAGGTGGATCACCTGGGCTACGTTGCAGGAAAACGCCTTGCGCACGTCGTCGAGCTTGCTGACGTCGCCAGCCACAACCTTGACCTTGGCCAGCGCGGTCTCGGGCATGATCAGCAGCAGCTTGCGCAGATTTTCGGGGTGAAGGTCGAAGGCGACCACCCGCCTGCCCTGCTCAAGCAGGTTTTTGACCACCCAGCCGCCGATGCAGCCGCTGGCCCCGGTGACGAGAATTGTTTTGGACATGTGAAGTCCTCCTTGTTATTCGCTGAATTTTTGCTTGATCAAATTAAAGAAGTATTCCTCTAAACTTTGGACAGGATCACTTGTCTCTGGAACCCATCTTTCGACGATATGATATACGCCCTCCTTGACGCCCTCAATAAGGACTGTATAGCCGCCATGCCCCACGTTTTCAATTTCTTCTGGCAGGTTCCAATAACCTGCTTTGTCTAATAGTGCAAGAAATTCTTTTGTCTCTTTTTGACCTAGAACGACTTTTTCAGATTTGGAAATCCCGCCGCCTCCGTACATGTAAGCACCATGTTTGCCAACTTTGTAATGCACATTCGCTGTACCGTCAATATTAACTTCAATCCGCACCACTACCTGATTGTCGAATGACGGAAGACTAGTAAAGCGATACATATGGCCCTTTGAACCATAAAGCGCTTCTTCATCCAGAGCAGCCAGTTCCCGTGAATACCATTCATTTGAGTAGGGACTTATGTAGTCATTGAAGCTCTTTATAATCGGTGGAATTACATCAAGACATACCCATGCATCGCTACTTACCAGTCCAGCTGCATAAATCTCATCGGATATTTTGTATACCTGTTTTGCTTCAACGCCATATCCTTTCAGTCGATAAATCCCTGTTACCAGAACGTTGGCTCCCGGGGTCAGTTGCTCAAATATAGCCCGCACGTCTTTAAAATCCGATGTAGCGTTCGCTTTAATTTTGGACATATCCGAAGTGTACTCATCGCTGATAATGTAAGAGTATCTAATTCCTTTCGAAGACGAATTCTCGTTTTCATTCCACACGTAAACATAAACCTGCTTCTTCACCTGCGCGAACATCCAAGCGAACAGTCCCTCCTCGCGGTAAGCACGTTCCCAGCTCTGGTGGCCCTCGCGGGGGTATTCCGTGTATTCTACATTGCCGCCCGCGGCCTCCAGGGCGGCGATCATCTCGCGGGACTGCTCCGGCTTAACGACGCTGTCCCGCCCGCCATGAAAGGCCCAGACGGGGACGTGCGCGAACAGGGCGGCGCTCTCGGGGTCGCCGCCGCCGCAGATGGGAACCGCTGCCGCGAAATAATCCGGGTAGGCCGCGAGCATTTCCCAGGTGCCGTAGCCGCCCATGGAGAGCCCCGTGATGTATATCCGATTGGGATCAACAGGGTGTTTCGCAGTGAAATCCTCCAGCAGGCTCATAAGCGGCTGCGTATCCCACCATTGGTCCTCCGGGCACTGGGGCGCTATGACAATGCAGGGGTAGGCCGCCAGGTTTTCCTCGCTGAGCAGCGTCTGCATGACGCTGTTTTTGCGGGTCTGGGCGCGGTTGTCGTAGCCGCGCTCGCCGGTGCCGTGCAAATACAGCACCAGGGGGGATTCCCTCCCGTTGTACAGGCCTTCCGGCAGGTACAGGCGATACGGTAGCGTGTCCCCGGCTTCGTTTGAGAACACGTGGCTCTCCATCCTGTCCGTGACATCCACCGACATGAACAGGCTCATCATGCCGCCCGCGCCCTCAAAGGCGTAGTAGCCGCCCAGCGCCCCGATGAGAAGCACCAGCAGGCAGGCCGGGAGGATGATGAAGAGCTTTTTGCGTTTTTTCATGAGATGCCTCCTTGCAATTTGCCATGCGTTGTAGGGGGCGGCGTCCCCGACGCCCCTGGGCGTGAAGAACAGAGCCTTGTCTTTCTGGCCCGGGGACGTCCGGAGGGCCGTCCCCTACAATCTGCGTCGAAACACTTCTTCCCCTATTTCGCCACCCAGCCGCAGTCCACCAGCCAGTCCGCGCCGGTGACGAAGGAGGCCTTGTCGCTGGCCAGGAAGCAGATGACCTCGGCCACTTCCTCCGGCTCGGCCCAGCGGTCGAAGGCCTGCTCCTTCTCGCGCACGGCTTTGACCTCGTCGAAGGGGATGTTCAGGCGGGTGCTCTCCAGCTGGATGTCGCTGCGCAGCATGGGGGTATCGATGGAGCCGGGGCTGACGGAATTGACCCGGATGTTATACGCCGCGTACTCCCAGGCCATGGCGCGGGTGAAGGCGATGATCGCGCCCTTCGTCGCGCCGTAGATGCCGTGCTGGGTCTGGCCCACATGGCCCGAAACCGAGCCCATGTTCACCACGGCGCCCTTCATCTGGCGCTTCATGATGGGCACGACGTGCTTCATGAACAGGAAATGCCCGCCGATGTTGACGTGGGTCACGTTGACGAAGTCCTCCCAGGTGGTGTCCTCCAGGGGCTTGACCACCACGATGCCGGCGTTGCAGTTGAGCACGTCCACGCGGCCCCAGGCGGCCTCCACCTGCTGCACCATGGCCTGTACGTCTGCCTCGCAGCCGACGTCGCCCTGGTAGGCGATGCACTCCACGCCGATGGCGCGGATCTCCTCGCCCACCTCGTGGATTTTCGGCCCGCGCGCGATGATGGCCACGTTGTAGCCCTCATTGGCGAACTGGATCGCCGCCGCCCGCCCGATACCCACCGACGCCCCTGTTACGATTGCTGTCTTTCTGTCTGTCATGCGATAGTTCCTCCTGAAAAATATTATTGTTATGGTTTATGGGATCAGGGACGTCCGGAGGCCGTCCCCTACCTGATTGGGTGTTTCGGGTGGCATGAATGCCACCCCTACAGGTTCTGTGTCTCTTGTTCGGGTATGCTTTCGGCCTCTGATGTTCTTTTTGCAACTGCGCCCAACGCCTCTTCCAGCTTGCTGATCCGTTCTTCCGACCGATTCAGCCGCAAAACAATCCAGACGACAAGGCAGACCAGGAACGCAATAACATTGAAATCGACCATCAAATCCTTATAGTCAGTAGCACCGGGAATAACTGTTGCCAGCACAGAAGCCAAAAAAGGCAACATGGCACCTATTACGATCGTTGCACATCTCCAGCGCGCAATCCTTTTTTCCGATTTCGGGGTTTTTTCTTCTCCGATAGCTTCGCTTTTCATGGAATAACTCCTTTCCTACAGCCCCAACAGCTCCCTCGCCTGCGCGGGCGTGGCGACCTCGCGCCCCAGGGAGCGCGAGATGTCCGCGATTTGCTTTACGAGCTCGTGGCAGGTGGCCTCTTTGCCGTTTTGCAGGAAGGGGTAGTCTTCAGTGCCAACGCGCACGTTATGGCCGTTGATGATGGCCGCGACGAGAATATCCATTTGCTCGGGGCCCATGATGCTTACGGTGACGGCACAGTTCGCGGGCATCAGCCTGTTGCGATAGAGATACTCTTCTACAGTGGGGGGGCTCCAGGTGCCGCCGGGCCAGCCGTAGAACTGCGTGGTGATGTAGGGCGCGGCCAGCAGCCCGCGTTCGATCAGGCGCTCCAGGTTCCAGATGGAGCCCGCGTGCCAGATCTCCCACTCGGGCTTGACGCCGTACCGGTTGCAGGCCTCGCAGTATTCGACGAGCTCGTCAAGGGTGTGCAGGCAGTCGCAGTTGACCTCGGCGAAGTCCTCGTCGTGGTGGTTGGCGATGATGGATACGCAGTCGCTGTGCTGCTCGAACAGCTCGATGCGCTCCTGCAAGGGAATGCTGGACATGCCGCTCTGGATGATGATGTCGTTGGCGGCCCTGACCCCGTTGATGACCCCGGCCCAGTCCTTTTCGGCATGGGTATGGAGCACGCTGGCACCTGCCTCGCGGCAGCGGGCGGCCTCGGCGATGATCTCAGAGGTGGTTTGGGGGAAGGGCACATCGGGCTTGAGCCAGCAGATGTTGGGGGTTGCGGTGATGATTAAGGGGTTGTGCTTTGCCATGGTTGTTCCTCCGTTATGTGATTTTGATTTTGGCGTTTGTTTTTGTTTCGGACGGCAGGTTATGCGCATCGCACGAGGAACGTCGCTCCGCGATGGTCTCCGCACTGCCATCATCACCCCGCCCGAGGCGGGGAGCTTCCTCCACGGGAGGAAGCCTGGGGGAATAGGCGAAAACGGGCTTGGAATCGTGCAGTCGCTTTTGCGCAAGCCCCAAGGCTCCTTCCCGTGGAAGGAGCTGTCGGCCTCGGGCCGACTGAGGATGCTATCGCGGAGCGACGTTCCTCGTGCGGGTCGATGGCGGCCTTCAATGTCACAGCCACTTAATAAACCCCGTTTTGTCATCGCTGTTGAAGCCGCAGCCCTCGTAGAAGCGCAGGGTGCTCTCCAGCTTCGAGCCGGTCAACAGCATGATTTTGTAGCAATTGCTCTCTTTCGCGATGGCGCTTGCGGCGTCCATCAGGGCACGGGCATAGCCCCTTTTGCGAAAATCGCCGTGGGTGACGACGTTTTCGATCAGGGCGTAGGGCCGCAGGTTGCGGGGCAGGTTTTGGATGACGATCACCGTGACGGACGACACGATTTTGCCTTCCAGCTCACCCACCAGCAAATGATAGCCGGGGTCGACGGCGAACTGCGCCAGCATCGCGGCCCACGCGGCCATGTCCTGCGGCTCCTCCGGCGGGGACGGCACAAGATGGCGCATGTAGAGCTCGTGCAGGGCCTCGGCGTCGTGCGGAACGGCTTCTCGGATGGTCAGCATGGGAAACACTCTTTCTTGGCATAATGCGGGTGGCAAGAATGCCACCCCTACAGCGCTAAAATAATCTTCGCGATGTCGCTGTGCGCGTTTTGCTCCACAATGTCCATGAAGGGCCTGTGTCGGAGGACAGGCGCCCAGATTTCGGCGGGAATATCGGCCAAAATCTCGCCCAATGGCCGGTGGGAGCGCGCCGACAGGGTTTGGATATACGCGCGGCTGCACGCCTGACTCTCGGCGCGTTCGAGAGGGTAGCCCCTGGTCGGGTCGCGGAAGAGCTTCTCGAAGATGTAGCGCAGGTTGATGTCCCCGGCCCAGCCGTAGCCCTTGTTCAGCGCCAGGGAAACGCAGTTGCCGCCATTGATTTGCGAGAACAGCCAGGCGTCCAGGGGCTCCAGAATCAGGCCAGTAATCACGCCGGGGAACTGCATCGAGCTGATCAAAAAACCCTGCCCTGTGCCGCAGCCGCCCACGGCGAAATCGCACCAGCGCGCGCCCAGCAGCACGCCCGCGATCAGGCCCGTGTGGACGTAGGTCAGCGTAGGCTCCTGCCCCGGCTGCGCCATGCCCGCGTTGAGGATCTGCGCGCCCGGAATGCTTGCCTCCAGGGCGGCGATAATATCGCCGTTCTTCGCGCAGGCGCTGAATTCGTTGATGACCGCGATTGTCATATTAGCCTCCTATCGTAATTCACGGTTTATTCGCCATCTCGAACACGAACGTGCCGCCGTCCTTGATCAGGTCGTGCGTAAAGCCCTTGGCGGGGTCGAGCGGCTGGCCGTTGAACGTCACAGACTTTACGTAGACGTTCTTCGGGCCCTGGTTGTTGGCTTTGACAGTTAAAATTTTGCCGTCCCCAAGCTGCAATACGGCCTCCTCCACGTTGGGGGAGCCGATCCAGTAGCGGTCCGTGCCGGACACGGGGTAGAAGCCCAGCGCCCCGAAAATGTACCAGGCGCTCAGGGCCCCCAAGTCGTCGTTGCCGTCCAGGCCGCCTGGGCCGTCGGCGAAGCGGTCGGTCAAAGTCCAGCGCACCCACTTCTGCGTCAGGTCGGGCCGCCCTGCCTCATTGAACATGTAGGGCGCGTGGTAGTTGTGCTGATTGCCCACCCACCAGCCGTTGCCGGGGTAGGCCCCCGCGCGCCTGTTGGCCGCGCCGTTCATAAAGGCCTCCAGTTCCTTCGTGAAGGCCGCCGGGCCACCCATGCTCTCCACCAGCCAGGCGGGGTCCTGTATGGCGTGCCAGCGATAGTGCTTCGCGCTGCCCTCGGAGAAGCCCCAAGCCAGCGGGATGGGGGATATTTCATCCAGGTAGGTCGTGGCCCAGGGCGCGGAGAACTGCCACTCCCCCGCGGCGTTCTTGGGCCTGAAATATTTCGTCGAGGGGTCGAAGACGTTCTTGTAGCTGTCGCCCAGGGCCTTGAATTGGGCGGCGTCGGCCTCAAAGCCCGCGCCGAGCTTCTCGGCCATCAGGTAGGTGGCGTAGTCCGCCCAGGCGTATTCCAGGGTGCGGCTGACGGAGATCTTGTCGATGTCATTGGGGATATAGCCGTATTCGTTATACTCCTCGTAATACTGCCGCCCGCGCATGGGTAGATTTTGGGGGCCCGCGTTGAAGGCCGCCCATTTCATGATTTCGAGGGATCTGATGGCGTCCGCGCGGCTCAGCTGGCCCTTGAGGCAGCTCTCGGCCATGACGATGTGGGCCGGAGTGCCGTACATGGAGCCGCCGTCGCCACCGCCCCTCGGCCACTTGGGGAAGCCGCCGTGGAGCTCGGCCATGGCCAGCAGGCTCTGGGTGCTGTCATGCTGTATATCCGGCGCGACGAGGATGTACAGCGGGTGCGTGGTGCGGAAGGTGTCCCAGAGGGACAGGTCGCTCCTGTAAGTGTACCCCTTTGCCGTGCCTGTCGTTCCCAGGTAGCCCGGGTACTTGCCCGTCACGTCGGTCATGTTCGTCGGGTGGAGCATGGAGTGATACAGCGCTGTATAGAAGATTTTCTTGATCTCGTCGTCGCCGGTCTTGATCTGTATGGCGGAAAGACGCTCCTCCCATCTCGCCAGGGTGGCTGCGCAGACCTCCTCGAAGGCTTTGCCCGCGCTCTCGGCCAGGAGGTTCGCCTTCGCGCCCTCAACGCTGACATAGCTCAGGCCCAGCCGCATGACGATGGGCTTATCTTTGACATTGCCGAAATTCAAGTCCGCGCCCGCGTCCGCGCCGGGGCCGTCGCCCTCACGGGTGCTGGAGGCCTCGATGGGGGTTTCGCCGTTCGGGCCCATGGCATCGGGGAATTGGCCGTCCGCCCAGAATCTAGCCTTAAAGGGCGTATCAAACGCGGCGTAGAAGAAGACCCTGTTGTTTACACTGCCCTCGAGGGTCCTGTCGTCGAGCATTTTGATCGAGCCGCTCTGCGCGTCGCGCCCGGTGTTGAGGATACTCGTGGCGTCCAGGAAGAGATGGGCGTCTTTTTCGCTGGAGAAGGTGTAGCGGTGCACGCCCGTGTGCTCCGTGGCGGTGAACTCCGCCAGGCACGCGGCCCCGGGCAGCCACACGCCGTAGTAGCCCGGCACGGCCTTTTCCCGCGCGTGGGAGAACGCAAGGGGGCGCTCCATGCGCCGCAGGGGGTCTGCGCCCTCCAGGGCCGGGGTGACGCGGAAGCTGCCGCCCTCCACGATGCCCGCGCCGGACACTCTATTGTGGCTGAAGCCGAATATGTGGGTCTTGTACTGGTAATAGCCCCCCGTGCCGAAGCTCGTGATATTGAACCCGGTGGGCCAGCAGGTGTCCGGGGCCATCTGCACTGCGCCGAAGGGGGCCGCCGCGCCGGGATTGGTCATGCCGCTGTTCCAGGGGATGGAGCCCGTGCCCGTGAAGGGGTTCACGTATTGCGTGAGAGCGCCGGGTTCCGGCGCGGGGATCTCCGCGATGGGCATCTGCCCGGTGAACAGCAGACCCGTGAAGGCCATCATGGCGGCCAGGAGCAGGCCAGCCAGCCGGATGGGTATGGACATGGGGAAGCCTCCTTATATGTTTATGGCATTATTGTAATGGGTTTTGGTGAGGATGTCAAGAGAAATTGCATTTCTTGGGGTTGGCAAGCCCATCGCTTGTCAATTCATGGCAATAAAGCGCCCTTCACATAGCGCCTTACGCACTGTGTAAAGGGCAGCTTATTGTAAAATTTTGCGATTTAAAGTCGGGGAAGAAAAAGATTTGCTTTACAGCCGAATTGCGTTTCGCCGACGGCGGGCCAGTGGCTCGCCCTACGAGGGTTCCGCCCGTGGCGGAGATGGATTGCGCGTGTTATTCGCCATAGGCGAAACGCTCGTAGGGCGATGCATCGCAGCGCCGCTGCTTTTGCCTTTAGTAGTTCTCGTCCACCTTGCCGCGGTGCTCGGCCCAGCCCTCCTTCAGGCCGGTGCGGAACTTCGCCCAGTCGTTCTCGCCCCGGGCGTAGGCCAGCAGGCCCGTGTGCATCACCTTGTCGCGGAATTCCTCGCCGGGGCTGAGCGCGCCGTAGACCACCGGGCCGGTGACGCCCTCCTTCCCGAGCCACTCGAAGGCGGCGGCGCTCAGGGGGTTGTTGGGGAGGGAAGAACTGGTGACAGAATCATAAGGCGCGAGGACGTTCAGCTTATTCGCCAGGAAGTCTGTGCCCCGCTCGGAGGTGAACAGCCAGTTGAGGAACTCGCCCGCGGCCTGTTTCTCCTCCTCACTCGCGCGCCCGTTGATGGCCGCGTATTCCGTCACTTCAAAGGCCAGGCCCTGGGCCTTCACGTCCTCGATATTCATGAAGGCGGGCAGGAAGGCGCACTGGTCGGCGGTGACGGTCTTCCCCACGGCGGAATTGAGGTGGCCGAGGAGCTCCGTGCCGCCCAGGATGAACGCGGCCTTGCCGGTGGCGAACTCCCTCACGGCGTCGGCATAGGCGCGAGTTTCGAGATTCTCTTTGGCGGCGGTGTCGTGGGCGAGGTGCAGGTCATAGAAGCCCCGGTAGCCCGCTTCGTGGCGCAGGGCGATCTCGTCCACCTTGTCGCCGGTGACGTCCAGACCCGCCCTCTCGTACTCGTAGCCCAGGGGGATGCCCAGCAGGCGGGTGGTCCAGGCCGCACCCTCGCCCTCCTTGAGCGCCGGGGCCGCGAACGCGCCCTCGATGCCCAGATCGTCTTTTCTTTCATGGATGTCCTTGGCCAGGGCCTCGAGCTCCTTGTAGCTTTTGACTTCATTGATATTCTTCAGGCCGGACTTCTTGTTTTCCAGGGCGAAGTAGCCGTCGAGGATCTTCTTGTTGTAGACGACGCCGAAGGCCTCCACGCCCACGGGCAGGCCGACGGCCTTCCCCTCGGCCTTGAGGGCCAGGCGTTTATCCACCAGGCGGTCGTAGGCCGCGTTTTGGGTGATGTCCATCGCGTGATCTTGCCAGGCCCTGTACTCGCGCGGGTTGGTGAACAGGAAGATGGCGGGCGCATCCCGCTCGCCTTTGAGGAATTCCTTGAGCTCGGTGGCGGGCGCGCCGGTTTTCGGGGTGATCACGTTCACGTTCACGCCGGTGAGGTTCTTGTAGTCCGCCGCGAGGGCCTGCCACAGGCCCTCCTGGGCCGGGTGGGGCTGGTAGATGTTGAGCTTCAGGCCGGTCTCTTCGGCGGGGGGCCGCTGGGTGGTCTCCTTTTCGCCGCCGGGTGTCGTGCCGCAGCCCGCCAGGAAGCCTGCGGCCAGCGCGGCGCAAAGGGCCAGGGCCGTCAACGCCCTGCGTATGGGGGTCTTGTGTGTATTCATATGCTGCATCCTTTCGTTTTGCGTAAATTCACTCTCCATTGTGCCCGGGAAGGGCCCGCTTATACGAAAATTTCAAGAAATGCATTGCCATTGCGTTAAAATTATGTTATAATCGTTACATGGGGGCGTCTATGCCTCCGACGAAAGGGTATTTTGAATGAAACATACAAAACGCATCCTGTCCGTGTGCGCAGTCCTTTGCGCCTTCTGCCTGCTTGCGGGCCTGGCCGCCTGCGGCGCGGCGGACGACAAGCCCTACGCCAGCTACAACCTGGACAAGTACGTCAATCCGGGCGAATACAAGGGCGTCGCCGCCGATTTTGAAACGGTGAAGGAGGAAAACGTCTTCGACTACGCCAAGGAGATTTTGAGCTACCACGAGCTGAGCTGGAGCGTGCTCGACAACCCCGCCAAAGCGCAGGCGGCCGAGGGCGACGCGGTGCTGTTCTCCTTCGAGGGCCGGGGCGAGGGCCTTTCGGAGGACACCCTTGCGGGGATGAAGAGCGACCCGGAGACGCACCACATCCTTGTACTGGGCAGCGGGGGCTTCATCCCCGGCTTCGAGGAACAGATGACAGGCCAGCCGCGGGACAAGAAGTTCGACGTTGAAGTCGTGTTCCCGGAGGACTACTGGAAAGCCGAGCTGAAGGGGAGGCCCATCACCTTCGAATGCGAGATTTTCAAGATCGGCACGGAGACGCTCACCGACGCGGACGTGCAGGCGCTGGACGCGATTACCGGCTGGGGCTTCACCACGGCGGAGGATTTCCGGGACGTGCTCCGGCAGGATATAGAGCAGGAGGCCGCCTGGCAGAACGGGGGTATCGCGTTCGACGCGGCCCTCGAGAACGCCGAGTTCCTCAAAACGCCCGGCAAAGAGACGAAATATTGGGACAAGTATCTCCAGCAGGCGGCGCAGCGCGAGGGCTTGGGCAGCGCGGACGAATACGCCGCGCAGAGAGGCTACGCCGACGCGAAGGCCATGCGCGGCGAGGAACTGCGGCGCGACCTGTTCGCCTTTGCCGTGGCGCAAAAGGAGGACATCTCCGTGACAGACGAGGAGCTGCAAATCGTCGCGGAGAATATGCGCGCAGATTCCGGCGCGGACGGCACCGATGACGAGGTGTTCGAGCAGCTGTACGGCAGCAGGGGGCACGTGATCCGCCTGCTGACGCGCCAGAAGGTCTGCGAGTTCCTCTTTGAAAACGCGAAGGGCACGGAGGAGTGATTTAGTTGCCCGCTGCACCACAGAAGAAGCCCGGCCCAAAACCGGCGCAGGCAAAAAATGCCCAGCCCAAAACTGAAAAGGCGAAGAAGGCCGACATAAAGGCCGCCGAGGAGGCGCTGCACCGCGCGCGCATGAACTACGCCTACGGCCTGGGAACCGCCACGGCGCTGCTGGCGGTGCTGGCGGCCATCCCCGGGCAGAGCGTGTGGCTCGATCTGCACGGCGCGCTGTGGGGCCTGGCGGGCGCGGCGCTGCCGCTGTGGCTCCTGTTCTCGTTCTACTGCTGCGGCCTGTGGCTGCGCAACCGGAGCCTGCTGGAGGCCTGGCTGACGCTGCTCGCCCAGGCGCTGCTGCTGCTGTTCCTGAGCGCGACGATATTTATTATAGCAAGACCCGCGGAGGCGTTGACGGGGCCCTTCTGGCCCCTGGCGTCGTCCTGCTTCGAGCGCATGGGCGAGCGCTGGACGGCCCCCGAGCTGCTGGGCAACGGCGGCCTGCCGGGCTCCCTGCTGGGCGCGGGCCTGGCCTTGGGCTGCGGCAAGCCGGGCGCGTTGGCGATCACCCTGCTGCTGGCGCTGGCCTGCCTGCCCATGGCGCTGCCCCCCCTGCAGCGCTCCCTGGTGGCGAAGGCCGCCGGCCGCTGGGGCGCGGACGCCCCGCCCCGCCCCGAGCAGGAGAAGCCCGAACGGGTGCGGCCCGAGCGAACAAGGTTCGAAAGGGAGCGGCCCCTCCGGGAGGAGCCCATGGACGAGCTGGAGGAGCTCGACCGGATCGGTCGGGAGCACGGCCTGCGCAACCCCTTTAGACGAAAGTCTGTGGAAGTACCGACAGAGGACGCGCGCATCCCCACCGTGGCGAATATAGAGCCTTTGCCGCCGGAGGAAGCGCCCCAGCCCCCCAAGCGCTATAAGAAGCAGCCCGGGGAGGACGCCGTCAAGGCGGCCATGGAGAACCTGCTGCAGAATGCGGCGGAATCCGGCGCGAAGCCGCAGCAGGGGTATAAGCCGCCCACGCCGGAGCTGCTCAGCAGGCCCGGGCAGGGCGTGCTGCCCGAGCGCGGCGAGGAGGAGGAGATCGCCTACCGGCTGGTGAAGACCCTGGCGAACTTCGGCGTGGCGGTGGAGCTGGTGGGCCGCAGCCGGGGCCCGGCCGTCACCAGGTACGAGCTGCGCCCCGCCGAGGGCGTGAAGATCAGCAAGATCACCTCCCTGGCCGACGACATCGCCCTGCGCCTGGCCGCTACCAAGGTACGTATTGAGGCCCCCATCCCCGGCAAGCCCGCCGTGGGCGTGGAGATCCCCAATAAAAAGCGCGCCATCGTCACCCTGCGGGAGCTGGTGGAGAGCGACACCTATCGCCTGAGCGCGAACAAGTCGAAGCTCACCGTGGCCCTGGGGAAGGACATCGTGGGCGACCTGGTGTGCGCCGACCTCGCCCGGCTGCCGCACCTGCTCATCGCCGGTACCACCGGCTCGGGCAAATCCGTGTGCATGAACACGCTCATTCTCAGCCTGATGTACAACGCCTCGCCAGAGGACGTCAAGATGGTGATGGTGGACCCCAAGCAGGTCGAGTTCAACGTCTACAGCGGGATTCCGCATCTGCTTGTGCCTGTCGTCAGCGACCCCATCAAGGCCGCCGGGGCGCTGGGCTGGGCCGTGAACGCCATGGAGAAGCGCTATACCACCATCAGCGAGCAGAACGTGCGGGACATCGACAGCTACAACAACATCGCCGCCATGCAGGACGACCTGGAGCACCTGCCCCGCATCGTCATCTTCATCGACGAGCTCTCCGACCTGATGATGGTGGCCCCCAGCGACGTGGAGGACTCCATACAGCGGCTCTCGCAGAAGGGCCGCGCGGCGGGGATACACCTGGTCGTATCGACGCAAAGGCCCAGCGTGGACGTGATTACCGGGGTGATCAAGAGCAACCTGCCCGGGCGCATCGCGCTGAGCGTGGCCTCGCAGATCGATTCGCGCACCATCATCAACAGCATGGGGGCCGAGCAGCTGCTGGGCAACGGCGACATGCTCTTCAGCATGAACGGCGGCAACAACGCCATCCGCGTGCAGGGCTGCTTCGTCAGCGACGCCGAGGTGCGCAAGGTGGTCGCCTTCGTGAAGGAGAAGGACCCCAGCCGCGAGGGCTACGACGACGGCGTGTGGGAGGAGATCGACCGCTTTGCCGCCCAGGCCGCCCGCGGCAAAAAGAGGGGCGGCGGCTTCGACCTCTCCGTCGGCGACGACGGCGACGAGGACGACGACCCCATGCTGGACGCGGCCATCGAGGTGGTGGTCAACGCGCAACTGGCCAGCACCACCATGCTGCAAAAGAAGCTCAAGCTGGGCTACGCCAGGGCCTCGCGGGTGGTGGACCTCCTGGAGGCCCGGGGGATTGTCGGCCCCTCGGACGGCGCCAAGCCGCGCAAGGTGCTCATGAGCCACGCGCAGTGGCAGGAGTACATGGCAAGCGGTGGCAAAGCCAACGCCGGGCCCATGGAAAAGCGCAGCTTCGGAGGCGAAGAGGAATAAAATCCCTGGAATATCGTGTTTTTCCTGAAAAAACGCTTGACAAATAGTCATGCGCAGGATATAATAATAGTGCAGTCGTGTGCTGCCTCACATTAATCTCGGTGTATCTCGGCCGCAAACGAGAGCTATTATTTAGGTGTATCTCAGCCGCAAATGAGAGCTATTATGTAGGTGTATCTCAGCCGCAAATGAGAATTGTAATGTGAGAGGAGAGGCAAAGTGAAAAGCTTTGCCTCTCTTTTTTATTGGTAAAATAGAATTGCTGCCGAAGCGCAAGTCCGGCGGCATTTTTGTATTTATACCGCATTATTTTATCTTTATACCGCATTCAAATGCAATCATATTTCAAGTAAAATAGATGTAATTTGCGGAGGGAGGACATGGAATGCCGATTAACAGAAAAACATACACAGAGGAAGAAAACCAATTCGTAAAAAATATCGGGTTCAAGATACAATTCCTTCGCAAGAAGCGCGGCATGAGCCAATTTGAACTGGCCGAAAAGGCCGATTTGAGTTACACGACGATCGGCCACCTGGAAAGCACGTCGGTATACGGGTTGTCCATCGTCTCCATCTACAGAATCGCTGGTGCGCTCGGCGTAGAACCCGATCAATTGTTAAAGTTCGATTAGGTGATATATGACATATTCAAACGTCATAACAAAAAGAATTTTAGCCCTTTGCAAAGAACAAAAAATCACAATCAACAAGCTTGCCACGCTCTCCGGTATGAGCCAATCCTCCCTTGAAAATATTATCAAGGGCCGGTCAAAGAGCCCCGGGCTGCGCACGTTACACCGCTTGGCGCAGGGGCTTGGCATGACGCTATCGCAGTTTCTGGATTTCCCGGAGATAGAGGAGACACAGCTGGAAGATGAATAAGAAACGTTTTACCGCCCTCCTCCTCGCCTTTGTCCTGCTGCTCTCCCTCGCCGCCTGTGACGTCAGCTGGCTCTTTGACCCCTCCCCTGCCCCGGGCGGGGGCCTGGTGGTGCATTTCATCGACGTCGGCCAGGGCGACTGCGCGCTCATCGAGGCCGGCGGGCGCTTCATGCTGATCGACGGCGGCGAGCGCGGCAGCGAGGGCAAAGTGATCAAGTATTTACGCCGGCGGGGCGTGGAGCGGCTCGACTACGCCGTCGCGACGCACCCCCACAGCGACCACATGGGCGGCCTGGCCTACGGGGTGCTGGAGGCCTTCCCCGTGGGCACGGTTATCGCGCCTCGCTTCTCGCCGGAGAACACGCCCACCACGCAAACCTACGAGAAGTTCCTCGATGCCGTTGGCAAGCTCATTGCACAGGGGACGGCGGCGAAATACGCCCGGCCCGGCGACGTCTACGCCTTGGGCGAGGCGCGCTTCACGATACTGGGGCCATTGAAAGAGGACGGCAGAAACTACAACAACGACTCGGTGATCGTGCGGGTGGAATGGCAAGGCAAGGCCGCCCTGTTCATGGGCGACGCCGAGAAGACAGTCGAAAACGCCCTGGTGAAGGAATATGGGGAGGCGCTGCGGTCAGACCTGCTCAAGGCCGGGCATCACGGCAGCAAGACATCCTCGAACGACAACTTTCTGTTCATGGCGCGGCCGAAAGACGCCGTGATCTCCTGCGGGGTGGGCAACAGCTACGGCCACCCCAGCGCCGAGGTGCTCGAGCGCTGCAAATCCTATGGGATTGCAGTGCATCGCACGGATATTGAGGGGACGGTTGTGATTTATTTATAGAGCCACCCACTCCCCCAGCCAGAAGGAGTAGATCAGCGTCTCGGCCACTTCGAGCCCGAAGCACTCGCGCATCGCCCTGCGGTAGTATGAGAGCTGCCCACCGTAGCGCTCCCGCAGGATTTCGAGGTCGTCCACCCGGTCGGTCTTGTAGTCCAGCAGCACCAGCGTGCCGTCCTCGTCGAAGGCGCAGTCGATGATTCCCTGCACAACCACGTATTCGCCCGCCACGTCCTCCGGCCCGAGCAGCGGGTCGCCCTGCGCCAGCTCCCACGCCGGGACGCGCAGGGTGAATTTTTTTTCGCGCAGGATATTCTTCGAGGCCAGCAGCCGCGCGGCGAAGGGCCCGGCGAAAAAGCGCGCGAGTTTGTCGCGTTCCAGGGCTTTTGCGTCCCGGGCGGTGAGATAGCCGCGCTCGCACAGGCGGGAGATTTCGCCGTTCAGATCGCGCGACGCGGCGTGATAATCGGCATATTGCAGGAAGGCGTGCATGGCGCTGCCCCGCTGGGCGGCTGTAATGCCTTCTGCGCGCATAAATGCGGGCCGCGACGAGAACGCGAATGCGTCCAGCAGGGCCTTCTCCGTCAGATCGGAAACGGCTTGTTTCGCGGCCAGGCGGCTGAGATGCGCGAAAGGGTAGCGATATTCAAAACGCTCGCGCACGAAAGCGCGCAGTGCTTCCGGGGGCTGTGTATTTTCGATTGCCGTCTCCTGTGCTTCAGGCGATTGCGCCTCTTCGCAGGAGAAGGGCATATGGAAGCGCACGCGCTCATTGGCTGGCAGGGCTTTGTCAGCTGACAGGCCCGCCAGCTCGCGCAGGGCGTGGGCGTCCGGGTGGCGCAAAAAGGCCGTGAGCAGCCAATCGGCGAAGCTGTACGCCCCCTGCACCCGCGCGGGCTCCAGGCGTGCCCCGCCGAAGGTGAGGCCCGCGGCCAGGCTGCGCAGCTTATTGCCGGGGTTTTTCTCGCTGCAAAGCAAGATGATTTTTTCTTTGGCGCGGGTCATGGCTACGTACAACAGGCGCAGTTCCTCGCTGCGGGCCGCCCTCTTCATGGCCGTGCGCAGGGCCATGTGGGGGAGGGTTTGCAAGCGGCGGCGGGATTCCTCCTCGGGGCGCTGCAGGCCAAGGCCAGTCTGCGCGTGGAGCAGCAGAGGGTCGTTTGCGTCCATCAAATTGAATTTGCGGGCGCACTGCGCGAGGATACACACCGGGAATTCCAGGCCCTTGGCCCTGTGGATGCTCATCACGCGCACCACGTCGGCGCTCTCGGAAAAAGTGTTTGCGACGAGCATGGTCTCGTCGGCCTCGATGCGGGCGATGTAGCGCAGAAAGCCGCTCAAAGTCCCGCCGCGCTCGCCGTAGGCCAGGGCGTAGTCCGCCAATCTGTGGAGATTCGCGCGGCGGCGCGCCGGATTCGGCATGGCCCCGGCGATGGCCAGCAGGGCCGTATCCTCCAGCAGCCAGCGCGTCAAATCCCCTATGGCGGAGACGGCGGCCATCTGCCGCCATGCCGCCAGCTGCGCCAGAAAAGCCGCGCAGCGGTCGTCGCCGTCCTCAGCCGCCGCGCGCACGCACTGGTATAGGCCAGGCACGTCCCTATACTCCGCGCGCAACAGGGCAAGGCCGTCCGGCGAAAAGCCTATCACAGGGGAGAGCAGCACCGCCGCGAGGGGGACGTCCTGGGCCGGATTCTCTGTAACGCGCAGCAGGGAGAGCAAAATCTGAATTTCGCGGCTTCTGAAGAGGCCTTCGCTCTCCAGGGCGTAGGCGGCCACCCCGGCCTCCCGCAGGGCCTGCGCGTAGACGGCGCCGGGCTTGTGGTCGCTGCGCAGCAGGATGCAGAAGTCCTTGGGGCTACGGCCTTTTTGGATTTCCCCGGCAATCCACCGCGCGATATATTGCGCCTCGGCGGCCACGCCTGTCTCCTCGTCGGGGTCGAAGCCAAGCAGGTGCAGCTCCGTATCGGGCGTATCGCAGGGTGTAAAGCCGTCCTTGCAGACCAGCTCCTCCTCGGGGGTGTAGTCGATTTCAGCCGCCTGTTGTCCCATCAGCTGCCGAAATGCAAAATTCACCGCGTCGGTGACGCCGGGCCGGGAGCGGAAGTTCATGCCCAGGATGACGCAGGGGCCCGCGCGCTTTTCCAGGAACAATTCCGGGCTGGCCTGCCGAAATCGGTAGATGCTCTGTTTGACATCGCCCACCAAAAATAAATTTTTGCCTTCTTGCGACAGCGCCTCGAAGAGCAGCCCCTGCGCCGCGTTGACGTCCTGGTATTCGTCCACGAGGATTTCCCTGAAACCCGAACCAATGGATATCGCAAGCTCTGTGCGTGCGCCATCCGGGGAGACAAGCAACGCAAGGGCGTAGTGCAATATGTCGTTGAAATCAGCCGCCTGGCGCTTGGCCTTTTTTTCGGCGCAGCGCCCGATGAAATCCTGCACCAGCGCAGTGAAAGCCAGCGCGACGGGGGCCAGCGCGGCCATGTCCTCCGAATGCTGCGCCTGGCTGACTGGGAACAGCCCCGGCAGCTTTTCCAGCTCATATTTGAAGCGCTTGCGGCGCGTCTGGCACAGCGCCGCCAGGCTATCGTCGCAGCCCCTGGGCTTGCGGTTGAAGCCGGTGTAATCGGGCTTTTTTTCCAGGGCGGCGCGCAGGGCGTCCCAGCCGCCACGGCGCACGGCCAGCTCCAGCCGGTGCACCAGGGCGGCGTCGGCCTGGAACGCCGGGGCGTAGCGTTCGTAAAGGGGCGGGTCGGCGGGCAGGTCGGCCAGGCTCTGCGCGGCCAGGGCTTCGCACAGGGCGAGGCGCTCCAGGGCCTCGTCCAGCTGGATTTTACCCCACCGGGTCTCGCCGGGGGCATTGCCGCACAGGTATGGCCCGGGCAAAGAATCCAGCCAGGCGGCGGGGTCGGGCCGGGCCAGGGCGGTATCCGCCGCGCCCTGCAGCAGCTTTTGCAGCCGCCTGTCGTCCCCGCTGACCTCCAGCAGCAGCCCAAGCTGCCGGAACGCCGCCTCGTCCGCCGTGTAGGCGGCCTCCAGAGCCTCCTCGGCGGCCTCGGCGCGCAGGGTCACGCGCTCGCTCTCGTCCAGCAGGCGCAGGTCCAGGGGCAGATTCAGGCAGGCCGCGTGCTCCTTCACCAGGTTCAGGCAGAAGCTGTCTATTGTACAAATTTGTGCCAGGGGGAGCAGCTGCTGCTGGCGCAAAAGCGCTGTGTTATGGGGCTCCTCGCGCAGGCGTTGCCCCAGCGCCCTGTCTATTCCCTCGCGCATCTGCGCCGCCGCCGCCCGCGTGAAGGTGACCACCAGCAGCTCGTGCGCGCCGCAGGGGTCAATTGGATCGGTGAGACGCCGCAGCACGCGCTCCACCAGCACCGCCGTTTTGCCGGAGCCCGCGGCTGCGCTGACCAGCAGCGAGCCGCCGCGGGCTTGGATGGCGTTTAGTTGGGCCGGGGTCCAGTCGGGCATGATTTTCCTCTTTCGCTATGGTGTAGGGGGCGGCGTCCCCGACGCCCCGAGTTTATTGGCTCAGGGACGTCCGGAGTCCCCTACTTGAATCTCTCATCCAGCACCTTCACCGCGTCCTCAAATTTCATCCCGTTCTCCATCCGCTCCGGCATCCCCGGCTCGTGGCCGCATACGGCGTGGAAATCGCAGTTTCCGCAGGGGGTGAATTTGGCGCCGCGCAGGGGGACGGCGGGGATTTCGCCGCCGCGCATACGCCCGGCGATGTCGGCGAGGACATCGTCCGCCGCCTGCCGCAGCTTGCCCAGCCGCGCCAGGGAGAGCACCTGCTCCTCCGGGCCGTGCTTGCCCATTTTTGCGGGGAGATAGAGCCCCAAGCCGCCCGTTTCCATGGCAAGCAGCACGTCGGCGTCGTCGAGCACAAAGCCCGCCGCGCGGGACTTTTCTTGCTTTAGCCGCTCGATCTCCTCGGGGGAGATGTCCCGCGCGGGGGAGGAGAGCACGGGGTCGCGCGCCTGCTCGTAGAGCACGCCCGCAGGCAGGCCCGCGAGGGCAGGGTCGCCGGATTCCCAGAGGGCGAACATGTAAACGAGCATTTGCAGGCCCAGGCCGTCGAAGACGTCCCCCAGGGAGAAGTCCTTCGCGCCGGTCTTGTAGTCCACCACCCGGAAATATTGCTTGCCGTTGATAACGGCGCAGTCCACGCGGTCCGCGCGGCCGCCCAGCCGCAATATATCGCCGTTCGCGAGGGCGACCTCGTAGAGCCTGATTTGCGAATCCGGCGAGATTTGCAGCTCATAGGCCACGGGCCGGAACACGCTCGCGCCGAACTGCGCCAACGTGCGCTCCAGCACCTGCGCGGCGATGTCGTGCAGGCGGCGATAGAGATACGTCACCCGCGCGGGCAGCGCACCCGCGGGGAAGTGCCGCGCGGCGTATTCGCCCATGCACATATCCATCCGAGCGCGCCTCTGCGGCGGGGACATGGCCAGCAGGGCGTCCACGCCATGGCTGCGCAGCACTTGCTCCAGGGCCGCGTGGAGGGCGCTGCCCCGCAGCAGGGGGTCGAAATCGGCGGTTCTCTGCGCCCTCGCTTTCAGGCCGTATTGGCAGTAATATTGAAAGGCGCAGCGGGCGTAGCCCTCCACCCGGGAGGGCGAAATCTCTTTTTTGTGAAAGAGCGCGCCCGCGGCCTCCGGCGAGATGCACAGCTCGTCGGGCCGGGCGCTCACGGCGCGCCCCAGGGCCTCCAAGCGGGGGGCATACGCTTCATTGGCCTGGAAATATTCATGCAGCGCGGCGTGTAATTCACTGTTTTCGGCATAGGTCTCGCACAGGAGGGCAAAACCCTCGCTCTCGCCCTCCAGGCGCTCCTGCGGGGGCAGCAGCTGGTACTCGCATGCCCGCATGGCGGGGAAGTTCTCGCGCAGCCAGTGCGCCCAGGCGCAGGGCCGCAGGTCGTCACCGGCGGCGGTACGCAAGGCCCAGCTTACGTACAGCTTTTCCCTCGCGGCTGTCAGGGAGCGGTAGACGATGAGGCGCTCCAGAGCCAGCTGCTTTTCGGCGGGGTCCCCGAGGAGCATATTGAACTTGCCTTCAAGCGCGGCGCGGTCGCGGTCGTTGAGCAGGCCCGCGCCGCCGGGAACACGCGGGAACACGCCGTCGTTGAAACCCAGGATGAACACGGCCTTCGGGGAGGGCAGGCGCGCCCGGTCCGCCGCGCCGAAGGTGACGGCGTCCAGGCACTGGGGCAGCTCGCCCAGGGTCTGGTAGGACAGCGACAGCGCGAACAGGGCCGCGAGCCGGGCCGCGCCGGCATATTGATCTCCCACGATTTCGGCGATCTGGTCCAGCATGGACATGCACAGCTCCCACACCCGGCCGAGCTCCAGGGCCTCGGCGGGGCAGCCACATGCCTCCAGGGCGGCCTTTTGCAGGCGCAGCGCCTCCGGGATGAGACACACCTGCAAGAGCTCGTCTATGGCCGCCGCGCCCGAGACCCCCGTGCAATCGCGCAGCTCTTCGCGTAGATTTTGCAATGGCTCTATCGCCCTGCGGCGAAGCTCGTTCAGTGTGACTAGCGCTTGATCTGACGCCTCATCCGGCAGCTGCCCCAAACCCCCCGGGTGGGCGGTCCAGTCCCGCAGCCAGGCGCTGCCCTGCACGCGCCAGAGCAGGGCGTAGCTCTCCAGGGCGGCCACATCCTCCTCGGCCATGCCCGTCAAATCTGTCTTGAGCCAGCGCATCACGGCGTCCAGCGTGAAGCCCTCGGCGGCGATCTCCAGGGCCGCCGAGAGCAGGCGCAGCAGGGGCTGGCCCGCCACGGGCTGGCGGCGGTCCTCAAATATGGGCACCCCCGCGCGCCGCAGGGCGGCGTAGAGCGGCCTGGCGTACATTTCGGTATCCCGGGCCAGCACGGCGATCTCGCGGCAGCGCAGGCCGTCCTCGCGCAGCAGCCGCTTGATATTGCGGGCCGCGCAGGCGCACTCGACTTCGATGTCCACGCAGGCGTAAAGCTCGCAGGGGATGGCCCGACTATCATAAGGGGCGCCCGCCAGGGCCCGCTCCAGCTCGGCCAGGGCGGGATTTTCATAGAAGCGCGGCATGTCCTGCAACAGTACCGGCGCTGCCACGGGCACGCTTGCCTGCTGCGCAAGGCCGCGCAGCTGCGCGGCTGTCCTCTGCGTGTGCTCGAAGACCCCTATTGTGCTTTCCTGATCGCGCAGTTGTTCCAGCGTGAGCGTGACATAAACAGTCTCTGCCCGCTCCATAATCGCCCCGAGCACCTTCAGCTCCTGCTGCGTAAAGCCCCAGAAGGCGTCCACGGCCACGATTTTCCCCGCGAACCAGTCCCTGCCCCGGGGAGTCTCCAGCTGGTCGCGCAGGGATTGCATGGCGTCCCCCGCGCCGCCGAAGCGCTCGTCAAGCAGCGCGTCGTATATTTGCAAAATTTCGGCCAGTTCCGTGAGCTTGCCCTGCCCTAACACAAGCGAAGCGGCGTAAAATTCTTCCGGCAAAACGCCTGACATGCCCAGCTCCCGGCGCAGGCGCAGCAGGGCGGGCACCATGCGCCCGTCGGCACCGGCGAAGCGCTCCAGCCGGTCGCGGGCGGCCTCCAGGGCCAGGGCCATGCACAGCGCCCGCTGGCTGTCGTGAAGCGTGCGCCCGCCCTGCCCGCCGAATTCCCGGAACAGGGCGTCGCCCAGCCGCGTGAAGCTGAGCACCTCCACCGCGCCCGCGCGCCCCTCCCCCAGCAGCGCGAGCATGGCGCGCTCGTGGGCGAAGGAATCCTGCTCGGGCACGAGGAGGATGATGTCTTTATTGCCGTCACGCACTTTTTGGCATAACAGCTCATGGAGATATGTCGTCTTACCGGCGCCGGAACGGCCGAGAATCAATTGCAGCATATTTCTCTTCCATCTATTGACAACGGGACAATCCTCTGTTATAGTATTATCGTAGCGTTGCCTATACGGTAGGCGGTTAAATCCCGCCCCCGAAAGGGGGGATGTAAATGGAATACTTAGTGATGTTGGTAGTAATACTCATCGTTGCTACGGGCTACATTGAAGCGTCAAAGAAATAACCGCCCCAGCTTTCCGGACTGAGCGGTTATTTCTATAACCTATCGAATGGGGGCTAACCGTCTATACGGTAACGCTACATTTTATAGTATAGCGCATAGCGGGGGATATGTCAATACATAAAACCGAGAATCTTAAAGTTTTTGCTTCGTTTGTCTTTTGGCTTATCTACCTCTATCCTTTCGACTCACCCTCCCGCCGCGTATTCCTCCGCGCACCGGCGCAGTTGCTCGTGCTCCTCCCCGGTGACGGCGTATTCGTTGCCGGGGAAACTGCGCCGCAGCATCAGCCAGGCCGTGAGATCGGTGTATTCGGCGGCCCTGCGCGCGCCCAGGCGCTCCCCGGCGGCGTGGGCGGCGGCGTTCCACATGCTCAGGAGCAGGCCCAGGCCCAGGGGGGCCAGCAGGCCGCGCATGGTGCGCTGGGCGAAGTTCAGCCGGGGGAAGTTCAGCTGCAGCGTGGGCTGCGCCGCCGTGAAATCCACGCGCGCACCCACGAAATCGCTTTCGGGCAGGTCGTTCGGGGTCCCCGGCGAATCGGAGATTCGCTGGGGTGAAAGCAGCAGGCGCAGGCCCGGCGCGGGGGGAAGCTCCGTGCCCGCGGCGAAGGGCAAAAATTGCAGCTGCGGCAGGGCGCTGGCATACAGGTCGTAGACGACGGCCTCGGCCAGGTCCCGCTGGTCCGCCCGGATTTTGCAGCGCAGGCCTGCGGCGGGGTCGAGGCTGACCAGCAGGGCGGCGTCCCGCAGGGCCTCAAGGAAGACGGCGTCGCGGCCCAGGGCGGGGGCGGACTGCCGCTGCGGCAGCAGGGCCTCCAGGGCGAGCAGGCGGTTGTCGCCGCGCATATCCCCGAAGGGGAACCGCGCCCAGCGGCCGTTTTCGATATGGGCAAAATACGTCTGCTCGCCGTCCTCATAGCAGCAAAATCCCCAAGTTGACATAAACGCCCCCCTCAATTGTGCATTTGCGGCCCCAAAGGCCATAGAGGCCGTGTACATTGTACATTGTGCATTGTGCATTAATTCTCCCCGATTACCAAACTGCCCTTCTCCGTGAGGATGAAGCCGGATTCCGTGCGGGCCGTGCGCGCCGGGACGATGCCCAGGATCGCGCGGCCCGGCGCGGCCTCCAGGCGCAGGGGGGCGCCGCGCCTGTCCTCCAGGGCGAACACGCTCTCCAGGCACACGCTGCGCAGCACCGGCTGCAGCAGGAAGCCGGGCGGGGCGAAGCAGTCCACGTGGAGGTAGAGCCCGCCGGTCTCCTCCTCCAGGGAGAAGATCTGCCCCCGGGGGTTGGGCGCGAACAGCGGGCGCACGCCGCCCTCCTGTTGGAGCAGGGCGTCGCGGTTGCGCAGGCCCACGGTGCGGAAGCGCCCCCCGGCGGGCAGGGCTCCCCTGCCGAGGAAGTAGGCGTTCACCTGCTCGGGCATGTTCCCCTGCGGGGGCTCGGCGGCGGCCTCCCAGGCGGTGCGCATGGTGATCCGCCGCACCAGGGCGCGCTCGGGCGGGGCCGTCACCCGCAGGCCGGGGAGGTACGGCCCCGGCACGATGCGGGGCAGCTCCCGCGTGTCCCGCGAGGGGCCGTTTTTCTCCTCCGGCTCATCTTCTGGCGCATCGGGCTCATCGGGCAATTCACTGCGCACGGGCCTCTTCGCCCACAGGGCTGCGGCTAACGCTTTTGCGCGAACGACAAGCGCGGCGGCGCGCCGCCTATACATGGTTCCCATGACCAGCAGGGCAAGCGCGAATATCGCGATAGCCAAAGCCAGTATGTACGCGCCGGGATGCAGGCGCAGCGGGGGCGGGCCCTCGGCGGGCTCGGTGGGCGCGGCGTCCGCGGGCAGGGCGTCGGGCTCCTCCTCGGGGGCCTCCACGGGGAGCACCGTGACGCCCTGGGACTGCGCCAGGGGGAGCAGGCGGCACTCGCCCGCCAGCGTGACGGGCAGCTCCACAGCCGCCAGCGATGTATCCCCCGGCAGGGCGGTGAAGCGCAGCGCGCCCCCTTCGGTGACGTCCACGGCCAGGGCCTCCATTTTGCCGAACTCCTCCCGCGTGGCCAGCAGGCACAGGCCGAAGAAGCCGCTTCCCTTCGTGAGTACGACGCGCACCCAGCTCTTGCCCTCCATGCGCAGCGGCACCAGGGCCAGGGTGTAACTCCCGTCCGCCAGGGCGACAAGGTCCAGGGTCTTGCCGCTATCCACCTTGTCCAGGCGCTCCGGCAGGCCCTCCAGGGGGATCTCCACCCGCCAGCCGACCTCCCGCGCCGCGGCCAAGGGGCACACGCAGAGCACAGCTAAAATCGCGATAAAGAAAATTGCGCAGAGCCTTCGTACCACACATCTCCGCCTTTCGTTCATACACTAAAACCATAAAATGGGGAAATTAAAGCGATGCTGCAATATTCTACCATAAAATGGCGATATGTCAAGCTGTTTTTGTCGGAAAAAGGCCGGAATATGGCCGAAGAAAAGAATGTCGATCGTATTCAGTTTTCAAGGTGCAAAAAAAACCCCTTTATACTACCCGCCGGAACCCCGGTTTTGGCGCGGAAAAGTGCGCCAACCCGGCCCGCGAAACATAAAAAAACCAACCGCCTCATATGATGTGAGGCAGATTTACTTTTTTCGGGGAGGCCTGCGCCATGGAGACAGCCAGGGAGACCGGCTTCAAAAAGCCGCAAAAACAGGAGAAGGAGCACAAGGCGCAGGGCCGTGACCTGCTGGCCCGCTTAGGGGTCAGCGCGGGGGCGGGGCTGGCGCTGTTCGCCTTGCTGCTGCCGGGGGCCGCGGCTGCCTGCCTCGCGCTGGATCTGCCGCGCGAGCGCCTGGCCTGGGTGGGCATCCCCCTGGCGGCGCTGGCGGCCTTCGCGGCGGGCTACCTGCACGTGCGCCCCCTGCGCAGGCAGGCGCTGCTCTCGGGGCTGCTCTCCGGCGCGGCGCTCTACGCGGGCATATTGCTGGCAGCTGTGCTGATTTCGCGCGCGCCCCTCGGGGGAAACGCGGTGCTGCTGCTGCTGGCCACGCTGCTGGGCGGGAGCGCGGGGGGCGTGTTCGCGGCCAACAGCACGGCGGCAGGGCGCGGCGGGACCGAAAGGCGCGGCCCGCGGCGCAAAAGGCCCCGCCGGAGATAAGGCCTCAACCATGGTTGTACAACAATCTTTGTACAACCATGATTGTATTGACATCTGTTGAATTTTAGCACATACTGTAAGTGCTTAGGGAATTCCTGGAAAAAGAGGCGATTCTGATGGCGCGGGCGAAGCTGTTCTACACCTGCACCCCGCAGGTTCTGCATGACATAGGCGGCGGGTTCCGAAAGGCCTTCCGGCTCAACGTGCTGGACATCAGCCAGGGCACGGACCGGGCGCGGCTGCTATGCACGGTCAACGACGTATGCGGCAGCGCGGGCCAGGCCAGGCAGCTGGAGAGCCTGCTGTACCGCAATCAGGTGTCGCCCAACCACATCATAGATGTGCTGGAGAACTGGCTGCCGTGAGCTCCGCCACCCCCCCCCCCCGCGAGGACACTCCCCGGCGCTAGCGTCTCCTTCGGAGCCGCTAGCGCCGGGGGGGGCCTCACGAGGGGCGCGCTGCGCAGAGGGCGCGCCCTAAAGCGCGTCGTAAACCTTCGCCCAGGCCCGCACGGCATCCTCGTCGTACCTGACGGGGATGGCCATCGCGTGGCGTTTGAGCTTCTGGCTGGCGGCAAGGCGGGCGGAGAGCCCCAGCATGGTGGGCAGGCGTCCCGCGCCGCGCAGGCCCCGTTGGGCCATCTCCCGCGCGGTGAAGGCGACCTCCTGCCCGGTGCGGGCCTTGGACATATCCCCGGCGTCGAGGATGCGGCGCTCCAGCAGGAAATCCACCGTCCCGGGGCCCATGGTGAGCACCATGGTTTTGAGGGGATCCAGGGCGGCGTGCACCGCGCCGATGCGCCGCATGTACTCCACCTGGTAGGGCCACAGGGAAGCGGCGTCGCAGGTCTTTATGTTGCGCACGGCGCCGGCAAGCAGCACCCCGGCACGCACGGCGTTGCTGATCCCCGAGCCGATAATGGGCACGGTCATGGCCGCGCTGTCGCCCACGGCGGCGTAGCCGTTTGCCACCATGACGCTCACAGGTCGGCGCACGGGGATCTTCGCCGCCTGCCCGCCCCGCAGGATGCCCTCGCCGAACTCGGGGTGGCGGGGCAACAGGAACTGGCGCACCTGCTCGGCGTAGTCGCGCGTGGTGTCCTCGAAGGAGCCGCAGAGCATGTCCACGTAGTCCTCCTCCCGGGCGGCCCAGGCCATGGCCCTGCGGCCCATGGGGTAGAAGTACACGTTGAAGGTGCCCTCCAGCAGCGGAGCCTCGTCCGAGCGGCGGAAGAACGCGCGCCACACCGTGAAGTACTGGTCCCTGCGGAAGTCGCCCGTGAGGCCCCAGGCGGCGGGCAGTGCCCTGCGCACGGGCGAATCCATCCCGGCGGCGTCGATCACCAGGTCCGCGATGATCTCACGCGGCCCCGTTTTGTCTTTCACAGCCAATCCGGTCACTCGATCGCCCTCAATCAGGGGCTTTGTGACTGCCGTCTCAAATTCAAACGAGACCCCGCACTCCCGGGCATGGCCGATCAGATGCCGCAGGAGCTCGCGGCGCTCCATGCACATCTCCGGCAGGTGTTCGGGCACTGCGGCGGTGACGCTGGTGGTCCAGGCGGGGTTGTGCACGGTGAAGTCCGGCGCGGCGCGGTACGCGCCCTCCGGCGGCAGCGGGATGCCCGCCCCGCCAAGGCAATCCATGTTGAAGATGTCGGTCCAGTCGTGCCCGAGGTTGTGCTCCGGGCAGCGCTCACAGACTGTGACAGAATGTCCTTTTTGGGCCAGCAGCCCGGCGGCGGCCAGGCCCCCGTGGCCCGCGCCCGCGATGAGGATGGTCATGAGATCGCCTCCAAATCAAATGGTGTCTCCTGGTACACGAAGTAGTTCAGCCAGTTGGAGAACAGCAGGCTGGCCGCGCCGCGCCAGCGCATGGCAGGCGGGCGGGCGGGGTCGCCGCCGGGGAAATAGTTGCAGGGCACCTGGATGTCCAGGCCCTTGTTGACGTCCCGGAAATACTCCCCGGCGAGGGTTTCGCGGTCGTACTCCGAGTGGCCCGTGGCGTAGATATTGCGGCGGCCCGCGTCGCTCACCAGGTGAACCCCGGCCTCCTCCGAGCAGGAGATCACCCGCAGTTCGGGCACGGCCTCGATGTCCTGCCGGCGCACCTCGGTGTAGCGCGAGTGCGGGGCGAGGTACTCGTCATCCATGCCGCGCACCAGGGGGTGCACGGGGTCTGTCAGCATGTGCACATAGACCCCGGAGAGCTTGCGCGGCAGGGGGAACTTGGGTACGCCGTGGTGGTAATACAGCCCCGCCTGCGCGCCCCAGCAGATGTGGAACACAGACCAGACGTGCTTTTTGCTCCACTCGAAGATTTCGCACAGCTCCGGCCAGTAGTCCACTTCTTCAAAGGGCAGGTGCTCCACCGGCGCGCCGGTGACGATCATGCCGTCGTAGCGCTCGTGCTTGATCTCTTCAAAAGTCTTGTAAAATTGCAATAAATGCTCCTGCGGGGTGTGCTTTGGCCTGTGGGTTGCCGTCTGCAGCAATTCAATATCCACCTGGATGGGCGTGTTGCTCAGCAGGCGCAGCAGCTGGGTCTCGGTCTCGATTTTCGTCGGCATCAGGTTGAGAATCGCGATGCGCAGCGGCCGGATGTCCTGCGCCATGGCGCGCTCCCGGCTCATCACGAAGATATTCTCCATTTCCAGTACGCTGCGCGCGGGCAGCCGGGCGTCGATATTGATGGGCATCGGGAAGGCTCCTTTCGGGTAAGATTGAAGTATTATAACACGCGGCATGTGGGTTTGGCAAGGGTTATTTTTGCCTTGCGAACCGGTGTGCCTTGTGATATAATATTATCATTACGCCAAAGGAGTTTCACCTATGCCCTTCCGCGATTTCAGCCCCCGCGATTTTGAAGTTTTGCTCCCCCTCGTCCAAAAGCCGGGCCGCTACACCGGCGGGGAACCCGGCAGCATCATGAAAGACCCAAATGAAGTGTTGCTGCGCTATGCCTTTTGCTTTCCGGATACGTATGAAATCGGCATGTCCAACCTGGCGATGAAGATTCTCTACGGCCTGGCCAACGCCCGGGCGGACTGCTGGTGCGAACGTTGCTTCGCCCCCTGGACAGATATGGAAGCCCTCATGCGCGAGAAAGAAATTCCCCTCTGGGCCCTGGAGAGCGGCGACCCCCTGCGGGACTTCGACCTGCTGGGCTTCACGCTGCAATATGAGCTGAGCTACACAAATGTGCTGAATATGCTGGATTTGGCGGGCGTCCCCCTGCGCAGCGCCGACAGGCCCAGCCTCGCGCCGCTGGTGATCGCCGGCGGGCCCTGCGCCTGCAACCCCGCGCCCCTTGCGCCCTTCATCGATATTTTCGTCTTGGGCGAGGGCGAGGAGGTCAGCGGCGAGCTGCTCGATCTATTGGCCGAGCACAAGCGCAAAAACAGCTCGAAAGAGGAATTTTTGCGGGCGGCTTCAAAGCTTGAGGGGATTTATGTGCCCGCATTAAATCAGGCTTCCGTGAAAAAGCGTATCGTGAAAGACCTGGACACGTGCTATTTTCCCGAAAGCTTCGTCGTGCCGCTGCTGGAAGTGGTGCACGACAGGACGGTCACGGAGCTGTTCCGGGGCTGCATACGCGGCTGCCGCTTCTGCCAGGCGGGGTTTTTGAACCGGCCCGTCAGGGAAAAAAGCCCGGAGATTGTGGACGCGCAATGCCGCGCGCTATGCGACAACACGGGCTACGAGGAGGTCTCGCTGTGTTCGCTCAGTACCAGCGACTACACGCGATTGCCCGAACTTCTCGATTCCATGCTGGACTGGGCCGTGCCGCAAAAGATCAACGTCGCCGTGCCCAGTTTGCGAATAGACGAGTTCCCCAAGGAGATGATGAAGAAGCTGGCGCAGGTGCGCCGCAGCGGCCTGACCTTCGCCCCCGAGGCCGGTACGCAGAGACTGCGCGACGTGATCAACAAGAACATCACAGAAAAGCAGATTCTGTCAACGGCCAGGCAGGCGTTTTCGGGCGGCTGGACGAGCGTCAAGCTCTATTTCATGATCGGCCTGCCCACGGAGACGGACGAGGATATTCTCGGCATCGCCGAGCTGGCGCAAAAAGTCGTTGACGAGTATTATCGCAGCCCGGACAGGCCCAAGGGCAAGGGTGTGCAGGTGTCCCTGAGCGTGGCGGGCTTCGTGCCCAAGCCCTTCACGCCCTTCCAGTGGGAGGCCATGGACACGCGCGGAGAGCTCGCCCGCAAGCAGGCGCTGCTGCGCAATGCGATCAAAAACAAGAAGATCAAGCTGAGCTATCACGACAGCGAAACCAGCCTGCTGGAGGGCGCGTTCGCCCGGGGGGACGGGCGCCTGGCCGACGTGCTCGAACTGGCCCGGCGGCGCGGCGCGCGCTTCGACGGCTGGGACGACCAGTTCAGGCCCGCGCTCTGGAAGGAGTGCTTCGACGATTTGGGCATTGATCCAAAAGAATACCTGCGCGAGCGCGAAAAGGACGAGGCGCTCCCCTGGGAGCACCTCGGCTATGGCGTAACGAAGGCCTTCCTGTGGCGCGAGAAGGAGCGGGCATTTTCCGCGCAAACGACGCCCAACTGCCGTGAGGCCTGCGCGGGCTGCGGGGCGGGATGCCAGGCATAGACGCACTGCCGTGCGTCTCTACATCCTGCCATGCTTGCGCGCCTTGAGGAATGCCGTGCCCATGTCCAGCAGCAGCGCGAACAGCACGATTCCCAGGAGGAATAGGTTGAGGTGGGCAAACAGCGCGGTGATGAGCGGCTCCTGGATGATCTCGTCGATGTACTGGATGAAGGGGGGCTGCATGAGTTTCTCCCGCAAGAGCACCAGCGCCGCGCAGACCGCCATCAGCAAATTCGCCACGAGGGTTGCGATCGCCAGGCGCCAGGTGTAGCGCCCTTCGATGAGCCGCACGATCTCCCTGGCGACGCCCAGCGCCGCCCACAGCGCGACGGGCGGCCAGAGGGAGCGCAGCACCTGGGCGTTGAACACGGGCACCCAAGCCTCGCCCGTTGTGAAAACGCCGATCCCGATCACCTGCGGGAAGCCCAGGAACACCGCCGCCCCGACCACGCAGAATACCATGCCGGCGATGGGCTCCCAGGGCTTGATGCGCTCGTTCATGATGGGCACCAGGGGCAGCGAATCGATGAAATCGCCGCCGCCGAGGCTGACCTTCCCCCGTTCCAGCGCCGCGAAGACGACCGTGATGACGGCGAAGGCCTGTATGGAGCCGCCGGCAATCCCCGCGAGAATCTGCCCGAAGGTTTTGGCAAACAGAATCCAGGGGTTCGGCTCCGGGCTGCCGTTCAGGAGCAGCGAGAGCACGCTGGCGAAGGCGATGCCCCCCGCGGCGATGGGCAGCACGAGCTTCAGCACGAATTTGTACAGCAGGAAGTATTCGCCGCCGATGAGGGCGCTGCCCTCGTCGCCGCTGTATTTCGCGGCCAGCTTGCCGGGCGGGCCCAGTTCCGTGAGCACGACGCGCGCGTCCCTTTCCTCGGGCGTCACCGGGCCGCAGCGGGCCTCGAGCATGTCGGAGATCAGGCTGGCGAGCTCCCGCTCCACATCCCCGCGCAGCTTCGCGGGCAGGCGGCGGGTGACGGCGTAGATGTAGCGCTCGATCAGTTCGTGTGTCATGACGGGTCCTCCTCTAAAATTGCATTCAGGCTTTGCGCGGTGTTCTGCCAGTGGCCCTTGAGCGCCTCCAGCACCTCCAGGCCGAAGGGAGTGGCTGCGTAGTATTTGCGGGGCTTCGCGCCCCCGGTGTCCCAATTGCTCTCCAGCAGGCCCTGGGCCTCCAGGCGCCGCAGCAGCGGGTAGAGCGTGTTGGCCTCCACCGGCAGCCCGGTATCCGCCAGGTCGGCCACCAGCTGGTAGCCGTAGGCGGGCCTGCGCAGCTTGGCCAGCACGCAGAGGATCACCGTGCCCCTGCGCAGCTCCAGCAGGAAGCCGGAAACCAGGTCGTCTTTGTCCATGCTATCGCCTCCAATCGCCGCACTGTGCGGTATTTTGTATTGTCAACTCTATTATAGTGTGTTCCGCACGATATGTCAATAGAAAAATTATATTTTTTCAGAAGGAGAATCCGATGATCAACACCCAATCTCTTGACGGCGCCTGGGAGCTCTTCGGCTTTCCGCAGCGCGGTTCGCCCGTAAATACCCCGGCGGACCTGGCCGCCCATACGCCCCTCCCCGCCGAGGTGCCCGGCGAGGCCGCGCTTGCGCTCTCGCGGGCCGGGCTGCTGCCCGAAGACCTTTACAAGGGGCTGCACATGATGAAGCTCCGGGAATATGAATTCTACGAGTGGTGGTACAGAAAGGTCTTCACGCTCTCTTCCCCAATTTCCCTCCGTGGAGGGGTGGCCCCGCAGGGCCGGGGTGGTTGTGCGCAGCACCGCGCCGTGTTGGTCTTCGAGGGCGTGGACTGCGTGGCGGAGTATTACCTGAATGGCGAATTGTTCGGGAACAGCAGCAACGCGCTGATCGCCCATGAATTCGACATCACAGAATTCCTGCGCGAGGGCGAAAACGAGCTCGTGATTCGCCTGGCCTCGCCCATCGAGGAGGCGGCCGACACGGCGGACAGCCTCCCGGCGGTGACGCGGCACCACTTCTGCTGCATGGAGAGCCTGCGCCTGCGGCGCGCGCCGTCGTCGTACGGCTGGGACATTATGTGCCGCTGCGTCACCTGCGGGCTGTGGCGGGGCGTACGCCTGGAGCGCCGCGGGCCGCACCGGGTGACGCAGATGTTCCTGAGCACCCTGCGCATCGACAGGGAAGCCGATAAGGCAAGGCTGCGAATTTTCTATGTGTTCGAGACGACCGCCCTCAGGGAGGGCCTGCGCTGGCGGCTGGAGGGCTTTCTGGGCGAGAGCCAAGTGCCCGCGTTCGCGCTGGAGAAGGTGCTGTGGTTCGCCGCCGGGACGGACGAGGCGGAACTGGAGCATCCCCAGCTTTGGTGGCCTGCGGGGTATGGCGAGCAGCCCCTGTACCGGGTGCGGCTCTCTCTGTGGCAGGGGGAGAAGCTGCTCTGCGAGAAGTGGGACACCCTGGGCGTGCGCACCATCAAGCTTGAGAGGACAGATATAACAACGCGCGAAAAGCCGGGCAAATTCTGTTTTTACGTCAACGGCGAGCCGATCCTGTGCAAGGGCAGCAACTGGGTGCCCCTGAACGCCTTCCACAGCCGGGACGCCGCGCGCTATGAGAAAGCCCTTGGCATGATGCAGGATCTCGGCTGCAACATCCTGCGCTGCTGGGGCGGGAACGTCTACGAAGATCATGCGTTTTATGACTTGTGTGATCAATACGGCATCCTGGTCTGGCAGGATTTCACCATGGCCTGCAATCTCTACCCCAGGGACGAAGAATTTTATTCGCAGCTGCGCATAGAGGCCCGGAAGGTGATCCAAAAGCTGCGGCAGCACCCGAGCCTTGCCCTGTGGAGCGGCGACAACGAGTGCGACTACAACTACCGCAGCGCCGGGCTGGACCCCAACCGCAACTTCGCCACACGGGAGGTGCTGCGCCTCGAAGTCGAAAATCACGACGGCACGCGGGACTACCTGCCCAGCTCGCCCTACTACGCGCCGGACTTCATCGCGGGATTGGGCCAGCCCTCCGAAGATCATCTCTGGGGGCCGCGCATCTACTACAAAGACAAATTTTACACAGATTCTCATGCCTGTTTTGTCAGCGAGATGGGCTTCCACGGCTGCCCGAACCGGGAGAGCCTGGAGAAAATGTTCACGCCGGAGAACGTCTGGCCGGAGCCCCGGCCCTGGCGCGGCAACGCCGAGTGGCATCTGCACGCCTCCTGCTTCACCGCGAAGGAGGGCGACCCCTGGGCGGGCCGCAACGCCATGATGGCGAACCAGATCGCCGAGGTGTTCGGCGAAATCCCGGACGACCTGGACGAGTTTATCCTGGCCTCCCAGCTGGTGCAGGCCGAGGCCTTCAAGTTCTTCATCGAGACGGCGCGCCTGCGCAAGTGGGAGCGCACGGGCGTCATCTGGTGGAACCTGCTGGACGGCTGGCCGCAGATCTCCGACGCCATCGTGGACTGGTACGGGGGCAAAAAACTGGCCTATCACTGGGTCAAAGCGGCCCAGCGGCCCCTGCACCTGATGTTCGCCGAGCCGGAGGGCTGGCATATCGCGCTGGTGGCGGGGAACGACTCATTGCAGGCGCGTGAGGGAACCTATCGCGTGCGGGACGCCCACAGCAACGAGACCCTGCTGGAGGGGGATTTTTCTGTGCCGGCGAACGAAAACAAGACCCTCGCCCGCCTGCGCGTGTGCGGCGGCGAGCAAAGGCTGTTCTTGATCGAATGGACGTGCGATGGCGAGAATTGCAGGAGCCATTATTTGCACGGGAACCCGCCGTTTGGGTCGGCGGGATGGGTGCGGACCATTTTAAAGGACGTTTATGTAGAGGCGCAAAGCTGCTGCGTCTCTACACCATAAAAAACGCCCCGGTATCAATCCGGGGCGCATTTGCATTTGTCCAGCCTTATTCGTCGCCGCCCTTGTTCTTCTTGCTCTTTTTCCTGCTGCTGGCGGATTCGCTCATCTTTTCGGCGCGGGCGTCCTCGGCGGCCTTCTTGGCGGCGTCCTGCTCGGCCTGGGCCTTCTCCTGGTTGGTGTTGTTGACCCCCACGGCCGTGCGGATGATGCGCAGCTTCGTGCGGTCCGCGCCGGTCTCGATGATGATGCTGTCCTCCTTCACGGTGACAACACGCCCCATGATCCCGCCGATGGTGGTGATCTCGTCGCCGATGGAGAGGTTATCCCGCATGGCCTGCTCTTCCTTCTGGCGCTTGCGCTGCGGGCGGATCATCGTGAAATACATCACGCCCAGCATCCCCACGATCATGATGACCATCGTGGTCGGGCTGCCCCCCTGTGCCGTCCCGCCAGAGCCACCGCCGCCGCCGGGAAACATGTTCATCAGTAAACCAAAATTCATTCGCTTTGCTCCTCTTCCCAAAATAGTGATGTACAGTATTTTTTATTATAGCCGATTGGGCAGGAGAAAGCAAGAGGTTTTTTTGGAAATACGCGGCAACCGCGGCATTTTTACAATATGTTCATTTTATTTTTTCAGGAAAGACCGTACTTCCTGCGAATGCCCGGGTAGGCGTTGGCGTACCAGGCAATCATCAAAAACATCCTGGCGGACGAAAAAAGATATTTAACCATGTTCAATATGCCCTGCTTCGTAATCTGGCGAAGCGAGCTGACGATGGTTTTTTGCGCGAACTCGTGCTTTTTCATGTTTTTTGCGCTGTTTTTTCCAAAGAAACCCCTCCAGTGGAAGCAGCTTTGCACCACATACAAGTCCCGTGTCGGCACATTGGAATAGTTGACCGTCTTTTTTTCAAACAGCGAAAAAGTGCCCAGGTCCCGCAGCGTTTCGGGCGGAACCAGGCGTTTTCTGCCGACCAGCTCGTTGTAGAGCGCCGAGCCGGGAATGGGATAGAACATCAATGTGTTGATAAAAGTGGTTCCGAGGGCGAGCATCAGCTGTACGGTCGCGCGAAGCTGGTCCTCCGTCTCGTCCGGCAGGCCGATGATAAAGCCGGCATAGGCGGCTATGCCCAGCTCCCCGCAAATCGCAAATTCCTTGCCTATGATTTCCGGGTCAATCCCCTTTTTGATACGTTTGAGCATGTCCGGCGAACCGCTTTCCACGCCATAGAAAATCCAGCGGCAGCCGGCGTCGTACATGTATTGCAGGTCCTCGCGCTTCAAGTGGCTCAGCCGCGTGGAGCAGCCCCAGACGAAATCCAATTTCATTTCCCGCAGGCTGTCGCAGAATTCGTACAGCTCGCGCTTGTTTACGCCAAACAGCTCGTCCGCGAACTCGACGCCGTTGAGCCCGTATTTCGTCGCGAGCTCCTTGATTTCGGCGAGGACGTGCCCGTTCGGGCGTTTTCTGTATTTGCAGTGATGGAAGCTCTCGTTGGAGCAGAAGGTGCATTGGCACGGGCAGCCCTTGGAGAGGTATAAGAACATCATTTTGGAACAGCACATGTGCGAACGCATGTACTTCCGGGGGTCGGCGAGGGACCAGTCCGTCACAGGGAATTCCGCCAGTTCCGCGAAGGGGCGCTCCGGCGTGCGGCACGCTGAACCGGCTGCATCCAGGTAAGCGACGCCGTCCACCTGCGCCATGTCCTGCTTTTGTTCGATGGCCTGCAAAAGGGCGTAAAAACTGACTTCCCCCTCCCCTATCACCACATAGTCCGCAATGCCCTGCCGCAAAATCAATTCCGGAACAGCGGAGGCCATCTGGCCGCCCCAGATGACGGGTATCCCCAGCGCCCGGAGTTTGCAGGAAACTCCGGCGCCGTCATCCAGGGCCTTTGTTGAGATCACAGAGACGCCCGCCGCGTCCGGCTGGAAGGCCTGCAGCACCTTTTCCAGGGACATCTTGTCCACGTTGCGGTCGTACAGGCGCACATGGCAGCCGCGCTGCTTCAGGTACGTCCCGATGGACAGCAACCCCAGCGGCGCGGGCTGCGTGGAGGGCTGAAACCCGATGTTGGGATTGACCAGCAATACGTTCATGAGGCAATGCTCCCTTTTGTCTTCTTGGCTTCATTATAGCGTATCAGACAAGAAAAAGCAAGTTTTTTAAATGCGCCCGTCCAGCCGTTCCGCATTCGCCCTGTAAAATTCCGCAAACCGGCCCTCCTCCAGAGAAGCCCTGATTTTTTCCATCAGAGAATTATAAAAATACAGGTTGTGCAATACGCACAGGCGCAGGGCGAGAGTCTCCCCCGCCTTGAGCAGGTGGCGCAGGTAGGCGCGGCTGTGGTTTTGACATACAGTGCAATCACAGGCCGGATCGATGGGCTGGGGGTCGCGGGCATATTTGGCGTTGTTCAGGTTGATTATGCCTTCCCCGGTATACAAATGCCCGTGACGGGCGTTGCGGCTGGGCATCACGCAGTCGAACAGGTCGATCCCGAGGCGCACGGCCTCGAGGATGTTCCCCGGCGTGCCCACGCCCATCAAATACCTGGGTTTATCGCGCGGCATGTGGGGCTCCACGGCGGCGATGATTCTGTACATCACCTCTTTGGGCTCGCCCACGGCCAGGCCGCCGATGGCGTAGCCGTCGAGATTGAGCTCGCGTATTTGCCGCATGTGCTCTATGCGCAAATTCTCATATGTGCAGCCCTGATTTATCCCAAAAAGCAGCTGCCCAGGCGCCTGCGGCGCGGCCCCGTCGCTTCGCTGTTCATGGAGGCGAGCGTGTTCGGTTTTACAGCGCAGCAGCCATCTGAATGTACGCTCACAGGATGCCTTTGCGTAGTCGTAGGGCGCGGGGTTGGCCACGCATTCGTCGAAGGCCATGGCGATGGCGCTCCCCAGGTTCGCCTGGATGCGCATACTCTCCTCCGGCCCCATGAATATGCGCGCGCCGCTCACATGCGACGCGAAGGTCACGCCCTCTTCTTTAATATTGCGCAGCTTGGCCAGGCTGAACACCTGGAAGCCCCCGCTGTCGGTGAGAACCGGCCCCTGCCAGCCCGTGAAGGCCCGCAGGCCGCCCATGTCCCGCACCAGCTCGTCCCCGGGGCGCACATGGAGGTGGTAGGTGTTGCAGAGCATCACCTGGGTGCGCAGCAGATCGCGCATGTCCAGCGCCGAGACCCCCCCCTTGATGGCACCGCCGGTGGCCACGTTCATGAAGGCCGGGGTCTGGATGACGCCGTGGGGGGTTGTTAATGCGCCGCGCCGGGCGGCGTTTTCGGTCATGAGGAGCTGGAACACAAAAATTTCCTTTCGCAATGTGTTGCATTTGTGCGCGCATTGTGATATAATAGGGAAAAGGAGTGATATGATATGGAAAAAACCGCAAGCCTGCATATTCGCGTCAAACCTTCTGTAAAAAAACAGGCGGAGGAGCTGTTTTCGGATTACGGGCTTACTGTGTCCGATGCGGTCAACATGTTCCTTCATCAAGCGCTGCTGGAGTATCGAATACCTTTCCAGCCGCATCAACCTCGTTACAACGCTGAAACGCTTGCTGCCATCCAGGAGACGAAGGACATCATCGCGGGCAGAGTGCAGACGAAGACGTACTCCAGCTATGAGGAATTCGAAGCGGAAATCATGGCGGAAATTGCGGCGGAGGACGCGGAAGAAGCCCGACTTCTGGAGGAAAGAACCCGTGCAAAGGCGGCGTAGGAGGACAGTATGCTGGAATTAGCATCTACCGCGCAGTATCGCAGAGATTTCAAGCGCGTTATCAGGCGCGGGTTGAATACTGCTTTGCTGAAAAAAGTCATTCAACAACTGCGTGAGCAAAAACCGCTGGATCCAAAGCACAAAGACCATCCGCTGAAGGGAAGCTATGCGGGCCTGCGTGAGTGCCATATTCAACCCGATTGGCTGTTGATTTTCTACTGTGAGCGCTATTCCAGGCCCAGGTCGTCGTGGGTGTCGGTGCGGGTTGTGGTTAGAATCAAATTATCGCCGTCACAAAAATTTCCTTTCAATCCACAGACGCATGTTCTGCCGGCTGTGAAACACTGTCATATTTCAACCAACAAACGAATCCCGTCAATAGAATCGCGACGCATTTATATACCAAATTGATACCTGCCATGACCATGATAGCAAATCCACCACCCGCCGACATCTCGCCATAGCCCGGAAAGACGGCATTCAACAGGGCATCTGGCAGATTGAGCCGCAGGCACAGCACATGAAAACAAACCGCAGAAACCAAATATAGGCCAAACTTCACATAGTAATATTTAAATTGCCCATGCTTGAGTAAGCGGACTAAGAGTATCGCGGGAATCACCGGATACACGAGCAGCCAAATGATGCCACCGCCAATATTTAGCCAACTTAGCACCATCTGCCCATACCATAGCGCAACCATAAAGCAGCCCGCAAGGATTCCCAGCAAATAATCTTTGATCTTCATCACAGATACCTCCTATAAAATAATCATGCAATCCCCAAACGAATAAAACCGATACCCCTCCCGCACGGCAGTTTCATACGCGGCGAGGGTTTTTTCGCGCCCGTAGAAGGCGCTCACCAGCATGATGAGGGTGCTCTCGGGCAGGTGGAAGTTGGTGAGCAGGGCGTCCGCGCACTGGAATTCATAGCCCGGATAGATAAAAATGTCCGTCCAGCCCTCGCAGGGGACAATATTTCCATGCGTTCGCATGACGGCCTCCAGGGTGCGGCAGCTTGTTGTTCCCACGCATATGACGCGATTGCCACGGGCCTTCGTCTCGTTGATCAAAGCGGCTGTAGCCAGTGGCACATGATAGTGCTCGGCGTGCATCTCGTGCTGCTCGATGCGCTCGGCCTTCACCGGCCTGAACGTCCCCAGGCCCACGTGCAGCGTGACGCGGCCTATGCCCACGCCCCTGCCCCGCAGCTCGTCCAGCAGCGCGGGCGTGAAGTGCAGGCCCGCCGTGGGCGCGGCGGCGGAGCCCTCCTCTTTGGCGTAAACGGTGTTGTAGCGGCTGGCGTCGGCCGGTTTTTCGGTAATATAATGTGGCAGGGGCATCTCGCCAATGCGGTGGAGCACCTCATAAAAATCGCCCCGGCAGGTGAATTTCACGACACGATTGCCGTTCGGCAGGGCCTCCAGCACCTCGCCGCGCATGTCCTCCCCGAAGGCGAACGCCGCGCCGGGCTTGGCTTTTTTCCCCGGCCCGGCCAGGCACTCCCACACGCTCTCTCTAACTTGATTGAGCAGCAAAAACTCCACCCTCGCGCCCGTATCTGTTCTCGTGCCATAGAGCCTCGCGGGGAGGACTTTCGTGTCGTTCAAAATCAGGCAGTCCCCGGGGGTGAGGTACTCCCCTATGCTGCGAAAAATATCATGCGCAATGCTGCCGTCGTCCCGGCGCAGCACCATCATGCGGGCGCTGTCGCGGGGCTCGGCGGGGTGCTGGGCGATGAGCGAGGGGGGGAGGTGGTAGTGGAAGTCGGAGGTTTTCATGGTGTCCTTTCGTGCGATCAGTCGAAGTGGGCCCAGGAATTGAACCAGTCAAGCCTTGCTCCTGACAATTTGCCGTCAGCAAAATAATATCTGATGCCGTATGTCCATTCAGGCAAGTAGCTGGCATGTTTTTTGATCCACTTTTCATCCCATTTATTGTAGTAGTTGCAGTCAAGCACCAGTTTGCCGTCATCGGTCTCCCTGTAGGTTTCGCCTGGGTAAGCATCCAGCACTTTTTCCAGGCTGTCGCCGACATGGATGCCCCGGGGCAGAGAAATGTTCTTGCCTGTCACTGTAAGCCCGGCAAGCTCAAGGCGCAGAGCCTTGTCGGACTCAATTGGAACAAGCGGACGGTGGTCATAGTCATTCATGTTGTACGAAAGCATCACATCGCCGCCATCATCCCACATCTCAAGTGTTATGCCCTCATACACAGCCAGCAGCCCGTATATATTGTAGCCCGGCCCCATATTCGCTACGCACGAACCGATGAGATAGATCGGCTCGCCGAAATGCTTGGCCAGTTCATTGATCGAATAGTACCCCGGCTGTAGGCTTTCATCGAATTCGGTGTAGGGATACCATGTCGGCGGAACCCTTTCCTCAGTTTCGAGCGGCTCAGCCTCTTGGGGCCACTCAATGCGCGCTTCAGTCAATATACCCTCCGTAAAAAAGTAGGTTACTCCGTATTGCACGCCCCATCGTTTTTGATGGCGATAGTACAGCCGCGCGTCGCGGTTCCCGTAGACTTCACCCGCGTGTGGCATTCTTGGATGCGCATCCAGCACAGTTTCCAAGCTGTCGCCAATCCGAATATCGCGCGGCAACCAATGCTGCGCACCGGTCACGGTAGTGATACGCAGCGGCAGGCGCAGCGCCATGCCGGTCACACTGGGTATCAGGCCATCATCATCTGACAGAGAATCCGGAAGACAATATTCTCTGCCGGGCTGCTCCGTGGTACCGCTCAAGCTAAACCCTATGCCATCGAAATTCACTCCAATCCCAAGGCTCAGTGCGTCCGTTGCATCGGCCCATAGGCGTTCTGGCCTTCCGAAGTGCTCCATCAACTCGTATATTGTGAACTGACCCGGCCACATGAAGGAATCATAGTTAAAGCTCATTTCGTAGTCTTCGGCCGGCTTATCCCAGGCAAACACTTCTGGTGCATATGTTTGTTCGGGCGTATTCACGCACCCGCACAACACCAACAACACCAGCACAAACGCCAGCGAAATAATTTTTTTCAAAAAATAATCATCCTTTCTTGACGAACCCACCTATTCTGTGCTATGATATAATGGCTAAGAAATATTATAAAATATTTCGGGCAAGAATGCAAGCTATTTTTGTAGAGACGCACGGCTGTGCGTCTGTGCCAGAATAAAGAGGCGCTGTGCGTTTCCCACAACAACAAGCCAACTAAACAGAAGGAGAACAAACATGAAAAACTACAGGGTCGGCATCATCGGGGCTACAGGCATGGTGGGGCAGCGTTTCGCGCTGCTGCTGGAGAACCATCCGTGGTTCACCGTCACCGCGCTGGCGGCCAGCGCCCGCTCGGCGGGGAAAACCTACGGGGATTTGATGGAATCCCGCTGGATGCTGGAGAAACCCTGCCCGGAGAAAATGAAAGACCTGATGGTCTACGACGCCACGGCGGACATAGCAAAAGTGGCCGGGCTAGTGGACTTCGTCTTCTGCGCGGTGGATATGCCCAAGGACGAAACCCGTGCGCTGGAGGACGCCTATGCGAAGGCCGAATGCCCTGTGGTGTCCTCCAACAGCGCGCATCGATGGACGCCGGACGTGCCTATGATCGTGCCGGAGCTCAACGCGAAACACGCCGGGGTCATCCCCGCCCAGCGAAAACGCCTGGGGACAGCGCGGGGCTTCGTGACCGTAAAATCGAATTGTTCCATACAGAACTACGTCCCCGCCCTGTTCCCCTTCCCCGGCGTGCAGGACGTTCTGGTGTGCACCTACCAGGCGATTTCCGGCGCGGGCAAGACCTTCGAGACCTGGCCCGAAATGGTGGACAACATCATCCCCTATATTGGGGGCGAGGAGGAGAAGTCGGAGAAAGAGCCGGGTAAAATCTACGGCTGGGTGGAGGACGGCATCATCAAAACCGCCGATTTGCCCAACTTCACGGCCCAGTGCATCCGGGTCCCCGTGAGTGACGGCCATTTCTCCGCCGTGTTCGTGCGCTTCGCCGAGGGCATGAAGCCCTCCAAGGAACACATACTGAACGTATGGGAGAATTTCCAGGGCGAGTCGCAGAAGCTGCACCTGCCCAGCGCGCCGAAGCAGTTCCTGAATTACTTCGCCGAGGACAACATGCCCCAGACGAAGCTCTGCCGTGACCTGGAGAACGGCATGGCGGTTTCGATTGGGCGTTTACGCGAGGACAGCCAGTACGACTACAAATTTGTTTGCCTTTCCCACAACACCCTGCTGGGCGCGGCAGGGGGCTCGGTGCTGACGGCGGAGCTGCTTTGCGCACAGGGGTATATTTAATTTTTCATAAACTGGAGGATAACAAGGCATGAAAATTTTTAAACTCAAGATGTTTGCAACCGAGAAAGAGGCGCGCCGGTATCGCATAATAAAATGGCTTGTATGCCTGTTGGTACTGGCAATTCTCATCGGAGCTTCGTATTATCTCGGCGCAAGATTTGGCTAGGCGTTATTAGACTGCCCTACAGGTGGAAAAGGCTGCACAAAGATGCGTCGCTCCGCGAAGCCTTCCTCACCCCGCCCGAGGCGGGGAGCTCCTCCCACGGGGAGGAGCCTGGGGGATTAGGCGTAAGCGGGCTATGCAACTACAAGACTGGGAGAGACGATGGCGTGTTCCACCTAATCCCCAAAGCTCCTCCCCGTGGGAGGAGCTCCCCGCCTCGGGCGGGGTGAGGAAGGCATCCGCGGAGCGGCTGAACGCTTTGCATCACAACAAAATTTATTAGTCAAGGAGTAATCTCTCATGAAGAATACAATTTTCACCGGCGCGGGCGTGGCCATCGTCACACCGTTCAACGACGACGCGGACATGAGCGTCAATTACGACAAACTCGCCGAGCTCATCGACGACCAGATCGCCCGGGGGACCGACGCCATCGTCATCTGCGGAACGACAGGCGAGAGCACCACGCTCACGCCAAAAGAGCATGAAAAAGTCAACGCATTCGCGGTGAAGCAGGTCAAGGGCCGTGTGCCCGTGATCGCGGGCTGCGGCAGCAACGAGACGGCTTTCGCCGCCGAGCTCTCCATCGCCGCCCAGCGCGACGGCGCGGACGCCCTGCTGCACGTGACGCCCTACTACAACAAGACCTCCCAGAGAGGCCTGGTCAAGCATTTTTATTATATTGCCGACAGGGTCAATATCCCTATTATTTTGTACAACGTGCCCTCCCGCACGGGCATGACCATCCAGCCCGAGACCTACGCCGAGCTCTCCAAGCACCCGAACATCGTGGCGACAAAGGAGGCCTGCGGCGACGTCTCGGCCATCGCGAAGACCATGGCGCTGTGCGGGGACGACCTGCACCTCTACTCCGGCAACGACGACCAGACCGCCGCGCTGATGGGCCTGGGCGGCAAGGGCGTGATCTCGGTGGTCTCCAACGTGGCCCCGGAAGCCATGCACGCCATGGCTATCGCGGGCCTGACCGACCAGGCCGAGTGCCTGCGGCTCCAGCTGGAATGGCTGGACCTCTGCAACGACTTATTTCTCGACGTAAACCCCATCCCCGTGAAGACCGCGCTGAACCTCATGGGCAAGGCCGTGGGCCCCTGCCGCCTGCCGCTGTGCGAGATGGGCGAGGCGGCCCTGGCAAAGCTGAAGGGGACGCTGGAGAGGCATGGGATGGTGTGAAAGGCCCAAGCAGGCTTGGGTGGAGACGCAGCTGCCCTGCGTCTCCACGCTAAAACGATATTTTGTATGTAGAGACGCACGGCAGTGCGTCTCCGCAATACCCAGGAGGTGCGCATGTTAAATATTTTACTCAGCGGCTGCAATGGCAACCTCAGCCGTGCCGTGATCGAATATTGCGAAAACCGGCGGGACGCCCGCATCGCCGCGGGCATTGACCATGCCCCGGGGCGCACGTCCCTGCCCTTTCCCGTGTTTCCCAGCCCCGCCGACGTGGACGACGTTAAACCGGACGTGGTGCTCGACTGCTCGCACCCCTCCCTGCTGCCCACCCTGCTGGAATACTGCATCCGGGAGAATCTGCCCGCCGTGCTGGCCACCACCGGCTACGGCGAGGGCGAATACGCCATGCTCGATGACGCCGCGAAACACATTCCGGTGTTCCAGAGCGGCAATATGTCCCTGGGGATACTGCTCCTCAAGCAGCTGGCGAAACAGGCGGCGCAGGTGCTGGGCGAGGGCTTCGACATCGAGATCGTCGAGGCCCACCACAACCAAAAAGTGGACGCGCCCAGCGGCACGGCGTATATCCTGGCCGAGGCCGTCAACGAAGGGCTGGCCGCGCCGCGGGGCTACGTCTACGAGCGGCAGGGCCGCCGCGAGGCGCGCCCCGGCAACGAGATCGGCATCCACTCCATCCGGGGCGGCACCGTGCCGGGCGAGCACACGGTGATCTTCGCGGGCTTCGACGAGGTGGTGGAGCTCACCCACCGGGCCTACAGCAAGCGCATCTTCGCCGCGGGCTGCCTGGCCGCCGCGCGCTGGATTGCGGACAAGCCCGCCGGGCGCTACGGCATGGACGACATGTTTTCTCAATTATGAATGCTGAATGCAGCGCAGCTGCCATGACCGAAGGGAGCTTAATGCTGAATGATCTGCGCCGCAGCCTGCTGCTCTACGCCATCTCCGATGGGAATCTCCCCGCAATCGAGGCCGCCCTGCGCGGCGGGATTACGATGCTGCAACTGAGAGCCAAGGGCCTTTCGGACGAGGCCTTGCTTGGTCTTGCGCGTTCTGTGAAAGTCATCGCAGATCGCCATCACATGCCGCTGATCATCAACGACAGAGCCGATATTGCCGTGCAGGTGGACGCCGCCGGGGCGCATCTGGGGCTCTCCGACGGCGATTTGCGCGCCGCGCGGGCTCTGCTCGGGCCGGGGAAAATCCTGGGGGCGACGGCGCGCACTATTGACCAGGCCCTGGCCGCGCAGGCCGCCGGTGCGGATTATTTGGGCTGCGGCGCGGTGTTCGGGACGCTGACAAAGAGTGACGCCCTGCCCATGCCGCTTGCGTTATTGCGCGAAATCTGCGCTAGCGTAAGCATTCCTGTCGTCGCGATAGGCGGCATTGACCGCACGAACATCGCCAGTCTCAAGGGTTGCGGCATGGCGGGTTTCGCTGTCAGTTCGGGGATTTTTGGGGCGAAAGATATTGAGAGTGCAGCAAGGGAATTAAAGGAGGCGGCGCGGCATGTTCTGTGAAATCTGCATCTACGAGGCGAAAATCGAAAAGCAGGACGAGATCGAGGCATTGATGCGCGAGGTGGCGGAATTCTATCGGGCGCAGCCCGGGGTGATCGACGTGCGCTACGTCAAGCGCACGCACCGGCAGGAGAGCTTCCAGGCGGTGAAGGCGGGCGAGCCGCCCATCCGGCTCACGCGCTATGTGGGCAAGGTGACCTACATGCTATACCTCGCCCTGGAGGACGCCGAAACCCACGGGCACCTGGCCGTACCCGCCATGGAGAAATTCTACAAGCGCTGGAACCGCTGCCTGACGACCATGCCGAAGATTCTGCTGGGGGAGACAATAGTATAATCATAGAGACGCCGCTGGGCGTCTCTTTCATTCTATCTGACAAGTGATATACTTTTCATCGTACATCACCTTTGCGCGGGCATCGCGGATGACCTCGCTGGTTAAAAGCTTTCCTGTCAAGGCGTCCAGGGTGCGGCGTTCGATCGCGTTCTCCCTGTAAAGGCCATCGCCTTGTCGAATGAAGCGGCTTTTTATCTCCTCGATCTCCCAGCGCAGGGGCAGTTCTTTCTCGGTCCGCAGCTCGCCGAAGACGTGTGTCTCGTCCGTCCAGATACGCACCTGGAAGGTGTTGTCCGTGCCGTTGCGCAGCCGGTAGTCCAGGTGGTTGTAGTTGATGGAGCTGCTGCAGCCGTAGGGGACGAGGCCGTCCGGCTCGGGGTAGAGGTCGTAGCCGTTGTGGTGGTGGCGCTCGGCGACCTCCAGGGGGCTGTGCAGGGCCAGCCAGTGCAGCACCCCGGCCAGCTGGCACATGCCGCCGCCGATGTCCGTCACGAGGCGGTCTTTCTTGAAGAAGGGGCCTTCGAGGTAGCCTTTTTTTGCAGTGACGCTGCCGACCAGCGCCCAAAGGGAGAAGGTCTCCCCGGGGCGAATGAGTACGCCGTCAATCTCCCGCGCGGCGATGGCGAGATTCACCGCCTTGTTGTCCTGCTGCCAGGCCTCCCCGCCCAGCTTGCGGCGTATGCACGATTTGTGCGCCCAGACCAGCACAGGCAGGGAATCCCCGCCGCGCGCCCGGGCAATCACATCGCGGCTGCACAGGTTCTTGATATGCCGCTGCGCGCGCAGCCGGGCCAGCGAAATCTGAAAGGCCCAGGGGCCCAGTTCGCAAAAGAGCTTCCTCGCCACTTACCCCTCCATGATTTGACAAGTGATATACTTTTCATCATACAGCACCTTCGCGTGGCTGCGGCGCATGACCTCATTCGCGCAGGTGTTGCCTGTCACGGGGTCTATCGTTCGCCGCAGGATGACGTTCTCTCTGTAAAGGTCTTCGCCTTGTCGAACGAAGCGGCTCTCTGTCTCTTTGACATGCCAGCGGAAAGGCATCGGCTTGTCAGCGCGCAGCTCCCCGCACAGATGCGTCTCGTCCGTCCAGACCCGCAGCTGAAAAACATATTCTGTGTTGTTCGTGAGCCGGTAGTCCAGGTTGTTGTACTGGATCGACGTGCCGCAGCCGAAGGGCACCTGCCGCCCGAAATCCGGGAAGAGGTCGTAGGCGTCGTGGTGGTGGTGCTCGGCGATTTCCAGGGGGCTGTGCAGGGCCATCCAGTGCAGCAGGTTCGATAGCTGGCAAAGGCCGCCGCCCACGCCCGGGAAGGCCCGGCCCTTGGAGAGCGTCAGGCCGTCGAGATATCCTTTGCGCGCCGTGGTATTTCCCACCAGGGCCCAGAACGAGAAGGTCTCGCCGGGACGGATGAGGATGCCGTCGAGCTTCGGCGCGGCAAGGCCCAGGTTCACCGCCTTGTTCTCCTGGAGGGCCATGTCCACGTCGCCCAGCCGCCTGCGGATGAGCGATTTGTGGGCATACACCAGACAGGGCAGTGCCGCCTCGCTGTGCTCCCGCGCGATGATACCATGGCAGCGCAAATTGCGCAGATGCCGCAGCGCGCAGACCTTCCACAGCGAGACCTGGTAGGCCCGGGGCCCCAGCTCGCAGAAGAGTTTTCTCGGCATTCTTGTCGTCACAGCTCCATCCAATAGGACATTCTGCAGATGCCCGCCGCGCCCGCGTCCAGGCACTGTTTTGCGTTGTTGCCGGTGATACCCCCTATGGCGAACACCGGGATTTGCACAGTATCGCATATTTTCCGCAAAAAGTCAAGCCCCTTCGGAGGAAGATCCGGCTTGCTGCCGGTGGCGAAAATGTGCCCCGCGATCACGAATTTCGCCCCCAAGGCCTGTGCTCCGCGCGCTTCTTCGAGGGAGTGCACCGAAACGCTCAGTGAATACTCGCGCGTCAGTGCCTCGTTTGCGTGGGCGAAGGGCACATGTAAATCCTGCGTCCCCGGCACGGCGTACGTGTGCGCAATCAATGGCACATCGAATTGCGAGCAGATGCGATTCGCCTCGCGTGACAAGGCAAAATACTTGTCGAAATCCAGGTCTTTTTCCCGCAGCAAAATAGCAAAAGGCTTATGAGAGGCCACTTTCTCGATCTGCGTTAAGAAATTGCCTTTACAGAGATGCCGGTTCGTTATCGCAATTTCAAGCATTTCACTTTACACCCCCACATAGTCGATCATCACGGCCTGCAGGCCCTGCCGCGCGAGCATTTCGCGCACCTCGGCCACGCCGCGACCGTCGGCAATCAGGAACTGCGGGTCGCCCTTGGCCGCCTCGAGATGCCCGCCCACGCCCACGCTCACCCCTGCGGACATCTTCGTGGCGACAAGTCCCGCCGCGGCGTCGCGGAAGGCGGGGCGCTCGCGTGTCGAAATTGTGATCCCCGCGAAGGGCAGGAACAGCCGGTAGGCCAGCATGGTCTGCAATAGCTGGCGCTCTGTAATCGCGTTTGAAATGGCCGTGATGTCCCCGGCGGGGCGCAGCCTCGGGAAGGAGAAGGAGATTTCCGCCTGGGGAACTTTTTTTTGCGTACAGCAGGCATGGAAACCGGCGGCGAAGGCGTCCCGGCGGAAATCGCCCAGGCCCAGCAGCGCGCCGAAGGCGACGCCCCGCATCCCGCCCAGCAGCGCCCGCTCCTGGGCATAGAAGCGGTAGGGGTAGCAGCGCTTGGGGCCCAGGGGGTGCACGTTTTCGTACAAAACAGGGTCATAAGTCTCTTGATATACACTCACGTAATCCGCGCCGCACGTGCGCAGGTAGTAATATTCGTCGATGTTCAGGGGGTAGATTTCCAGGCCCAGCACGCCGAAGTAGCCCTTCAGCACGCCCAGGGCCTCGCCTATGTACTCCACGCTGGAGGCGGCGCGGCATTCGCCGGTGAGCACCAGCAGCTCGCGCAGGCCCGTGGCGGCGATGGCCCCGGCCTCGCGGCGCAGCTCGTCCATGGTGAGCCTCGCGCGCCGGATCTTTTGGTGGCAGCTGAAGCCGCAGTAGGCGCAGTGGTTCTCGCAGTAATTCGCGATGTAGAGCGGCGTGAACAGCGCCACGCCGTTGCCGAACCAGCGGCGGGTCTCCTGTTTTGCGGCACGGGCAATGTCCTCCAGCAGGGGCTCGGCGGCGGGGGAGAGCAGGGCCGCAAACGCTTCTATATCGCGGTTTTGCATCGCCAAGGCCCGCCGGACATCATCCTGCGCATACTTTTCCGGGGAAAAATCGCGCATGGCGTCTAGCGTTTGCTCCATGATATTCGATGCTATGGCCTCCATGCCGGGCTGGTAGGCCATGGGGGGGGAGGTGGTTTGTCTCATATCTTCACGTTTCTAATCAAAATAGCCAAACATGATGCGCAAAACTATAATGTCGTCACCGAAAAACCAGCTTTTCAGTTCGCCATCTTCAAAATGAAAAATATACGCTCCATCTTTTGTTGTTGCATCAAAAACAATGTGGTTGGGCGGTGATGCTATTGTTTCGGTGAGGCGGTATATTTTTTGCACCTTCTCAAGGCTGTCTCCTATCCGCGCACCCTCACCTGATGAAAAGCGCATACTATAAAAATCGCAGTAAATAAGTTTCCCGGCTTCACTAAAATGAAAACCATCTCCATCAGCTGTGGAATAACTAAAGCTTCCATCATACGTATAGTTATAAAAACGTCCATCGTTTACGTAATTCTCAATTAAGCCTCTCCAATATGCTTCATGATCAAAACCAGAACCATGTAAGGTACGAAGTTCTTCTGGGGTAATGATTGGCACATTCAACACTTCCAGTGTGTGCAGCAATTCTTCAGGTGTACAAGAGATTATAATGTTTTTCATGGCATCTATCGGCGGATCATTGATAACTGATCTTGTCGTTGTTGGTTGGCTTGTATCTTCGCGGTCAGTGGTCTCTTCCGTTTGCAATTCAGGCTGGCCAACATTGAAGCTGCATGATGCTATTGAGAACAATAAAACAAATGTGAGAATTATGGAAGACGCTCTTTTCATATGACTTCTTCCTCCAAAAACCCTGTCAGCGGCGAGGAGGCCTCCCCTCCCCGCTCCAGCACGCGGCCCGGCCCGGCGAGATACCCCCGCCGCCCGGCTTCAATCGCCAGCTTGAACGCCAAGGCCATCTCGGCGGGGTCGCAGGCCGTGGCGACGGCGGTGTTGGCCATCACGGCGGCGGCGCCCAGCTCCATGGCCTCGCAGGCGTGGGAGGGCCGCCCTATGCCGGCGTCCACGATGATGGGCAGGGCTATCTCCTCCACGAGAATTTGAATGAACTCGCGCGTGAGCAGGCCCTTGTTGCTGCCGATGGGCGCGCCCAGCGGCATAATCGCGGCGGCCCCGGCCTTCACCAGGGCGCGGGCCGTGGCGAGCTCGGGGTAGACATAGGGCAGCACCTGAAAGCCTTCATCCACAAGCATTTCGCAGGCCAGAACCGTTTCATAATTTTCGGGCAAAAGATACTTTGTGTCGCGCATAATCTCAACTTTTACATAGTCGCCGCAGCCCAGGGCACGGGCCAGCCGCGCGATGCGCACGGCCTCGTTGGCATCGCGCGCGCCAGAGGTGTTGGGGATGAGCGTCACCCCGGGCGGGATGACGCCGAGGATGTTTTCCTCGCCGCCGGGGTTGGCCCGGCGCAGGGCCAGAGTGATCATCTCGGCACCGCCCTGCTCCGTGACGGCGCGCACCAGCGGCAGGGAAAATTTCCCGCTGCCCAGGATGAAGCGAGAAGTAAATATTTTGTTGCCCAGTCGGAAGGGGTCGGTCATTGCAAATACTTCTTTCCGAGTTTGGTTTTGTCCAGAGCCAAGAACAGCGGGCGCTCCAGGGCGTATTGACGGATTAAATCGATCACAACGCCGACGGCGAATACGGCGAAAATCGCCAGCAGGGCGTGGCCCAGCAGCGCGGCGGTGCTGCCCGTGATGGGGCGGCCATCGAAGAGCTCCAGCCAAATCAGGCGGCGCATACGTATGCCGTGCTCGTGCAGGAGGTAGACCCCGAAGGTGCCCGAGGCGATCAGATTGATGACCCTGCTGCCCTTGATATTCACATTTTTGAAGAAAATGAACAGCGCCAGCGAGCACAGCAGCGCGGGCACGGAGGTCCCCGGCGTGTGCCACCGCTCGGGCATGTGGCGCAGCAGGGGGATGTAGGGCAGCAGGTTCGAGTGCAGCGGCGCGTAGAAGGCGCTGACGAGATAGCTCCCCACGGCCACAGCCAGCGTCGGCCATTTTTTGTCGAAGATGGGCTCGGGGTGCAGGCGGATGTAGCCCGCCAGCAGGTACAAATAGAAGAACCAGCACAGGCGCGGGACTTCATACCGCACCCGCAGGAAGGTGGGCATCAGGGAGAACGCAAGAAAAACAACCAGCAGCAGCGCCCTGTAGCTCTTGCGGTCCAGGCTTTGGAGCAGCCGGTTCAGAAACGGCGCGGCCAGCATGAGGAGGAAGAAGACCGAGGCGAACCAGTAGATATTCTGCGTCACCGGCAGGAGGAAGTGGAAGGCGTCGTCCGGGTGCATACGGCACAGCCCCGCGAAGTAGAGCCCGAAAAACAGGCCCGCCGAATAAAAAAAGATTTGCAGCCAGAGCTTCAGCAGGCGTTTGGACTGGAAGAGGCTCTTCGATGTGCAAAGGAAGTAGCCGCTGAGCATCACGAAGCCGTTGACGCCGACTTTCCCGCCGGAACTGAGCAGCACCAGCAACACCCTGCCCGAAAGCGGCGTCTCGGCGTGGCCCAGCAGCCCGCCGTAGCCCACCATGTGCACCGACACGATCATGAGCATCAGCAGGATGCGCAGCAGCTCGAAATTGGACTGGCGGGGACCACCCCGGCCCTGCGGGGCCACCCCTCCAAGGAGGGGAATTTTTTGGCCTCTCGCCGCTTCTCTCTCTTTCAGCATTTCAGCCCCCTCCCATGAAGCGCAAAATATTGATCTCGTCGCCCGCCCCGAGCACAACCTCTCCGAAGCGCTCCCGGGTGATGATCTCCATGTTTCGCTCTATCACCACGTGGGACGGCTCATAGCCCTCCCGCCGGAGATACTCCAGCAGGGTGATGGGTTGATATTCTACTGGTTTGCCGTTGACGGTCATTTTATCTCCATTCCACCCCCTCACCCGCTGCGGCGGGAGCTCCCCCAAGGGGGAGCCAGGGGATTCTATCGTGGCATCATCGGCCCGTTGGGTACGCCGAAATCGGGTTTTTCTTTCAGCAGCCAGGTCAGCCAGGCCTTCGAGAGCTTCACCGCCTCGTACAGCGTATGCCCCTGCGCCAGGCGGCAGGCGATGGCCGAGGACAGCGTGCAGCCCGTGCCGTGGATATCGCCTATGTCCAGCCGGGGGGCGCGCAGCCAGAGGGCCTCTTCATCTATATAGAGCAGATCGTTCGCGCCGTGCCCCGGAAAATGGCCGCCCTTGATCAGCACCGGGAAGCCGATGCGCCGGGCGCAGGCCTCCATCTCGCGCTCGCAGGTGATCTGCATCGCGCCGAGCACCTCGGCCTCGCGAAGGTTGGGCGTGATCACCGCAGCTAAGGGGAACAGCAGCGCGCGCATGGCCGCCACGGCAGGGTCGCTGGAGAGCGACGCCCCGCTGGTGGCCACCATCACCGGGTCGACGACGATGGGTGCTTGCATTCCCCGCAGGGAATCGGCCACGGCGCGCACGCAATCGGCGTCCGGCAGCATCCCGATCTTCACGGCGTCGGGCGGGAAATCGCTCAGCACGGCCTCCAGCTGCGCCGCGAGGAAGTCCGCCGGGGGCGTGTGGATCGCCGTGACGCCGCGGGTGTTCTGGGCCGTGAGCGCCGTGATGGCGCTGCAGCCGTAGCAGCCGTGGGCCGCGAAGGTCTTCAGGTCGGCCTGTATGCCCGCGCCGCCCGAGGAATCCGAGCCGGCGACGGTGAGGAGGATGGGTGGGGGCATGGTGTTACCTCAATGCTGAATGCTTAATTTTGAATGCTTAATTATTATACAGCATGAGGGGGTGGGTGTCAAGTTTGAAAAATTGATGTTGAAATGCCGTATGAGAAGTGATAGAATATCTATATCAAGGCAATCTTGTTCAATGGAGGGACATTCATGGCGAACTCAAAAAGAGGCTTGGAAAGCCAAGTGGTCTCTGTCGTAAGCGACTGTTTCCATACGCAACCAACTGGGATAAAATATCTTGGCGGGGGGTTTTACGGAAAGGTGTTTCTTGCCGCCTTTGATAAGCCGCCGCATCAGGCGGTGGTGAAGCTATATAAGTTCGATGATATGAATAAACGTGAAGCGCTGCAACTGGAGACACTTGCGCAACACAGCACATTGAAGATGCCGCAGGTCTATCATGTTCATGAAAGCACAGCGCTTGTTATGGAGTTCCTGCAAGGCGTCAACGCGGGATTCCAGTTCGCTCTTTCCGCAAAAACAAGGGATCGGATCGGCGGGCAAATCATTGAAAACCTGCTGGCATACCACGCAGCGCCGCACGAAGGCTATGGGGAACTGGATGCCGGGAATTATAACGCAAGTTGGCACGACCACTATCGAGAAGTTATGAAAAGCACGCTGAAAAAGGGAGAAGTTCTGCTGGCTTCCGGCCAGATAAAGCAGAAAACTTTTGATGTATGTCACTATGCACTGGAGCGGTACGATAGCATTTTTCAAGTGGAACCGGAAGGCGCAGGGCTGGTTCATGGGGACTACAACACTTTAAATATCCTGCTTGACGAGGATAAGCGAAACGCTGTCGCGGTGATCGACCCGTTCAACTGCTCTTGGGCCGACCCGGAATACGACCTATATCAATTGAAAAAAATGACCGGGAAAAGCTTTGGTTTGCTTGAAAAGTATAAACAGCAGCACACACTAAGTCCCAACTATGAGTGTAAAATCAAATGCTATGAGCTATTCACGGAAATTGCGCATTACCATGATGCACAGATAAACGCATCTTTGTCAACACTGCCCTTCACCGCGAGAGCTTTAATGAAACTGTTGTAATCCCTCACCCCTCCCCCTCCTCCGGGGTCCCCGGCGAACCCGCAGGTTCGTTGGGGTGGTCCTCCGGTATCATCCCATAAAGCGCCTCTACCGCCTGCGAAAGTCCGCCTATCTCGTCGATCAGGCCCTCGGCAACGGCCTGCTCGCCTGAGAGCATGGTGCCGAAATCCATGGCCATCACGCCGGTTTCGAGCATCATGGCGCGGTAGCGCTCGGCGGGGACGCGGCTGTTTTGCGCCACGAAGCGCACGATGCGCTCCTGCATGTGCTCGAACCAGGTGAGGGTCTGCGGCACGCCGAGGACCAGGCCGTTCATGCGCACGGGGTGGATGGTCATGGTGGCCGAGGGCGCGATGAAGGAGCGCCGGGCCGCCACGGCCAGGGGCACCCCGATGGAGTGCCCGCCGCCCAGCACCAGCGAAACCGTGGGCGTGCGCATCCCGGCCACGAGCTCGGCGAGCGCCAGGCCGGCCTCGATGTCGCCGCCGACGGTGTTGAGCACGATCAGCAGGCCGCGCACCTCTCGGCTCTCCTCTATGGCCACCAGCTGCGGGATCACGTGCTCGTACTTGGTGGATTTCGTCTCCGAGGGCAGCTCCGTGTGGCCCTCGATCTGCCCGATCACCGTCAGGCAGTGGATCAGCCCGCGCCTGCCCTCCACGGTCACGCCGCCCACGTCGCGGGCGGGCTCCCTGGAGCGTTCGCGGCCATCACCGTCGGAGGGGCCGTCGCCGCCGGGGGGCTCGGTGGAAATTTCAGGGGGCATATATTCGCTGTCGTTATTTTCCATGGTTCCTCCCGTCAATCAAAGAGGTATGGTTTAGTTTGCCCCGGCAAAAATTCCTGATACGCTTGCGGCCGGAGACGCGGCCTTGCGTCTCTGTTTTTTCGGGCATAGAAAAACAGGGGCACGCGGCCGCGCGCCCCTGCCGTCCTCTGGGCCCTATGCCTTTGGGCCCTTTGTTGGACGTCCCAGTTTCTGCTTGGATCCTAGCTCTTACCCTTCTTGTACCCCCGGGAGGTAGTCGGTGAAACCGACTTTAAATACCCCATTGGAGGATACTTTATACAACACAACGACTGCTGCATCCTGCTCAAGGATGCAGTAGCAAGCGCTGTCCCGATAAAGCATACCAATTTTGGTCGTCATCTTGCTGTCGGCATAGATGACAAGCTCACGTCCAGACGTGTTTACGAATCTTTTCATTTTTTACCTCCTTATAGCTCTAACGATTTAGGGCGCGAAATTTCATGCGCTGCTATGCTGGCGCATTGTTTCATGAATATTGTATCACTTTATTCCAAAAAAATCAAGTGTTTTTTTAAATATTTTCATGTTTTTTTTCCAGTAATCTGGAATATGCAGGGATTTTATGTTTCTTATCTGGAAATCTCAGGCTTTCAACTCGACAAAATGTGGGAGTTTGGTCAAATCATGGCAAATTGAGATAGTATTTGGCAATTTTAAGACTTTTTGCGAGAAAAGAATAATAAAAAGGAGACGCATGGAAATGCGCCTCCCAGGGAATATGCGGGCGGTGGTTTTCCCTACAGCTCCCGCTCCCAGAGCAGCCTGCCGTTCTGATTCAGGGCATCCAGAATGGCCATCCATGGGGCGTCCTTCAGGTCAATGGGCGAGGGGGTGTCGAGGTAGTAGACCGCGGCCAGGCTGCCGGGGTACTCCCACGCGGGGTTCCAGTACTCCGGCGCGTATTCCGGGCCGTAGGCCACGTCGTGCCGCTGCCCGCCCCTGCCCAGCGTCAGGCCCGTGCCCGCGCCCAGGGCAACTACTTCCGGGCCGCTCAGATTGGTGTCGAAGGTTTTGCGCGCCCAGGTTTGGGTGAGCTGAATGATCGCGATGTCTTCCCCGCCGCCATCCGAGGTGGGGAGACGGCGGAACAGGCAAGCGGCCCGGGCGTAGCGCGCGAGGGCGAAATCCAGGTGTACAGCGCCAAGTCCCTCGGGTTCAGCGCCGTCTCCGGCAGCGCCGACCCCGGTGGCCCCGGCCAGCAAGGATCCGCTCCATGAAACCGGGCGCTCGCGCTCGAACTCGCCGTAGAGCCCCGCGCCGCCCGCCGCGACGATCCCCATGGCGCAGAACACCGCCGTGACGGCCAGGGCCGTCCTGCGCACGAGCTTATTCTTCGCCTGCTTCAGGCGCGATGCCGGGGGCAAAAATGAATTGACAGGCGGGGGCAGGGGCTCGTCCAGCTCGGCAAGCATGGCGCGGCAGGCCTCGCAGGCGTTCACGTGCCCGTCCACCAGCGCGCGGCTGGCCGGGGAGCAGGCCTTGTCGTGGTACAGCGGCAGGAGATCATGGATGATTTCACAGTCAGTCACTTACATCCCCGCCTTCTTCGCTTTTCTGTTTTTACGAACGCGCCGGACAATCCACACCAGCAGGGCGGCGGGCACGGCCAGCAGCACCAGCCAGGGAATGGCAGATATGAACCACAGGGCAAAGTTGCGCAGGCCGCTGCCGACGTCACGCAGGCTGGCCAGGAAGTTGGAGCTCGCGAGGACGCCGAACCTCTGCGTGGGGGTGGTGATGCGGTTGACCTCGCTGACGCTGATGCTCACGGTGCTGTAATTCACTTGGTTCTGCAGGCTTTGAAGCCGGCGCGAATAGCTCTCCAGGTCGGCGCGCACGTTTGACAGGCGATCCTGCACCCGGATGATGTCTTCCACGGTCGTGGCCTTCTCCAGGATCGCCAGCAGGGCCTTCTCCTCGGCGATCAGCGCCTCTTTTTTGCTGCCGGTCTCGATCATCTCGTCCGTCACGTCATTCGTCGTGACGCTGCGGCTCATGATGGTGCCGTTTTGCTCCAGGCTGTCCAGGAAGGCGTCGAGCTTCTCGCTGGGCACGCGGGCGGTGATGTCGGCCCGGCGGTCGCTGTCGAAGTTCCACTCGTTGTAGGCGTCGGTGTAGCCGCCCATGGCCTTGAGCCCGGCTTTCAGCGCGGCGGTGAAGGCGTCGTAGGCCTTGGTCTGGATGGTGACGTTCGCCCGGGCGATGACGAAGCGGCCCCGCTCCACCTCCCCGCCGCCCATGACGGAGGCCATGTTCGTCACGTACACGTTGCTGTAGTCGCCGTCACGCAACTGTGATTCGGCGGCGGCTTTCTGTAGCATTCCAGAAGCGTCAAAGCTCAGGTAGCCACTGCTTTCAGGGGCCGCGCTGCCGGAGGCCCCGCAGGCGGCAAACAGGCCGACCAACAGCAGGGCGGACAGGGCGATGCTGACGGTTAGGGTCAGGGTGCGTTTGTGGGTTTGTTTCATGGTGATTCCTCCATCATTTCTTTCAATTTGAGTTTGCCCCGGTGGAACGTGACCCGCGCCCAGCTCTCCGTCTTGCCGTGCAGCTGCGCGATCTGCGCGAAGGGGAGCTCGCCCAGGGCCCGCAGGCTCACGACCGAGCGGGTGGGCTCCTCCAGGGCGTCGAGGGCGCGGTGAAGCTCCATGGCGGCTTCACGGTCCTCGTCGCGGGTGTATGGCTCATAGGGGAGCTCGTCCAGGCCGCGCGCGTGCTTTTTTTGGTAGGTGTACCAGGTGTTCTTGGCGATCTGGCACAGCCAGACCTCCAGCCTGCACTCGCCGCGGAAGGAGCCGATGTGCTTCATGGCCTTCAGGAAGGTCTCCTGCGCGAGGTCCTCGGCCAGGGCGCGGCTGCGGCACAGGGAGTAGCTGTAGCGGCATATGAAGGGGTAATACTCGCGGTAGACGGCCTCGAAGTCGGACACGGGCTCACCTCGGTTCCTGTGTGTATGACTGCTGGGATAGGGGGAATGTTACAAAGGGGAGAAAATATTTTTTCGTGAAAAATTGTTGATTTTTGGAAATTGCTGTGATATACTGTTGTTGGCCCTGTTCAGGGGTGGCGGTTGCATTGTCTTTGCTCTTTACGGCTCTGGATGGGTTCGGAACGTAATAGAAAAGGAGATGGTGCCTTTGATGAAGATATTATGTATTTTGTGGCAGGTAGTGGTGGAAACATACACAGCGCTGGCGGCGGACCCGTCCTTCGTCATCGCGATCGTGCAAGCGATCCTGTCATTGCGTTGCCGCAAGGTGACGCGCGCAAAGAAAGAACCGCCCTCAAGCCTCAACAACTTGGGCGGTTCCTTCTAACTCGTTAAGAGGAAAGAGGTGCAGCCGCAACCTGTGCGGTGCTGCGTCCTCGGGTGTCCGCCCGGGGGCGCTCCCCTTCTATGCATATCATATCAGATTTATAGACTTTTGTCAAGCAAATTTTTTACGCAAAATCTTTCGGGCGAAAAATCCTTCGGGAAGGCGGGCCAGACCTCCCGCAGTGTGCGCAGCACTATGGCGTCTGGGCGGGCATAGGGGGCCCGGAGGCCTGTTTGACCGTTGCGGGCATGGCAATCCCTCCCAGCGGCTATAAATATTTTGGCAGGCCCATTATTCCCTTCGGGAAAAATCTCCCTTGCGAATGCGTTTTAGGCTATGCCGAAATAAATATTCGGTCAATGCGCTTGCATTGCCGGGCCGCAGGTGCTATGATGTTTGGGCAGGGTTCCTGCGGGACGTGAAAAAGCTGGTTTTTAAGCGCGGGCGCAAGCCCGTCACGGGCTTTATGCCCGTTGGTACGCTTAGGGGGAGGGCCGTGCGTTCGCGTTCCGCGGGGCCTTGTCACTTCCCCTCGAAATACATCCTGTTGTGCTCGCAGGCCTTGGACTGCGGGCGTATTTTCATCGCCTCCTCGTTGTGGGCGACGGCCTCGGCCGTGCGGCCCAGGCGGTCCAGGCACACGCACATCTGCAAATGCGGCAGGTAGCCGTAGCAGTCCTCCAGCAAAAACGCCCCGGAGGCCTCCTTCTTCGGGCACAATAGTGCTGTTGCATACCACTGGACGGCCTTCTCGAACTCATTGCGCGCAAAGAAATAGTAGCCCAGCTCGCAGCAGAGCTCGGCGCGGGGGGCGTCGTAGGTGAAGGAGCGCAGCAGGGCCTGCAGGGCGGGCTCGGGCTGCTTGAGGGCGTTGTAGCACTGGGCCTGCACGCGGCAGGCCTCGATGTTGTTCTCCAACCAGCCCCTGCCCTCGTTCAGGAAGCGCTCGAACATGGCCGCGGCCTCGGCGTAGCGGGCGTTGTAATAGAGCTCCCGGGCGTAGTAGAATTGCTCCCGGGGCGAGAGTGTCTCGCCCCGCTGGATCAGGCGCTCAAACAGGCGGAGGTTCCGCTGGGCGTCGGTTTTGTCCTTGCGCCGGTGGGTGACGCCTATGGGGGCGTGGATGATCTTGCCGAAGGGCGTAACGACCTCGTGGATCGCGCCATCCCAGCGGGCCAGGGGGCAATTGCGCATCACGCGCTCCCGGTAGTAGCTGAACGTGGGCTTGCCCTGCTCGTCGAAGGCTATATTATATTTCATCATGACAGTGTCCACGGAACTGTCCAGGGTTTCTTTCAATGACAAAAAGGCCGCCGCGTCCTCGGGCAATATAATATCGTCGGCGTCCAGCCACATCAAGTAATCGCAGGTTCCTTGGGAAAAGGCAAAATTGCGCGCCGCGCCGAAGTTGTCTATCCACTCGAAGTCGTAGACCTTATCGGTGAACTGCCGGGCAATCTCCTTGGTGCTGTCCTCGCTGCCGGTGTCGACGACGACGATCTCGTCCACCAGCGGCTTCGCGCTGGCAAGGCAGCGCGCCAGCACCTCCTCCTCGTTTTTGACGATCATGCACAGGCTTATCGTAGGCATAGAATGACCCCCCGCGTAATACAAGTTTGTTGTCATGTATATGCGGGGGAGTGGGTATTTATGGCTTTTCTATTCCTGTAAATGTGCCGCTTCTATTCTCAGCAGGCGCATCCAATCCCTGCGCCCATACAGGACGCGCATGACGGATACAGCCTTTTCCTTCTCGCGGACGATGAAGAAGACGAGATGATTTTTCACAACGATCATCCGATACCCCTTTGACGCCAGATACTCGTCCCGAACAAGCGGAAATCGGCCCGGATTCTCCTTCAATGACTGGATGGCGTTGTCAATCAGCGAAAGCCGACGCTCCGCCGCTATAGGATTGCCCAATTCTTCTGCGATATAGCGGTAGGTTTCCCGCATCTCGTCCTGTGCGGGTTTCATGATTCGGATTTTGTAAGTCATGCAAATTCCTTCCGCAAGCCCGCAATGAATTCATCATAATCCATATAATCTCCCGCTTTTTCAGCCTCAAGTGCCTCGTCAAGCAGATGATACAGCTCATAACGCCCGCAGAATTTTTCGTAGGCTTCGATGCTCATGACTGCCAAATCCCCGTGGCCGTTTCTGGTGATAAACACGGGTTCCATCCTCGCGTGGCAGTATTCGGAAATATCATTGTAGTTGTTGCGCAAGTATGCGCTTGGTCGAATGCTCGGCAATTCGCGTACCCTCCATCTCTAGTTATAACAATATTATACCCGAATTCAGCTATCGTGTCAACTGGATTTTTGCGAGATTTTAATTTTTATTTCCCCCCTTGCGCACCGCCCCATTCTATAGTATAATTCATATATAATAAGCAAAAGGCGGATCATCATGAACGAGATAAAAACCATCCGCATCGGCTGCGTAGGGCTCGGCGGGCGCGGCAGGGGGCAGATGCGCGAGATGCTCAGCATCGCGGGCGTGGCTGTGCCCGCCGTGTGCGACGTCTACGAGGACAGGGCACAGGAAGCCGCAAAGATCGTGGAAGAGAAGACGGGCATAACGCCAGCTGTATATCGCAATCACAGAGAGATGCTCTCGAAAGAGAACCTCGACGCCGTGCTGTGCTGCTCCACGTGGATCACCCACGGGCGCATCGCCGTGGACGCCATGCGCGCGGGCTGCGACGTGGCGATAGAGGTCGGCGGGGCAGCGAGCACGGAGGAGTGCTGGCAGATGGTGCGCGCCTCTGAAGAAACAGGCAGGTTCTGTATGCTGCTGGAGAACTGCTGCTACGACAGAAAAGAAATGGCACTGTTCAACATGGCGCGGCAGGGCATCTTCGGGGAGATCGTGCACTGCGAGGGCGGCTACCGCCACGATCTGCGCGACGAGATCGGCTACGGGAAAGAAAATCGCCACGGGCGGCTGCGCAACTTTATTGGACGCAACGGGGAGCTCTACCCCACGCACCAGCTCGGGCCGATTGCGAAATTACTGCGCATCAATAGAGGCAATCGCTTTTTGGCAGTCAACAGCGTGGCTTCGAAAGCCCGGGGCCTGCATGAGTTTATCGTGAGAGAGAAGGGCCCGGATTACTACCTGGCAAATCAAGTCTTCAATGAGGGCGACATCGTGGATACCCTCATCGCCTGCGCCAACGGCGAGACCATACGCCTGACGCACGACTGCACTCTGCCCCGGCCCTACAGCCGCGACTACTGCATCCAGGGCACGAAGGGCATCTTCCTGGAGGCCCCCTTCGGCGACGCCATCCACATCGACGGCGTCTCGCCGCATTCCAGCTGGACAGGCGATTGGGAATACTTCAGCGACTACATCGAGAAGTACGAGCACCCCCTTTGGAAGGCCTACCACGACGAGGGCGTACACTTCGGCGGGCACGGCGGGATGGACTACCTGGTTTTGTCGGCATTTGTAGATGCAGTGCAACGTCAAGTTGCCCCCCCAATCGACGTCTATGACACAGCCGCCTGGATGGCCATCACCTGTTTGAGCGAGCAAAGCGCGGCCATGGGCGGCGCGCCGGTGCCCGTGCCGGATTTCACCAACGGCATGTGGATAGACCGTGAGACCTTCGAGCGGGGGATGTGGTGCCTGGAGGAGGTCTGCGGGGAGGCGTTTTGAATGCTGAATTATGAATGCTGAATGCTGAATTATTTAGGAGGATAGTTTGTGGCTGATGGAAATATTATCGTAGACAAAAGTAGAACCTTTGCTATTCGGATTATTCGGCTGTATAAGCTTCTTCGGCTGAGAAAAGTTGAATATGATTTATGTAGACAGCTTTTACGTAGCGGAACCAGTATAGGCGCCAATGTGAAAGAGGCGGTACGCGGACAGAGCAAACCAGACTTCTATGCAAAAATGAGTATAGCTCTGAAGGAAGCAAGTGAAACAGAATATTGGCTTGATATAATGTATGCAAGCAAAGAGCTGGAGCAAAAAGAGTACGAAAGCATAAATAAGGACTGCCAAGAGATTCTGCGGCTATTGACAGCAATATGTAAGTCGCAGAAAAAATAATTCAGCATTCAGCATTCATAATTCAGCATTGGAGGCCACTCATGCTCTTCGAACCCTTCCTTTCCTTCGACGCCGCCGCCTTCCAGTGGATAGGCCGCGTGTTCAGCCCTGGGACCAGCCCCGCGCTGGACTGGTTCTTCAACTTCGTCACCATGCTGGGCAACAGCGGGTGGTTCTGGATCGCGCTGGCAGTGGGCTTCCTGATTTTCAAGAAGACGAGAAAAATCGGGCTGATCATGGTCTTCGCGCTGATTTTTCAGCTGCTCATCGTCAATGTCGCCATGAAGCCGCTCTTCGCCCGGCCGCGGCCCTATGACCTGGAGATCGACTGGTGGATGCAGGCGTACCGGGCTGTGTTCCCGGGCGGCGCGCTGGCCAAAAGTATGCCCAGCGACATGTCCTTCCCCTCCGGGCACACGGGGGCCTCCCTCGCGGCGGCGCTGGCGTGGTGTTTCGGCTCGAAAAAAGAATGGGTGGGGAACGCGCGCTGGGTATCGTACATTGGGATTGTGCTGGCGGCGCTGATCGCCTTTTCGCGGCTGTACCTGGGCGTGCACTACGCCACGGACATACTTGGAGGGGTTCTTGCGGGCCTCGCCTGCGCACTGCTGGCAATGCTTCTATTCCAGTGGCTGGAGCCGCATATCTTCCGCCCGAAGCGCATAAAATAGCTTGATCATACTGCGAAAGGGGCATTACCATGCTGAAAAATATCCCGCCCATCCTCTCCCCGGCGCTGCTCGCCACCCTGAGCGAGATGGGCCACGGCGACGAGCTCGTCCTCGGCGACGCGAACTTCCCCTCGGCCTCCCTGGCGCAGCGCCTCGTGCGGGCCGACGGCCACGGCATCCCCGCGCTGCTGGACGCCATCCTGCTGTACTTCCCCCTGGACGGCTTCGTGGAGTGCCCCGTGGCGCTGATGGACACCGGCGACCCGTCCATCCGCCCGCCCATCTGGCAGGAGTACAGCAAGTGCATCCTGCGCCGGGAGGGCGACCGCCACGTGGAGCTGGTGGAGCGCTTCGCGTTCTACGACAGGGCGAAGGAGGCCTACGCCGTCGTCGCCACGGGGGAGACCGAGCTCTACGCGAATGTCATTTTGAAAAAGGGCGTTGTTGCGGATGTGTGAGAAAAATTACATAGCGATCGATCTGGGGGCCTCCGGCGGCCGGGTGATGCTCGGCCGCTGGGACGGCCATGCCATCACCCTGGACGAGCTGCACCGCTTCTCCAACGACGCCGTGCGCGTAAACGGCACGCTGTACTGGGACATCCTGCGGCTGCTGCATGAAATCAAAACCGGGCTGGCGAAAGCATCGCAGCATGAAATCACCGCCATAGGCATCGACACCTGGGGCGTGGACTTCGGCCTGCTGGACAGGCGCGGGCTGCTGCTGGAAAATCCAATTCACTACCGTGACAGCAGGACAAATGGCGTCATCGAAGAGGTGGACAAGCTCCTTACACCCAGGGCGCTCTACGACGAAACCGGCCTGCAGCGCCTGCCTTTCAATACGATTTACCAGCTGTACGCGCTCAAATCGCAGCGCCCGGAAGTGCTCGATCAGGCCAAAAGCCTGCTGATGCTGCCGGACCTGCTGGGCTATTTCCTCACCGGCGCGATGGCCACGGAGAGCTCCATCGCGCGCACGACGCAGCTTTTGAACGTGCATACCGGCGACTGGTCATCTCTCATATTCGATAAACTGGGCCTGCCGCGAGAGCTCTTCGGCGAAATCGTGCCTTCAGGCACAGTTCTGGGCACGCTGCTACCCGAAATCCAGGACGAGACCGGCCTCGGCCCCGTGCCTGTTATCTCCGTCTGCGGCCACGACACCGGCTCCGCCGTGTGCGCGGTGCCAGCGGCGCAGGACGATTTCGCCAAGGCGAACCTCTATGGCTCAGAGTTCGCCTTCATCAGTTCCGGCACCTGGAGCCTCTTCGGCACGGAGCTGGACAGGCCCATCGTGAACGATAAGAGCTTTTCCTACAGCATAACGAACGAGAGCGGCTTCGGCAAAACGCGCTTCCTCAAGAACATCACCGGGCTGTGGCTCATCCAGGAGTCCCGCCGCCACTGGAACAGGCACAGCTACAGCTACAGCTACGCCGACCTGGAGCGCCTGGCCCTGGAGGCACCGCCCTTCGCCCGCTTCATCGACCCGGACGACCCCGCGTTCATCGCCCATGGCAATGTGCCGGAACGCATCTCAGCATATTGCACAAAGACCGGCCAGACCCCGCCGGGTTCCGTCGGCGAAACCGTGCGCTGCATCTACGAATCCCTGGCGATGAAATACCGCGCGACCCTCGAAAAGCTTGAGCTTTGCACCGGCAAACGCTACAATGCCCTGCACGTGATGGGCGGCGGCGTGAAGGACGGCCTGCTGTGCAAAATGACCGCGAGGGCCTGCGGGATACCCGTTTTGGCCGGGCCCGCGGAGGCCACCGTGCTGGGGAATCTGCTCGCGCAGATGATCGCCCAGGGCGAGGTCGCCGACTTGAGGCAGGCCCGCGAGGTTGTGCGGGGCAGCTTTGATTTGGATGTGTATGGGGTGGATGACGGGGAGGCGTGGCGGGAGGCGTATTGGCGGTTTAAAAAAGTAAAATTTTAGGAATAAACCCCTTGATTTTTGGGAAGAGTTGTCGTATAATGACAAATGAAAATCCCATTAGATACAAGGAGAATGGCATATGGTTACGTGCAGGAACCCTTTTACAGGAGAGATGGAGGATCATAGGCATCAACCCGATTGGTATTACCGTGATGAAGTAACCAAAACGACTTATCCCTTCTGGGGGAATGATCTTCCGGAGTATGTTCGAAATGGGGATGGCGATAGCTTTACGACCATTCGCTATAAACCTCAACAGCCAGCTTCTCTAGCTTCTCATGTAAACCCCACTTTGCCAGCACCAAGCAACCCACAAACACCAACCACAAGTCAACCCAAAAAGTTTAAATTCAATTTAGAATTTTTCAAAATGAAATTTGGAGCAGAAGGAGAAGGTGAAAATGAAACCAAGGATGCAAGGTGGATGGCAAAAGGTATCTTGCTCTTTCTCCTGGTGTTCTTAATTCTATTAGGTGTTTTCTTCTTGAAAAAAAATTGGCCTTTCGTTGGACCAAAACCTTTTTTTCAAGCAGCACAAGAGATACATACATCAGGAGGTCCCTATCACAAATTCCCACCAGGTTATGGTGATGGATTTGATTATTTTCAAATGAATTCTGTGGAGTACCGTAATGGTATGACATGGAGCTTACAAGAGGACGCTTCGGAAAAATCAACAATTGCTAGTTACATATTAAAAGAGGAATATAAGACGATTACTGGCATCATAGGGCATATTGATTCCTTAGCAAAAGCTAGCGCGGAGCTATTGATTACAGGCGATGGGAGTGAGATCAAAAGAATCGAGCTAGATGGCGATATGGAACCGTATGAACTTAAGTTAAATGTAGTAGGAGTGGAAAAAATAGAATTTAGATATGTTTTGAAAGGGAGAGTGTGGGAAAAGGGAACATCTGAGAGCGGAAAAAATAGTTTTGTCGGTTATGGCTTTGGGAACGTAACTATCAACTGAAAAAGAGCTACTCACCCCTCTTCTCTAACCCCAACTAAATTCCCAAACCCCCTTGTATTTTACAAGGGGGCATTGTATAATATAGGCGGCGCTGCGCGGCAGCGGCGGTTGCTCCCCTTGCTCCCGAAAGGGGGTGAGAAAGATGGACGCAAACTTCGCGCTCTACATCCTGGCTTTCCTTGTAGTCGCAACCGGTTATATCCTGTCCATCCACGGCAGTAAGAAGTAACCGCCCCTAGCTCCGACAGGCTGGGCGGTTACTTCTTGCAAACTAGCACAATTTGCGAGGGGAGGAAGGCCGTCTGCTACCGCAGCGCCACCCCTCGTGAACAGTATAGCACCAACTACATGATTTGTCAAGATAAATTTCGCCCAAAAGGCGATTAACGGAAATAACCCCTTGTATTTTTCAAGGGGGCATTGTATAATGTAAGCGGCGCTGCGCGGCAGCGGCGGTTACTCCCCTCACTTCCGAAAGGGGGTGAGACTGTATGAGCATAGAGATTTACATCTTAGCATTCCTCGTGATTGCGACAGGGTACCTCATGACCATACGTGGCAACAAGAAGTAACCGCCCCTAAGCCTGACCAGCCTGGGCGGTTACTTCCATCACGTAGCATAACGAGGGGAGGAAGGCCGTCTGCCTAACGCAGCGCCACCCCTCGTGAACAGTATAGCACCATAGACACGATTTGTCAAGATAAATTTCGCCCAAAAGGAGATAAGGCGAATTGGCGAATTGAAACATTAATTGTCCAGCCGGCACCTGATAGCGAAGAAGTTGGCGGAAAGGCCGCCGAGCAGGCGGCGGGGGTAGCTGTTGATCCAAGCGGCAGCAGCGGTTGCTCCCCTCACTCTCCATTTGCCAGCGCGACGAATGCCCTCCCGAGTTTTTTCTGTTGTGCTTTGGGGGGAAACCTGATATACGGCGGCCTCCCTCCCTTGCCGCCCCGCGTCTTGTCCGGCTTTACCCTGTCAAGCGTCTCCTCAAAAATGTCCCAATCCATCAGATGGTTAAGCGGGTTCATTTATTATTCATTACATTGAATAAGAGAGATTCGGAGGTCACTATGAAAAAGCAGACCAGCATCTTAACCTCCCTCGCGGCCCTGGGCCTGACGGCGGCTTTGGCCGCCGCCCTGCTCTGGTACTACGACGTGTATGTCAACTGGCAGCCTGGGATCTACCCCTTCGCGTTCGCCGCAGCCACCCTCGCGGCGGTTTTGCTCACGCTG